>NZ_PYUK01000005.1:0-380777 GCF_003097365.1 Pseudomonas sp. B1(2018)
TTTTACTGTATCGTCTTCCTGCCAGTTCTAACACTTCGTTGTCGTCGGTTGCGTAGGCTGCGATCTTTTGATCCTTTTTGTGAAGATCAAGATCAAAAGATCGCAGCCTTCGGCAGCTCCTACAGGGTTTAGCGTCGGGTTTCCTGGACGGTCACGGTAGCGGTTGTCCCGGCACGCAGTTTGTCCTTACCGGCATAGTCGGCATCGATCTCGATCCGCACCGGCACCCGCTGCGCCAGTTTGATCCAGGTGTAACTGGGGTTGATGTTGGCCAACAGGCGACCGCCCGGCAGGTTTTCCCGGTCGGCAATGGCAAAGGCGATGCTCTGCACTTTGCCGCCGAAGGTTTCGCCACTCATCAATTCGATTCTGACCCGGTCGCCCTCGCCGATCCGCGGCAACTTGGTTTCTTCAAAGTAACCGCTGACATAGAACGAATCGCTGTCCACCAGCGCCAGCAACGGCCCCCCGGCCGAGGCGTAGTCGCCCTCCCGGGTCAGCAGGTTGGTGACATAGCCGGTCACCGGGGAGACGACATGGGTACGCTGCAGATCAAGCTCCGATTGGGTCAAGGCCGCGATGGCCAGTTGCACGTTGGCCTCGGCCAGCACCAGGTTGGCCTGATTTCGCAGCAGATCAGCCTGGGCCACCGACACATCCGTGTTGGCTTTTTCCCACTCTTCGCCGGAAATCGCCGAACGGTCCTTGAGCGTGCGCCGCCGCTGCTCCTCGCTTTGACGCTGCTTGAGCAACGCTTCGCTGGCGGTAATGGACGCCTGGGCCTGCCCGAGCGAGGCTTTCGATACCTCAACGGCACGCTTGGCATGCTCCACCGCCAGTGTGTAACGCGCCGGATCGATCTCCAGCAGCGTCTGGCCCTTGTTCACATGTTGGTTGTCCTGCACGGCCAGGCTGACGATTCGCCCCGAGACATCGGCGGACAGGGTCACCACATCGGCACGCACCCGGGCATCCCGGGTCCAAGGGGCACGGGTGTAATGCTCCCAGGCGAACCAGCCCAGGATCAAGGCCAGCAGTACCACCGCCAGCGTCGTGAGTCGGGGAAGGATGTTCTTCAAGGCATCAGACTCCCATCACCAGTATCAAGGTGGCACAGACGCAGACGTACAACGCGCCTTCGAACAAGGCCTCATGCCAGACGAACTGCAGCACACCGAGGCGCCGCAGCACCCAGTCCAGCAGCAGGAAAATCGGCAAACCCAGCAGCAACGCCTGGGCGATCGGGGGCAGATAGGCGCCACCCACTTCCAGATCAATGGGCAAGGACAGGGTCTCCTTCAATGCCGGAGGGTTGAAAGTAGCCGCGATAACGCTCGACGAACGACACCACGATCAACAGCGCCACGCGCATGCGGAACACCGACCACAAATGCTCATGGACATCGGTATGCAGGGCATCCAGTTCGTCGCCCAGGGCGTGCAGGCTATCGAGCACCCGTGTCACTTCGACACCGGGCCGGCCGGCAACCAGCCTGCCCGTTTCCCGGACGGTGGAAAACAGGCGATTTTGCAGATCCGGACTCAACAGTGCGTTGTTCTGCCCCTGCTGCCTGAGCTGATTCATCGCAATCCCCAGCGCCATGCAGGCCAGGCTGACTTGAAAGCGCTCATGGGATTGTGGCTCCTGCGTTGCCGGCAGCAGCCCCAGCATCATGGTCAGGCGATCAACCATGCGACTCTCGAAAGCAAACTGCTGTTCATCGGTCGGCGCGTTTTTCAGCAAGGCGTACACCTGCTCGCAGTTCTCTTTATGGAGCCGCCTCATGCGCAAATCCGGCCTGAACGGAAAAATCAGCGCATAGACGCTCAACGCCAGCACGGTCGCGCAGGTATAGGCCCCGGCAAATTCGAACCACTGGATGGCGGTGTTTTGACCGATCCCTACGTTCAACGGACCGAGCAACAGAAAAGTCGTGAGCCCCAGGCCAATGCCGGTGCCTGTCGTGGGTGGACTGGCCAGCCCCACCGCAACGGCATAGAGCAAGGGCGCCAACAGCAAGGCAAGCATCTCGAAATTGCTGATCATCGGCACGAACATGAACTGCAGGAGCGCCGAGGCCACCAGTGCCAACCCAAAGCCCCTCGCGTAGCTTTGCACCGCCAGCAGCGGCCTTGGAAAGGTCGACATCAGCGAGCAAAGGATGCCCACCAGCACCATCCCGCCTCGCGCACCGTCCCAGCCGGTTTCGATCCAGATCAGGCCGCAAATCAACAGCGCAGAAAAAGCCCGGATGGCATTCATGGTCGCCAGGGTGAAGTCCAGATGCAGTGGATTTTCCCGCCCGCGAAACACGCTGCTGGCCGGTCGCCCGCTCTGGATGGCATCACTCAACTCCAGAATCTGCTCAAGCTGCTGCAGCAGGCGAGCCTGCTCCCAGCGCAGCGACCAGGCCAGCGAGCGCAAGGTGGCCGGCAGTGGTTCGGTCAATTGTTCGGCCCTGTAGGCCAGCTCATCGAAGCGTTGTTGCAACGACGTGAAGTGATGGCGCTGCTCACTGGACAGCGAACGCCCCTCCCGCGCCAGCTCATCGAGAAACGCCAGTTCTTCGGCGCGTATCCGTTGAATTTCCTCGGGCAACTCGCCCTCCCAGCGCTCGGTCAACAGCAGCCGCTGGTGGCGCAGGGCTGTCAGCCGCGCGGTCAACAACACCAATTGGTTGCCCAAGAGTTGCACCAGGCCGTTGGCACTGCGCAACCGTGGCGCATCGAAGTACATGTGCCGGCGCACACCCTCCAGACCGCTGATCTGGCCCAACAGCTGCATTTGTCGCTGCTGGAAATCGGTTTCGCTCTCTTCGGTGCGAAGGACGGCGCTGGCATGGGTGGCCAGCAACCGGATGATCTGGTCGATCCTGGCGAAGTAGTCACGGGCCACGGTTTCCGGCCTGGCGGTCAGCAGGCTGACCAGACACACACAGGCCACCGCCAGCAAGGTCTCGGTGACGCGGGTCACCGCCAGCAGAAACATGCCGTCCTGATCCGGCACCGCCAGCAAGGCCACCACCACGGCGGTGTAGCCGCTGAGGACAAACGCCTGGGAACTGGTATAGCGCAACAAGGTGCCACCGGCGGTGCACAACGCCAGCCACAATGCCAGGGTGGTGATGAACGGCAGCGGAGCCTGGGGAAAGATCGCCATGATCAACACCGCCACGGCAGCGCCCAGCGTGGTGCCGATCACCTGGCCAAAACTGCGGGCCAGCACCATGCCCCCCAGTGGCTGGCTGATGATGACCACGGCCATGATCGACCACTTGGGCTGATCCAGATCGAACAAAAACGCCAGGTACAGGGTCAATAACCCCGCCGCTATGGTTCGCAAGGCAAACAGCAACACCCCGGGGCCGGGGTTGAGCATGGCCTTGAAGTACTGCAACAACGCTTGCATGGGAACACCCGTCGACACACTTCCAGCAAGCGTAGTCACTGTGGCGGTGCCTTGAGAGGTTTTGCTGGCGACGCCGTTTGCAGGCCCATTGATCGCTGGCGGGAGGGCTTTTCCACGGTTTGAATCGTCAGTGAACGTCTTCAAGGTTTGACTCAAGGCCTGGCCTGACCGAAGCTGGCGCCTTTGCAAAAGTTCGCCAGCTTCCGGATTCCTGCATGCCCCAGTCCCGCCGCTATCTGTTTATCAGCCTCTTCGCCCTGCTCGTCATCGGCCTTGCATGGTTTTCCCTGCGCGATACCACCCCGGTGGTTCCCGAAGCCATCCAACACGGTTACAGCGAAGCGCTGGCAGCGGCCCGGGGCGGTCAACCCGGTGCCGCGCGGGTGCTCTATCAGCAGTTGAAGCGTCCGGACCTGTCCCCCAAGCGCCGTGTCTGGTTGCATGCCGAACTGCCCAATTATCCAAGCTCGGTGGCCCTGAAACTGGCGGATGCCGACTTGCAGAACGAATCGCCCGAAGTGCGTATCGCGGCGATCAGGAGCATCAGCGCCCTGGTACCGAACGGCCAACGCAGTCTTTTGCTGGGGCCAATGCTCGACGACAGCGAACAGAACGTGCGGCTGGCGACAATCAACGCGCTGCTGGGGTTGTCCCCGGATGAACTCGGCTTGTATTTCGGACCGCTGGAGCAAGCGATCGATGCCTGGGAGCAGGTGCTCAAGAGCGAACCGCAAAGCGCCGAAAACCAATACCAGTTGGCCCGGCTGCACCTGCACAACGCCGAACTCAAGGAAGCGCAACAGGCGCTGGACAACACCCTGCGCCTGGCGCCGGACAACCTGCCGGCGCTGGTGCTGCAAATCGAAGTGCTGGACAAGCAAGGGCAGAACGACGCCGCCCGGCAGCTATTGGCCAGGCAACTTCAGGCACAGCCCAACTCGGCCTATCTGCAACATGCCCTGGGGCTCTGGCTCCTGCATCACGACCAAAGCGAATTCGCCCTGCTCGGCCTATCCAAGGCCGTCGAGCTTGAACCCGATAACCGGGATTACCGCTACGACCTGGCCACCACACTGCGCGGCGAGCAGGAACTCGAAGCGGCGCAGATTCAGTTGCAGGAAATCGTTCAGCGCCATCCGAACGATCGCAAGGCACGGGTGCTGCTGATCAACTACTGGAAGGAAAGCGGGCAGCTGCAAAACGTGCAGATCCTCACGGCCCAGCTTGAACAGATGAACCCTGATGATCCGTCGTTGCAGCAGGGGCTTTAAAAGCAAAAGATCGCAGCCTTCGGCAGCTCCTACAGGGCAGGCTGCGATCCTTTTGCGTTAAAAAAGGTTGAACGCTCGTCCGGGCCAGGGGTCAAGTGAAAAGGCAGCCCGTTGCGGCACTTCCAAGAGGCTGCCTCATTGCTCCTGGCCACGAGAGGACTCTTATTTGTCTCTAACCAACGAATTGAACCGTACCAAGGCGGCCACCGGTATCGAAGGCCTGGACGATATCCTCGATGGAGGATTGTCCCGCGGTCATGTGTTTTTACTGGAAGGCGAGCCGGGAACCGGCAAGACCACGGTGGCGCTGCACTTCCTGTTGGCCGGTGCGCAAGCCGGCGAGCGCTCGCTGTACATCACGCTGTCTGAAACCGAACGCGAGCTGCGCCAGGGCGCCTTGTCCCATGGTTGGGAGATGGATGACAACGTCCACATCTTCGAGCTGACGCCTCCGGAAAACCTGCTCAATGCCGAACAGCAGCAGACGCTGCTGTATTCCTCCGACCTTGAACTGGGCGAGGCCACCCGGCAGATTTTCGAAGTGGTCGAACGGGTCAAACCGACACGTGTCGTCCTGGACAGCCTTTCCGAAATTCGCCTGCTGGCACAGAGCTCGCTGCGCTATCGCCGGCAGATCCTGGCCATCAAACATTATTTCGTGCGTTACGACGCCACGGTCTTGCTGCTCGACGACCTGACCACCGAGTCACTGGACAAGACCGTGCACAGCGTCGCCCACGGCGTGATTCGCCTGGAGGAGTTGACACCCAATTACGGTGCCGAGCGCCGGCGCGTGCGCGTGGTGAAGTACCGCGGCCAGAAATACCGGGGCGGCTTTCATGACTTCACCATCGCCAGCGACGGCGTGCATGTATTTCCGCGTCTGGTGGCCGCCGAACATCGCGGTCAGTACCTGCGCCAGCAATTGACCAGTGGCATCCGGGAAATGGATGCGCTGCTGGGCGGCGGTATCGAAACAGGTTCCAGCACCTTGATTCTCGGTCCGGCCGGGACCGGCAAATCGCTGATCTCCATGGTGTTCGCCGCCGCGGCGGTGGCCCGGGGTGAAAAAGCCGCACTGTTCATCTTCGATGAAGAGCTGGGGTTGCTGTACGAGCGCATGAAGAACATCGGCATCGATTTGCAGGCCCTGCAAGACAGCGGCAATCTGCTGGTCGAACAGGTGGACGCCGCCGAGCTGTCTCCCGGCGAGTTCTCCCACCGGGTGCGGCGCTGTGTCGACGAAGGCAATATCAAGACCGTGGTGATCGACAGCATCAATGGCTATCAGGCGGCAATGCCGGAAGAGAACGCCCTGGTGCTGCACATGCACGAGTTGTTGCTGTACCTCAATCGAAAAGGCGCCGCTACCTTCATGACGGTTGCCCAGCATGGCCTGGTCGGCGACATGCAGGCCCCGGTCGACATCACCTACCTGGCCGATACGGTGATCCTGCTGCGTTACTTCGAAGCCCTGGGCAAGGTACGCCGGGCCATTTCGATCATCAAGAAACGCACCGGCAGCCATGAATCGACCATCCGTGAATACCGCATCAGCGCCCAGGGCATGACCATCGGTGAACCGCTGGAAGCCTTCCAGGGCGTACTGCGCGGGGTGCCCACTTATCTCGGGGCGAGCAACCCCTTGCTTGCGGAAGATATCCGGTGACTGCGTTGCTGGCGACACCCGAGCGCACCATCATCCTTGCGCCGCGAGGGCGTGACAGCCAGATTGCCTTGATGATGCTCAACGAGGCCGGGTTTCACGGGGTGATCAGTCAGGACCTGCCCGGGCTGTGCGCCGAGCTGGAGCTCGGTGCCGGCCTGCTGCTGATTTCCAGCGAAGCGCTGCTGGGCAGTGATCTCGAACCGCTGATCCGGCTGATTGAACAGCAGCCCGCATGGTCGGACCTGCCGATCGTGTTGATGACCCACCATGGCGGCCCGCAACAGAATCCGGCATCACGTTTCGGCCCGCAATTGGGCAATGTCACCTTCCTCGAACGGCCCTTTCACCCGATCACACTGATCAGTCTGGTCACCACCGCCTTGCGCGGACGGCGACGACAGTACGAGGCCAGGGATCGGCTGGTCGACCTGAGCCAAAGTGAATTGCGCCTGCAAAACACCCTCGAAACCCTTGAGCAGCAGGTGGAAGAGCGCACCGCGCAACTGCGTCACAACGAAGAGGCGCTGCGCCAGTCGCAGAAAATGGAAGCCGTCGGCCAGCTCACCGGCGGCATCGCCCATGACTTCAACAACATGCTGACCGGCATCATCGGCAGCCTGGAATTGTTGCGTCGACGCCTGGCCCGGGGCCGTACCGAAGATCTGGACAGCCTGATCGACTTGGGGGTGACCTCGGCCAACCGCGCGGCGGCCCTGACTCACCGTCTGCTGGCGTTTTCCCGCCGCCAGTCGCTGGATTCCAAACCCGTGGAGATGAACGCCCTGGTGATCTCCATGGATGAACTGCTGCAACGCAGCATCAACGAAAGCATTCGCCTGGACATGCAACTCGATGAGCAACTCTGGGTAGCCGAAGCCGACCCCAATCAACTGGAAAGCGCCCTGCTCAACCTGGTGATCAACGCTCGCGATGCCATGCCCAATGGCGGCAGGCTGGTGGTCTCTACCTCGAACCGGCACCTCGACGAGGACTTTGCCCAGTCCCAGAGCAATCTCGATGCCGGTGATTACGTCGTGCTCAGCGTCACCGACACTGGTTGCGGCATGGCGCAAAGCATCGTCAACCGCGCCTTTGACCCGTTCTTCACCACCAAGCCGATCGGCCAGGGCACCGGGCTGGGCTTGTCCATGATCTATGGCTTCAGCAAGCAGTCAGGCGGTCACGTCGTCATCCACAGCGTAGTGGGCGAAGGCACCACGGTGAGTCTGTTTCTGCCACGCTTCGGGGGTGACCTGCCTCAGGAGCATCCGGTCAATGTCGAACATTCGCCCTTCGCCAACAATGGCGAAACGGTATTGATCGTCGAGGACGATCCGGCGGTGCGGGTGCTGGTCAGCACGGTGTTGAGCGATCTGGGATATGCCTTCGTCGAAGCCTGTGATGGCGATAGCGCCGTGCCGATACTCGATTCGACCCAGCGCATCGACCTGCTGATCAGCGATGTCGGCCTGCCCGGTATGAACGGCCGGCAACTGGCGGAAATCGGCCGACAGTTGCGGCCCGACCTCAGAGTGCTGTTCATCACCGGCTACGCCGAGCACGCCGCCGTACGCGGCGGGTTCCTCGATCCGGGCATGCAGATGATCACCAAGCCGTTCACCTTCGATCTGTTGACGGCGAAGGTGCGGGAGATGATCAGCGCCTGAGTTCGGGCAATGGAAATGTCCATGCCCCTGTTCAGTCATACCTGCATCGTCATACCGGGTGTTTTTTTATGCGCCGCGACCACTTGCCCGTTTCGCTGCTCTCTGTGCAAGTAGATCCCGATAGCGGCGACCTCATTAACGGGCTTCAACTGGCTGACCCCGGCCCGCCATGCCGACTCTGAGGTCTGCAGCCCCAAAACGGCGGTCAGCCCGGTGTCGACTTCGGTATTGCCCAGCTTGTAAACCGACTGCACCGCCGCATTGTGAATCAACGATTTTCCGGCATCGATCAACTCCCCGCCCGTTGGCAATGTCATCAATTCGCGATGCCTGCTTTCATACGATCGAGAGTCCACGCCTCCAACAAAACGAATGACTGCGCCCACCGTATTTTTTATAACGACTCCGGCCATGGAATTCAGTATTGGATGAACGCCGTCAGGTGCTGTCCCGGACCACAAGCCCTTGGCCATATTGCCGCTCAAGTTGGCAATCGTATTGACGGCCAAAGCACCTCGTGTGCTGATGTCGGGAACGATGGAAGGCCCTATACGGGAAACGACCCGATCAACCGCCTTCGAGCCCATTGATTTAGCAACCCCTTCTACGATACCGATGGGGTCGGGCACTGTTAAACCAACGGCGAAACCCACACCAAAGCTGATAATGCCTGCACCCGCCACGGTCAGGCTTTTGCCGATACCGCTGTCACCTTCGCGATCCAGAAGATGGGCCACCGTCGAGCCACCGACATAGCCCGCTGCCATACCCGACAGGATTGCAACAGGGTAACGTGCCAGTTGCCCCAGCGATGCGTTCAGTGCCTTTTTTACCAACTGCTTTGCGCCATATCCTGCGGCCACTTTAACGGTTCCACGGCCAAATGCAGCGAGGGTCGCCGTGACGCGTCTCACCTTGCCAATCCGGGTTTTGGCCAATCCAAGCCTATCGACATACCCGGTCGGATTACTCCCCACCATCCGATACAGATTCAACCCGTCTATCACGCCTGCCGGGTCGGCGTTCAACCAGCGCTGTCGCCACGGCATGTAATAGCGCAATCCGTAGTAATACAGCCCCGTCGCGTCGCGCTCCTGTCCCGAATAACGAATGGTCTTGTAGCTGGCCTCAACCTTATCCCTGCCCGCCCACCAGGCTGTGCCACCGTAGGGGTAGTAGCTTTCCTGGCTGATGATCCTGGCGTCTTGATCCAGTTCCAGCGTGCTGGAGTCCTGATAATCGGCAAGACAGTAACGCAGCTGATTCCGGGCGCCGTCCGGCGATGACCCCCTTTCCCAGTGCAGGATCTTTACGGTGCATCGTCCGCTCTGGACACTGATGACATTCAGGGTCTCATCGGGACTCGTACGAATTTCCACGCCCGGCAAGAAACGGGTTTCATGAGTACGGGTCAATGTTCCGGTGTAAGCCGTACGGATTTTTCGCACACGCTGGTCATCGCCGTCATAGACATAAACCTCCGAGTCCGCAGGTTCGTCCTCGCGCACCACCTGATCGACCTGATGCAAGCGGTTGCGTGCATCCCAGTGCAGTGCCTGTCCTCGTTGCAGCTCGTTGAGATTGCCGCAGGCGTCATAAGCAGCATCAATTTCACTGTCCGCTGGTGATTCGCTGCCATCGACCCAAGGCAGGCTACGGTTGCTCAAGGAGGCAATGGCCGTTCTTTCGGTTCGACATGCGCTGTCAGCGTGGTGATGCAGAACCTCAAGGTTGCCACCGGCGTCGTAGTCGAACGTCTGTAGATAGTTCTCAAGCTGGCCAGGGTCCGGTGGCGAAACGAAGGCCGGTAAATGGGGGCCGCCGGGGGCATTGCAGCGCTGTCGACCACTGGCTTCGATGAGTTGACCGAGGGTGTCGTACTGCCAGGTACTGATCGCGGCAACGCTTTGATTGCGCGAGTAACGGATCGACTGAGTGGCGTCAGTCATGCGAATCGGGTTGCCGACCGGATCATAGGCATACGCCAGACTCTGCAACGGCGGCTGACTTGGCATTTGCGCGTGCAGCGTTGTCAGCCGCCCATCCTCGGGATCGAAAACGGCGCGAGCAACGACGCCGTTGCCGGCCGTTTGCTGCACTATTTGTCCGAACGCGTTGTACTGAATGTCACCCATCAGGATGATTTCATCATCGGCATCCGCCAGCTTCAGGCGCAATTCGCACAATTGACCGGCAACGTTCTGTCGCTGCTGTTGTGCGTGGCCCAAAGCGTCAACATGCCCTACAAGCTCACCAACGCTGTTAAAAGCTGTTTGCGTGAGCGCAGATTGGGACTCGAGCAATCTGTCACGCTCGGTTTCGTTCTCCGGCCAGTCGGGTAACTGAAGCTGCAGCAAAAAACGTCTGCTCTGGTGCAGAGGTGCACCGAATAAACCGAACTCGGTGAAGTGTCGGGTACCCGCGCTGTCATCGTGGCGAATCAGTTGACCGCAGCAATTGTGCCTGGCGGACTCCGGCGAACCGTCACCGTATGCAAAACAAGCCGTCCGCTGCTCTGCTTCGCCCATCGTCGACTCAAAACCCCGAGCAGGACGCAGAGATGAATCGTAGGTCATACGCAGGTAATTACGTTTCTGGTCCCAATTGTCCAATCTTTGCCCGGCAGCACCGTAAAGGCTGACTCGCCATCCGGCGTCCAGATTCTCGTTGAGCAAAGGCTGCCCGGTGAGCGTGGTGACAGTGGTTTGATTGGCGGGAGTGGACTGATTGCCCTCAAACAGGGCAAAAAGCCGCGGATCGCGGCTATGACTGGCACGGTTGTGCAGGCTGTAGATGTGTTGGGTAATGCGTACCTGAGGGGCTGGCTGGTCCGTGCGCCGATGATAGGCAACCTCACGGACCACGGCACGACGCGGATCAATCACTGAAAGTGTTGGTGTATGTCTGTGCATGGCCCCCGCTCCGGATTGACATGCAGGGATGAGCCACATGACGTCCGAAAGGTTATCTGCTGATACAACACCCCAGTCAACTGTCAGAAATTACAGGTACGAAAACCGGCAGCGTGCTTACGAAAGCATGTCCTGCATCAGTTCCTGCAATTTATCCAGATCGAATGGCTTGTCCAGGATCGGCGCCTTGCGCGTGATCGGGCTGTCGGTCTCACGGATTTCCTGGGCGTAGCCGCTGATGAAGATCACCTTGAGTTCCGGTCGCAGCTTCACGGCGGGTTCGGCGATCTGCACGCCGGAGATTCCACCGGGCAGGCGGAAGTCGGTGATCATCATGTCCAGGTGGGGTTTGCTCGCCAGGATTTCAAACGCCTGTTCGCCGTTTTCGGCCTGCAGTACGCGATACCCCTCGCCCGACAGATAAGCGGACAGCACCATCAGAATCGAGGGATCGTCCTCGACAACGAGTACTACGTCTTGTGCATCTTCGCTCATGGGAAGCCTTTGTTCGGTCAATTGCTGCTGATACGACCGTGAGGTCGATCAGAGGTTGCGTTTATCTGGCTGTTTTCCTACAGCGGCAGACAAACGCGAAACAAGGCGCCTTCGCCAATCCGGCTCTGGACGGTGATTGTACCGCCATGGGCGGTCACGATCTGTTCTGAAATAAACAATCCCAGGCCCAGTCCGGCGACGGCCTGCCTGGCCGATACGCGCTCGAACTGCTGGAATATGCGCTTCTGGTTTTCTTCGTCGATCCCGATCCCCTGGTCGCGCACATCGACCAGCGCCAGCCCTCCTTCACTGTATACCTTCACCGAGACCGGGCTCTTGGCCCCGTAGCGCAAGGCATTGGTCAACAGGTTGGATATGACCTGTTCAATACGAAATTCATCCCAGTTTCCGATCACCGGTTGCTCGGCATCGAGGGTCACCGACGTCTCGGCGGCGTCGATCTGCCGGGAAAAGTTGTGCAGCAAATCGCGAACCAGCGTCGAAAGATCGAACCGTGTCGGCCGGATCGACAGCTTGCCGGTGCGAATGCGCGAGACATCGAGCATATCCTCGATCAAGCGAATGAGGCTTTTGATCTGCCGCTCGTCGCGATCGACCATGGCGTGCATCTTGTCCAGGGTGAAGGCAGCGGCGTTGTCCCGGGCCAGGTGCATCTTGCGCAGCTGGGTTTCAAGGATCAGGCCGTTGAGCGGCGTGCGCACTTCGTGGGCGACGATGGACATGAAGTCGTCGCGCATGCGCACCGCCTGTTGCAGTTCCAGCTGGGTGTTCTGCAGTTGCCTGAGCAGGGCTTCCTGTTCGCGGCGACTTTGCTCAAGGGCCAGCACTTGTTCCTTCATCGCCTTGCTCTGGCGATACAGGTCGACGAACACATTGACCTTGCTCTTGACCGCGTGGATGTCCAGTGGCTTGTGCAGGAAGTCCACGGCACCGCTTTCGTAGCCCTTGAAGGCGTAGTTCATTTCACGCCCGGCGGCACTGACGAAAACGATCGGGATGTTCTTGGTTTTTTCGGTGCCGCGCATCAACTCGGCCAGCTCGAAGCCATTCATGCCCGGCATCTGCACATCGAGGATGGCCATGGCGAATTCGTGCTGCAACAGCAGTGACAGGGCTTCGTCGGCGGACAGCGCCTTGTACACAATCCGGTCCTCACGCTTGATCAGCGCTTCAAGCGCCAGCAGATTTTCCGGCAGATCGTCCACGATCAGCAGTTTGGCCTGGATATTACTCAGCATGCGATTCGTTCCATCTCGACAAGCAGACGGCCGATGCCGCGTACAGAAAGTATGTGGTCTGGCCGGTGCATATCCAGTGCAGCCTGGGGCATGGTGGCGACCTGAGCCTCTTGCGGGTCTTGCACGATAGTGATGCCACCGCACTGTTTGACCTGGGCCAGCCCGCGCGCGCCATCGCGGTTGGCGCCTGTGAGCAAGACTGCAGCGAGCCCGGTGCCGTAGGCATCGGCGGCCGATTCGAACAGGTAATCGATGGCGGGTCGCGAATGATGCACTCGAGGCTCCAGGCTCAGGGAAAAGCTGCGGTCCCGCTCCACCGACAGGTGATAACCGGGCGCGGCGAAATACAGCGTGCCGGCCTCGACCGCGGTCTTGTCGCACGCCTCCAGCACCGGCATGGCAACCCGGCGGGCAAACACGTCCGCCAACTGGCTGCGGCGTTCGTCCGGCAGGTGCAGCACGACAATGATCGGCAACGCAAAACCTTCGCGCAGCGGCCCGAGGATGTTCAACAGCGCCTCAACGCCACCGGCGGAGGCACCGATCACGATCGCTTCGATAGCTGACAGATTCGTTGCACTGTTCATGTTTTTCGATAGATCCGTTCTTGTTTGACCAGCGGCTCGAATTTATCTCCAAAAGCCGAGAAATCCGGGGTTTCCTTGCTGCCCAACACCAGGAATCCGCGATGGCAGAGGGACTCATGAAACAGTCCGAAAGCTCGATCCTGGAGTTTTTTGTTAAAGTAAATCAATACGTTACGACATGAAATCAATTGAGTTTCGGAGAACACACTGTCCGTCGCCAGGCTGTGATCGGCGAAGGTCACGTTATCGCGCAGTGTCTTGTCGAAAATCGCGTACCCATAGGCCGCCGTATAGTAGTCGGCAAACGAACACTGACCACCGGCCTGCTGGTAATTAGCAGTGTAGGCGCGGACGTTCTCCATCGAGAAAATCCCTTGCTTGGCTTTTTCCAGAGAGCGCGGATTGATGTCGGTCGCGTAGATGATCGTACGGTCGAGCAAGCCCTCTTCGCGCAACAGGATGGCCATCGAATACACCTCTTCCCCGGTGCTGCATCCGGCGATCCAGATCTTGATCGAGGGGTAGGTTCGCAGCAGCGGTACCACTTCCTTGCGGATGGCCAGGAAGTGCGAGGGGTCACGAAACATCTCGCTGACCGGGATGGTCAGCAATTGCAGCAATTGCATGAAAGCGGCCGGATCGTGCAGGACCTTTTCCTGCAACGCCGAGATGGTCTGGCACTCGAACTGACTCAACGCATGATTGACCCGACGCTTGATCGACGCGCCGGAGTAATCGCGAAAGTCGTAGCTGTACTTGAGATAAATCGCCTCGATCAACAAGCGCAATTCGATTTCGCTGCTGCGCTCCACGGAAAAATGGCGCTCCACTAGATGCGTTCCATCTTCGGTAACCACACGCGAATCAGCGAAAACAGGCGGTCCAGGTCGATGGGTTTGGCCAGGTAATCGTTGGCGCCGGCTTGCAGGCAGCGCTCCTGATCGTCCTTCATGGCCTTGGCCGTCACCGCGATGATCGGCAATTTGCGCCAACGCGGGACCTTGCGGATTTCAACGGTGGCCTCAAAGCCATCCATCTCCGGCATCATCACGTCCATCAACACCAGATCGATGTCCTCCACTTCATTGAGTCGTTCAATCGCTTCCCGGCCGTTGCGACCAATGACCACGACTGCGCCCTTTTGCTCCAGCGCGCTGGTGAGGGCGAAAATGTTGCGCACATCATCATCCACCAGCAGCACCTTGCGGCCTTCGAAGACCCGGTCGCGACTGCGGGCGACCTTGAGCATCTTCTGCCGGTCATGGGACAACCGTGATTCGACTTTGTGCAGAAAAAGTGTCACCTCGTCCAGCAGCCGCTCCGGCGAGCGCGCGCCCTTGATGATGATCGAACGCGAATACTTGCGCAGTTCAGCCTCTTCATCGCGGGTCAGGTTGCGCCCGGTATAGACGATGACGGGCGGAAAGGAGCAGATGTCTTCGGTGGACATGCGCTTGAGCAAGTCGTTGCCGAGCATGTCAGGCAGCTTGAGGTCGATGATCATGCAATCGAAGACCGACATGCGCAGCAGGTCCAGAGCCTCCTGCGCCAGGCCAACGGCGGTGATTTCTATGTCATCGTCGCCGATCAGGCGGGCAATGCTGTCGCGCTGCAAGTCGTCGTCCTCGACCAGCAGCACACGTTTGACCTTCTGGGTCAGCTTGGCCTCAAGGCGCGCAAATACGTCCTTGAGTTCCTCGCGGGTGGTGGGTTTGACCGCATAGCCGATGGCGCCCATGTGCATCGCCGCTTCGACCCGGTCTTCGACCGAAATCACATGCACCGGGATGTGCCGGGTTTCGGCGTGCTCCTTCAGGCGTTGCAGCACGGTCAGGCCGGAATGATCGGGAAGGCGCATGTCCAGCAGGATCGCGTCGGGGATGAACGCCTTGGCCAGGTCGTAGCCTTCGTCGGCGCCATGGGCCACCAGGCACTGATACCCCAGTTCATGGGCTAGGTCGTAGAGGATGTGCGCAAAGTTCGACTCGTCCTCAACCACCAGAATGCAGCGGCTGTTGAACGGCCCTTTGTGGCGATCGTCGTCGAAACGCGCAATGTCGACTTCGGCTACCAATGGCGACAACGTGGGCGGCACTGCATCCGCAGCCGTCGCCACCGCAACCGCTCGCATCGGTTCGACAGGCACCTCGCCCGGTTCCACGTACTGCTGCGGCATGACCAGGGTGAACACACTGCCCTGCCCCGGTTTGCTGGTCACGCTGATGGAGCCGCCGAGCAACGCGGCCAGATCACGGGAGATCGACAAGCCCAGCCCGGTGCCGCCGTAACGCCGATTGGTGGTGCCATCGGCCTGACGGAAGGCTTCGAAAATGCTGTCGTGCTGATCCGCCTCGATGCCGATCCCGGAATCGCGGATGCTGAACGCGATGCCGTCATTCGGCGCCGCGGCGACGGACAGGTTGACGCTGCCGCTTTCAGTGAACTTCACGGCGTTGGACAACAGATTCTTGAGCACCTGCTCCAGGCGCTGGCGGTCGGTGAACAGCATCGGCGGTGCGCCGTCGAGCAAATCCACCTGGAAATCCAGCTGCTTGTCCGTGGCCAATGGCTGGAACAGACCGCGCAGGCCATCGACCAGGCGCGCCACGCTGGTATTCTCCGGACGGATTTCCAGCTTGCCGGCTTCTACTTTGGAAATGTCCAGAATGTCATTGATCAGGTTGAGCAAGTCATTGCCGGCGGAGTAGATCGACTCGGCGAACTTCACTTGCTCGGCCGTGAGGTTTTCTTCCGGGTTTTCCGCCAGCAGCTTGGCCAGGATCAACGAGCTGTTGAGCGGCGTGCGCAGCTCGTGGGACATGTTGGCAAGGAATTCGGACTTGTACTTGCTCGAACGCTGCAGTTCCAGCGCGCGCTCTTCGAGCTGGATCTGCGCCTGATTGAGTTCGGAGTTCTTCAGGTCCATGGCGTCGCGTTGCTCGGCCAGCACTTCTGCCTGCTCGGCGAGTTGCTCGTTGGTCTGCTCCAACTCCACCTGCTGGGTTTCCAGGTGCGCCTGGGACTCCTTGAGCACCCGCGACTGTTCTTCGAGCTCTTCGTTGGCGGTCTTGAGCTCTTCCTGCTGCACCTGCAACTCTTCATTGAGCTGCTGGGTTTCGGCCAGCACTTCCTGCAGGCGATGGCGATAGCGTGCGGCCTCGATGGACGTGCCGATGTTGCCGGCAATCAATTCCAGCAACGCGACGTCGCGGTCATCCAGCGGACGCAGGAAACCCAACTCGATCACGCCATTGACCCGGTCGTCGTCGCTGGTCGGCACCACCAGCACACTGCGCGGCAATCCGTTTCCGAGGCCGGAGCTGACCTTGAAATAATCCCCCGGCACCTCGTCCAGGCGAATCAACCGCGCCTGCTGCGCCACCTGGCCGACAATGCCTTCATCGCTGTAAATCTGCTGCTCGCGCTCTTCCTGTTCGCGGGAAAAACCGTAGCTGGCGATGCGCCTGAGACCGCCGTGGTCTTCCCGAACATAGAGCGCCGCCACGGCGGTACCGAGGTACTGCGCGCAAAACTGCAGGATGTTGCGCCCCAGCAGGTTCAGGCTCAACTGTCCCAGCACCTGCTCGGCGAGCTCGGTCTGACCGTTGCGCAGCCAGGCCTGTTGCTCCAGGCGCTGGGCACTGGTTTGTTGGGCGGCGAGATTGACGCTGTAACTTTGCGACAGGCTGAGCAAATCACGCCGCCCGACATACGCCAGCAAACCACTGACACCCGCGATGAACAACAGATAGAGACTGATGCTCCAGACCGTGGTGCGGCGCACCTCATCATTGCGCGTTGCGCGCAACTGTTGTTCGGTATCGATCACCTCCTCGAACTGCTTGCGAATTTCATCGGTCAGGCGTTTGCCGCGCCCGGCCTTCACTACCGAGCGATAATCACCGCTGCTGCGCTGCAGATCGATCAACGATTGCGCATAGCTGGCCCACTCCTGTTGCAATGCCTGCAACCGCAGCAAGCGGTCAGTCTGCACCGGGTTGTCGGCCGTCAGCTCGAGCAAGGTGTTGAGGGCCACGGCAACCCGCGGCTTGGCGGTTTCGTAGGGATCGAGGAAATGCTCGTCGCCACTGAGCAGAAAACCGCGCATGCCGGTTTCCAGGTCCACGGTCAGCTTGACCGCTTCATTGGCGTTATTGATCACCCGGTCGGTGTGTTCCACCCACTGGATCGTCGACAGCAGATAGCTGATCAGCGAAACGAAGAACACCGCGCTGATAAGGCCCAGCCCCAACGGCAGGCTGATATTGCGGCTCAGGAGTTTACGAAATCGTTGCTCATCAACCGAGGACGCGGAGGTCATGGGGCAGGCCTTGTCGAACTGTCAGGATGCAAGGAGTTTGCCCCAAAACTGGTACATGGATCCATTTTTCTGACATGTTTTCGCGCAAACTCCTACATTCAGCTGCGCCCGCGCAAAACGGCAGGTTATCCTTGCCGACCTGCCGCATTCTTTTTTGCGCCACCTCGGGAACTTGTCTGGATCTGCCACTTACTGATGCAAGAGGCCGGTGATTTCCAGCGACCGGCAATGCCAATCTTTTCAGGAAGTTCACTATGTCATCCGCCAACGCCTACACCATCCTCGTCGTCGAAGACGATGCCATCGTGCGCATGCTGATTGTCGACGTACTGGAGGAACTGGAGTTCGAGGTGCTGGAAGCCGACGGCAGCGAACAGGCTCTGGAGACACTCAGGGACTCGAATCAACACATTGACCTGATGATGACGGATGTCGGCCTGCCGATCATGGATGGTCGCGAACTGGCCACCCTCGCCCGCACGATACGCCCCGACCTGCCCATCCTGTTTGCCAGCGGTTATGCCGAAAGCATCGACGTGCCCGCCGACATGCACGTGATCGGCAAACCCTTCTCCATTGATCAGTTGCGCGACAAGGTCAAAGGCATTCTCGAGTGACCTGGCGATCCACTGTGGTTTAATGCGCGCCTTTTTCGTCCCTGCCCTGTCTTCGCTTCAAGGAAATTCCGTACATGATTGAGCCCCGCGCAACCAAAGTCCTGGTCATTGGTTACGTCTGGCCCGAGCCCCGCTCGTCCGCGGCCAGCGGGCATGTCATGCAGATTCTCGAGGTTTTCCTGCAGCAAGGCTGGGATATCACCTTCAGCAGCCCGGCAGGTTTCGGCGAACAGCGCGCCGACCTGACGGCGCTGGGTATTCGTGAAGTACCCATCGAGCTGAACAACAGCAGTTTCGACACCTTCATCAGTGAACTGGCGCCGGACATCGTGTTGTTCGATCAATTCATGATGGAGGAACAGTTCGGGTGGCGGGTCGAGAAGTATTGTCCCGACGCGTTGCGCGTACTGGAAAGTTGCGACTTGCAAAGCCTCAGGCAGGGTCGGCATCAACGCCTCAAGGAGCGCTTGAAGGCCAGTCAGGACAACAATGACTTCAGCGGCCTGTTCGCCCCGGCGTCGCGTGAAGAGTTTGAACACATGGCCAATACCGATCTAGCGAAGCGTGAGATCGCCTCGTTTTATCGTTGTGATTTGACGCTGATGGTTTCCGAAGTGGAAATCGAATTGCTGGTCGAGCAGTTCAGAATTCCGCGCAACTTGCTGCACTGGTGCCCATTGATGGTCGAACTGCCGACCCGTGCGCCGGTGGCGTTCGAAGACCGGGCACACTTTCTTCATATCGGCAATTTTCGCCATGCGCCCAACTGGGATGCAGTGCTCTGGTTGAAAACCGCTATCTGGCCGCTGATTCGCGAGCAATTGCCCGGCGCCCAATTGCATATCTATGGTGCCTATACCCCCCCCAAGGCGACCGCCCTGCATAACCCGGCCCAGGGTTTTCATGTGATGAACTGGGCGCAGGACGCCCTGCAGGTCATGTCGTCGGCACGGGTCTGTATGGCGCCGCTGCGTTTTGGCGCGGGAATCAAAGGCAAGATTGTCGATGCAATGCTCTGTGGCACACCGAATGTGACAACGCCTGTCGGTGCGGAAGCGATGCATGGCGAACAAGCGTGGCCCGGTGCAGTGACCCGTTCGGCACGGGAGTTCGCCGATCAGGCCGTGCAACTGCACAACGACAAGACGCGCTGGCTCGATGCCCAGGCGCACGGGCAAACCCTGCTTGCCAGTCGCTACCGCACATCCGTTCATGGCCCGGCCTTGATCCAGCGGCTGGTCGATTGCCAACGGGATCTGGCCAACATCAGGCGAGACAACTTTACTGGCAGCATGCTGCGTCATCATCAGCACAAGAGCACTCAATACATGGCGCAATGGATAGAGGCGAAAAACAGCCAGCAATAACAATATCCCGAAACACTGACAACTTGTGCAGTGCCTGACTTGCGACCAAGAATAAATCGCCCGACATCAAACCTGATAGTCGGGCGTTTTTTATTCTTAATTAGCAACGGACTGCACGATGACAAATACTTACCCCTACAAAAACTGGATGTCGGCGACGTCTTCCATTGACAAGTTAACCCTCCCGGAACTGGTCTGGCCCGGCGCCCATAACGCGGGAGTGGATTATGACTTCTCTTACCCGATCCACGTTCAACCCGTCAGTCACTGGTTCGTGTGCCAGGATGGACCCTTTATCCAGCAGCTCAACGAGGGTGTCCGGGTACTCGACTTGCGATTCCATTCAGACGAGCACTGGCTGGGAGTCAGGAAGTTCCATACGTTTCACGGCTTCAAGCTGCTCAGGGGGCGATCGTTGAGTGAGTTGTTCAAGAGCCTGGACTTTTTCCTCAATGAAAACCCGGATGAGTTCGTCGTGCTGGATATGCGCGAACTCAAAGGCCTTGATGAAAAGAGTTTCGACTACACAGGCTTTGATGAGGCCATCATGAGTGAACTGGGCAGGCGATTGATTCCGCGAGAAAACCGTTATTTGACACTGGGCGCACTAAAGAAAATAAATCCCCTGCAAAGAATCGTACTTGCCGCCGATTGGCATCCGGACTTCAACTCTCCCCTCTATTGGCCAAAAATCCCGGTTGAATGGAGTGGCAACGACTTTACTTCTCCCGAAGAGTTAAGGCAGTACATTGAAAGAACACTGAATAATCCGCCCGTCGAAAGCGCGCTCTGGTCGTTATCCGCCACCAGTTATGGAGAACTGGCCGGTGTAAAACGAATCACCCGGGAATTGAACGAGTGGTTTGCTCCGGGCACTGGATGGACGCAGAAGTGCAGCATCATCAGTGCCGACTTTATTGGAGCGACACAACTGGTCAGCTATTGCCGGGAAATCAACCTTTCCAGGGGACAGAACAAGAAGTAAGACCGGGGAACTGGAACTGTCCTGGGCGGGGGTGCATGATTGGCGCCTGAAAAACACAAGACCACCCTGGATATGACCCGCACCGCCAGAGTCACCGATCCCTCCTATGAGTTGATGGACGACCACAATGGTTTGTCCATCATCTACCGCCAGCACGGTTTTCCCTGCCCGCTGGTGCGCTGGCATTTCCACAAGGAATACGAGTTGCACCTGATCGTCGCCAGTTCCGGCAAGGTGTTCATTGGCGATTACATCGGCAACTTCCATCCGCAATCCCTGTTCCTGACGGGCCCCAACCTGCCCCACAACTGGATCAGCCAGGTGGCCGAGGACGAAGTGGTGCCCAAGCGCGACATGCTGGTCAACTTCACCGACGAGTTGTTCGACAGCGGCTATCAAGTGTTCGCCGAGCTCAAGACACTGGCACCCTTGCTGGAGCGCGCGCAGTACGGCATCGAATTTCGCGGCAAGCACACTATCGCCAAGGCGATGGATCTGATGCAACGCATCGCCGATACCAGCGGTGCGACCCGTCTCGGGCACTTTTTCATTCTGCTGGAGTTGCTCGCGGCCACCGACGACTACCAATTGCTCTCCGGCGCCACGACGCCGCAACTGGCCGACGAGAACAACGTCGATCGCACCAACCGCGCGGTGGATTACATCTTCGCCCATTACGCCCGGGAATTGCCGCTGGAAGAAGTCGCCGAACACCTGGGCATGAAGCCCACGTATTTCAGCCGCGTATTCAAGCAGGCCACCGGGCGCAATTTCATCGAATTCGTCAATCGCCTGCGCATCAGCAAGTCCTGCGAGTTGCTGGCCGATGGCGACAAACCGGTCACGGACGTGTGCTTCGAATCCGGTTTCAACAACATTTCCAACTTCAACCGGCGCTTCCAGCAGCTCAAGGGGATGACGCCTTCGCATTACCGGCGATTGGTCGTGCAGCGATTGACCGAGCAAAACCTGGGTTAAAAATCAAAAGATCGCAGCCTTCGGCAGCTCCTACACCCTCCTGTAGGAGCTGCCGAAGGCTGCGATCTTTTGCTTTTAAATCCATGAAACCTGTACAGATTCAATGCCGCCCCATCGCTGAGAAGCCCTTCCTTTCATCTATAGCCCAAAATACCAGTGCAAAAAAGTATCAGTTGAAGTGCGATGGATGATTTGTCTCGCCCTCCAATGAAGGTTGTAATCCGTGCACATTCTTCCTGCCTTCGGAAGACACAAAAACAATAACTGTCCTTCTGTATCCCGCCGGGTGCAGAAAAGGAGTGCACGATGCAACCTTCGGTAAAAGCCCTGCTTGCCCTCACCTGCATGACCCTCAGCAGCGTCAGCCTTGGCGCCCAGACCCTGACCATCGCCACCGTCAACAACAGCGACATGATCCGCATGCAAAAGCTCTCGAAAACCTTCGAGGCCGAGCACCCGGACATCAAGCTCAATTGGGTGGTGCTCGAGGAAAACGTCCTGCGCCAGCGCCTGACCACCGACATCGCCACCCAGGGCGGGCAATTCGACGTGCTGACCATCGGCATGTACGAAGCGGCACTCTGGGGCGCCAAGGGCTGGCTGGAGCCGATGAAGGATTTGCCGGCCAGCTATGCCCTGGACGACGTATTCCCGTCGGTTCGCGAAGGCCTGTCGGTCAAAGGCTCGCTGTACGCCCTGCCGTTCTACGCCGAAAGCTCGATCACCTATTACCGCACCGATTTGTTCAAGGACGCCGGCCTGAGCATGCCCGAGCGTCCGACCTGGGAGCAGATCGGTGAATTCGCCGCCAAACTCAACAAACCGGACCAGGAACAGTACGGCATCTGCCTGCGGGGCAAGGCCGGCTGGGGCGAGAACATGGCGCTGATCACCACCGTCGCCAACGCCTATGGCGCGCGCTGGTTCGACGAAAAGTGGCAACCGGAATTCAACGGGCCCGAGTGGAAGAATGCGCTGAACTTCTACGTCGACACCATGAAGAAATCCGGCCCACCGGGCGCATCGAGCAACGGTTTCAACGAAAACCTGGCGCTGTTCAACAGCGGCAAATGCGCGATCTGGGTCGATGCCAGCGTCGCCGGCTCGTTCGTCACCGACAAGACTCAGAGCAAGGTCGCCGATCACGTCGGCTTCACCTATGCGCCGCATCAGGTCACTGACAAGGGTTCGGCATGGTTGTATTCCTGGGCACTGGCCATTCCGACCAGTTCCAAGGCCAAGGACGCGGCGAAAACCTTCAGCGCCTGGGCCACTTCCCGGGAATACAGCGCACTGGTCGCGGAAAAAGACGGCATCGCCAACGTGCCGCCGGGCACCCGGGCCTCGACCTACAGCGAGGCCTACATGAGTGCCGCGCCGTTCGCCAGGGTTACGCTCGAATCGCTCAAGGCCGCGGACCCGGGCAAGCCGACGCTGAAACCGGTGCCTTACATCGGCATCCAGTTGGTGACCATTCCCGAGTTCCAGGGCATTGGTACTCAGGTCGGCAAATCCTTCTCGGCGGCGCTGATCGGCCAGACCACGGTCGACCAGGCATTGGCGGCGGCCCAGCAAACCACCGAGCGCGAGATGAAGCGCGCCGGGTATCCCAAGTAACCCCGTCACCCATGTGGGAGCGGGCTTGTGTGGCGAGGGGGCTTGCCCCCGTTCGGCTGCGAAGCAGTCGCAAAGCTTGGGGCCGCTTCGCGACCCAACGGGGGCAAGCCCCCTCGCCACACAAGCCCGCTCCCACAGTTGATTTTCATCTGCCCGTACTCGACTGGTTCTGATCACCATGAATACATCAACTGCCAAAGCTCACATGGACATTGCCCTACCCCTGCGCAAAAGCCGCGTGGCCAATCCCGGCTGGTTTCTGGTCAGCCCTTCGGTGGCACTGCTGCTGTTGTGGATGATCGTGCCGTTGGGCATGACCCTCTACTTCTCGACGATTCGCTACAACCTGCTCGATCCCGGCGAGAACGCGTTCGTCGGGCTGGAGAACTTCACCTACTTCCTCACCGATTCAGGCTTCCTGCCCGGCGCCACCAACACCCTGTTGCTGGTGGGCAGCGTGCTGTTGATCAGCGTGGTGTTCGGTGTACTGATCAGTGCACTGCTGGAGGCCAGTGAGTTTTTCGGTCGCGGCATCGTGCGGGTCATGCTGATCTCGCCGTTTTTCATCATGCCCACGGTCGGCGCGCTGATCTGGAAGAACCTGATTTTCCACCCGGTGTCGGGGATTCTCGCCTACGTCTGGAAACTGTTCGGCGCACAACCGGTGGACTGGCTGGCGCACTACCCGCTGCTGTCGATCATCATCATTGTCTCGTGGCAATGGCTGCCGTTCGCCATCCTGATCCTGATGACCGCGATGCAGTCCCTCGACCAGGAACAGAAAGAGGCCGCACGCCTGGACGGTGCCGGCCCCATCGCGATCTTCTGGCACCTGACCCTGCCGCACCTGGCGCGACCGATTGCGGTGGTGGTGATGATCGAAACCATCTTCCTGCTCTCGGTGTTCGCCGAAATCTTCACCACCACCAACGGCGGCCCCGGCTATGCCTCGACCAACCTCGCCTACCTGATCTACAACCAGGCGCTGGTGCAGTTCGACGTCGGCATGGCCTCGGCGGGCGGCTTGATCGCGGTGGTCATTGCCAACATCGCGGCGATCATTCTGGTGCGGATGATCGGCAATAACCTGACCGACAAAGCCTGAGGCCTGCCATGACTCTTCAACAATCCCGTCGTTTGCAAAGCCTGTTGCTCGGTACGCTGGCCTGGGCCATCGCGATCCTGATCTTCTTCCCGATCTTCTGGATGGTACTGACCAGCTTCAAGACCGAGATCGAGGCCTTCGCCACGCCGCCACAGTTCATCTTCACACCGACGCTGGAGAACTACCTGCACATCAACGAGCGCAGTGATTACTTCAGTTTTGCCTGGAACTCGGTGGTGATTTCCTTCAGCGCCACGGCCCTGTGCCTGCTGATCGCGGTGCCGGCGGCCTACTCGATGGCGTTCTACGAAACCCGGCGCACCAGAGGCACGCTGCTGTGGATGCTCTCGACCAAGATGCTGCCGCCGGTGGGCGTGCTGATGCCGATCTACCTGCTGGCCAAGAGTTTCGGCCTGCTCGACACGCGGATTGCGCTGATCGTCATCTACACGCTGATCAACCTGCCGATCGTGGTCTGGATGATTTACACCTACTTCAAGGACATCCCCCGAGACATCCTCGAAGCCGCGCGGCTGGATGGCGCAACGCTGGTCCAGGAGATGCTCCGGGTATTGCTGCCGATCGCCAAGGGCGGCCTGGCGTCCACGGTGCTGCTGTCGCTGATCCTGTGCTGGAACGAGGCCTTCTGGTCGCTGAACCTGACCTCCTCGAAAGCCGCGCCACTGACCGCGTTGATTGCCTCCTACTCAAGCCCCGAAGGGCTGTTCTGGGCAAAGTTGTCGGCGGTCTCGACCCTGGCCTGTGCGCCGATCCTGATCTTCGGCTGGATCAGCCAGAAACAGTTGGTCCGCGGCCTGTCGTTCGGCGCGGTGAAATGAATCAAAAGCAAAAGATCGCAGCCTTCGGCAGCTCCTACATAAAGCACACCGTTCCCCCTGTAGGAGCTGCCGCAGGCTGCGATCTTTTGATCTTAAAAAAAATCAACCGGAGGCCCACCACCATGGCCAACCTGAAAATCAAGAATCTGCAAAAAGGCTTCGAAGGTTTTTCCATCATCAAGGGCATCGACCTGGAAGTGAACGACAAGGAATTCGTGGTCTTCGTCGGCCCGTCGGGCTGCGGCAAATCCACGCTGCTGCGCCTGATCGCCGGGCTCGAAGAAGTCAGCGGCGGCACCATCGAACTCGATGGCCGCGACATCACCGAAGTGAGCCCGGCCAAGCGCGACCTGGCGATGGTGTTCCAGACCTACGCCCTGTACCCGCACATGAGCGTACGCAAGAACATGTCATTCGCCCTTGACCTTGCCGGCGTAGCGAAAGCCGAAGTGGAAAAAAAGGTCAGCGAAGCGGCGCGCATCCTCGAACTGGGGCCAATGCTGGAGCGCAAGCCCAAGCAATTGTCCGGCGGCCAGCGCCAGCGCGTGGCGATTGGCCGGGCCATCGTGCGCAACCCGAAAATCTTCCTGTTCGACGAACCGCTGTCCAACCTCGACGCGGCCCTGCGGGTGCAGATGCGCCTGGAATTGCTGCGCCTGCACAAAGACCTGCAAGCGACGATGATCTACGTCACCCACGACCAGGTCGAAGCCATGACCATGGCCGACAAAGTGGTTGTGCTCAACGGCGGCAAGATCGAGCAAGTCGGCTCGCCGCTGGATCTCTATCACCAGCCCGCCAACCTGTTCGTCGCCGGTTTCCTCGGTACGCCGAAAATGGGCTTCCTCAAGGGCAAGGTCACCCGCGTCGACAGCCGGGGCTGCGAGGTGCAACTGGACGCTGGCACCCGCATCAGCCTCGCTCTGAGCGGCGCCAACCTGAGCGTCGGCAGCGCAGTGACCCTGGGCATTCGCCCGGAACACCTGGAACTGGCCAAACCCGGCGATTGCACCTTGCAGGTCACCGCCGATGTCAGCGAACGCCTGGGCAGCGACACGTTCTGCCACGTCCGGACTTCCTCCGGCGAAGCCCTGACCATGCGCGTTCGCGGCGACCTGGCCAGCCGCTACGGCGAAACCCTGAGCCTGCACCTGGACGCGCAACACTGCCATTTATTCGATGCCGACGGTGTGGCGTTGACCCGCCCATTGCGCGTTGCCGCCTGATCCCAGAGAGACTGTGATGAAACTCAATAAACAGAACCTCAACCGCCTCGCCCCCGGAGTGGCCCTGCCCGCCTACGCGCTGGGCGATACCCGTCAAGGCATTGCGCACATCGGCGTCGGCGGTTTCCATCGCGCCCACCAGGCGTTTTACACCGATGCGCTGATGAACACCGGTGAAGGCCTGGACTGGGCCATTTGTGGCGTCGGCCTGCGTGCCGAGGACCGTCGCGCCCGTGACGATCTCAAGGATCAGGACTACCTGTTCACCCTGTTCGAGCTCGGCGATGGCGACGACACCGAAGTGCGGGTGATCGGGGCCATCCGCGACATGCTGCTGGCCGAAGACGACACCCGGGCGCTGATCGACAAACTGGCCAGTCCCGAGATCCGCATCGTCTCGCTGACCATCACCGAGGGCGGTTATTGCATTGACGACAGCACCGGTGAGTTCATGGCGCACTTGCCGCAGATCCGGCATGACCTCGCGCACCCCGACACGCCAACGACCGTGTTCGGCTTGCTCTGTGCCGCACTGGCCAGGCGCCGCGCCGCCGGCACAGCAGCCTTCACCCTGATGTCCTGCGATAACCTGCCGCACAATGGCGCCGTCACCCGCAAGGCCCTGCTGGCCTTCGCCGCCTTGCACGACATCCCACTGCGCGACTGGATCGACACCCACGTCAGTTTCCCCAACGCCATGGTCGACCGCATCACGCCGATGACCAGCACCTCGCACCGCTTGCAACTGGCGGACCAGCATGGGGTAGACGATGCCTGGCCGGTGGTCTGCGAACCCTTTGTGCAATGGGTGCTGGAAGACAAGTTCGTCAACGGTCGCCCGGCCTGGGAAAAGGTCGGCGTGCAGTTCACCGACGACGTCACGCCCTACGAAGACATGAAGATCAAACTGCTCAACGGCAGCCATCTGGCGCTGACCTACCTGGGATTCCTCAAGGGTTACCGTTTCGTCCACGAGACCATGAGCGATCCGTTGTTCGTACGCTACATGCGCGCCTACATGGACCTGGACGTGACGCCGCAACTGGCCCCGGTGCCGGGAATCGACCTGACCGAGTACAAGAACACCCTGGTGGCGCGCTTCTCCAATCAGGCGATTGCCGACCAGCTTGAACGGGTGTGTTCGGACGGCTCTTCGAAGTTTCCGAAATTCACCGTACCGACCATCAACCGCCTGATCGCCGATGGCCGCGAAACCAAACGCGCGGCGTTGGTGGTGGCGGCGTGGGCCTTGTACCTGAAGGGCGTGGATGAACATGGCGACACGTACAGCATTCCCGATCCTCGTGCCGGGTTCTGCCAGGCACTGGTGGCCGATGATGTGCTGATTACCCAGCGGTTGCTGGCGGTCGAGGAGATCTTTGGTACGGCGATACCCCGCTCGCCGGAGTTTGTCGCGGCGTTCGAGTGGTGTTGTAACAGTTTGCGCGAGGTGGGGGTGTCGCGGACGCTGGAGCGGGTGTTGGCGTAAGTCCTGCGGTGGAACTGCTGCCGTCTTCGCGAGCAAGCCCGCTCCCACAGGGGAATGCATTTCAAGGGTGGGAGCGGGATTGCTCGCGAAGGCGGCCTGACAGGCGACATCCAAGTTGAATGATCCAAGGATCTACTATGCCAAACCAACAACTCTTCCTCGGCATCGACTGCGGCACCCAGGGCACCAAGGCCATCATCCTCGACGCGGTCAGTGGTGAAGTGCTCGGCCAGGGCGCGGCCAGCCACAGCCTGATCAGCGCGGCCAACGGCCGCCGCGAACAGGAGACCCATCAGTGGCTGGAAGCCTTCGCCACGGCCACCCGCCGCGCGTTGCTCGCGGCCAGGGTCGATGGCCAGTCGATCCTCGGCATTGGCGTGTCCGGCCAGCAACATGGCCTGGTGCTGCTCGACGAACAGGGCCAGGTGCTGCGTCCGGCCAAGCTCTGGTGCGACACCGAAACCACGCCGGAGAATGACCGTCTCCTGGCCCACCTCGGCGGCGAACAGGCTTCGCTGGATCGCCTCGGCGTGGTCATCGCGCCGGGCTATACCTTATCCAAGCTGCTCTGGACCAAAGAGCGACATCCCGAGGTGTTTTCCCGGATCGCCCATATCCTGCTGCCCCACGACTACCTCAACCATTGGCTCACCGGCCGCAGTTGCAGCGAATACGGTGATGCGTCGGGCACCGGGTATTTCAATGTGCGTACCCGGCAGTGGGATGTGCAGTTGTTGTGCGACATCGACCCCAGCGGACGCCTGCAAGCCGCGCTGCCCGAGCTGATCGATGCGCACCAGGCGGTCGGCACGATTCTGCCGGGGATTGCCGAGCACCTGGGCATCAATCCGCGGGCCCAGGTGTCCAGTGGCGGCGGCGATAACATGATGGGGGCCATCGGCACCGGCAATATCCAGCCCGGCGCAATCACCATGAGCCTCGGCTCGTCAGGCACGGTGTACGCCTATGCCGACCGGCCGAACGTTGCCCCGGATGCCGCAGTCGCCACGTTCTGTTCTTCCAGTGGCGGCTGGCTGCCATTGATCTGCACCATGAACCTGACCAATGCCACCGGCCTGGTTCGCGACCTGCTGGACCTCGACATCGATCAGTTCAACGCGCTGGTTGCCAAAGCGCCCATCGGTGCCGAAGGCGTGAGCATGTTGCCGTTCTTCAACGGCGAGCGGGTGCCCGCCCTGCCCCATGCCAGCGGCAGCCTGTCGGGCCTGACCATGAGCAACCTGACCCGGGCCAACCTGTGCCGCGCGGTCGTCGAAGGCACGACATTCGGTTTGCGTTACGGACTGGACCTGCTGCGCCACAATGGCTTACAAAGCCGCAGCATCCGGCTGATCGGTGGTGGTTCGAAAAGCGCGGTGTGGCGGCAGATCGTCGCCGATACCATGAATACCCCCGTGATTTGCACGGAACAAAGCGAGGCCGCGGCCCTGGGTGCGGCGATCCAGGCGGCCTGGTGCGTATCCCGGGCGACAGGGAACGAGCTCAGCCTGGCGGACTTGTGCGAGCGCTGCGTAAAGCTCGACCCGGCCAGCGAAACCCTTCCGGTCGCCGACAATGTACGAGCCAGTCAGCAGGCTTATGAACGCTATCGACAACATGTCGCAACCCTTTGAAGAGTGAACAACTATGTACCTGGTGTGTGGCGAAGCGCTGTTCGATTTTTTCAGTGAAGACGACGCCGGCGGTCTGGCGTCCAAAGTGAATTTCAAAGCCATTGCCGGTGGCTCGCCGTTCAACGTGGCCGTGGGATTGCGCCGGTTGGGCGTGGATTCGGCGCTGTTGGCCGGGTTGTCCACCGACTACCTGGGCCGGCGCCTGTTGCAGGTGCTGCAGGATGAAGGTGTGCGCCAGGACTTTCTGCTGGATTTCGCCGCGCCGACCACCCTGGCGATGGTCGCCGTGGGCGCCAATGGCTCGCCGCAATACAGCTTCCGTGGCGAAGGCTGCGCCGATCGACAGTTGCAGCCGCAGCACCTGCCGGCACTCGGGCCTGAAGTGCGCGGCCTGCATATTGGATCGTTTTCCCTGGTGGTACAGCCGATTGCCGACACCCTGTTGGCATTGGTGCACCGGGAAAGCGGCAAACGCCTGATCAGCCTCGACCCGAACGTGCGCCTGAACCCGGAGCCGGACATTGAACGGTGGCGTAAACGGATCGCGACGCTGGTGGAATTGGCCGACCTGATCAAGGTCAGCGACGAGGACCTGCATCTTTTGTACCCAGGCCAGGATCCGGCGCAAGTGATCGAGGGCTGGATGCAGCAGCGCTGTCAGTTGGCGTTCCTGACCCGGGGCGGCGAAGGCGCGACCGTGTTCAGCCGGGTTCACGGCTCGTGGTCGGCTCCGGCCTGCGCGGTAAAAATCGCCGACACCGTGGGCGCGGGCGATACCTTTCAAGCGGCGTTGATTGCCTGGTTGACCGAGCAGCAACTGGATTCGGTGGAGGGTGTAAAGCAGCTTGGCCGCGAGCAGATTGACGGCATGCTGAAGTTCGCGGTGCAGGCGGCGGCGTTGACGTGCAGCAAGACCGGGCCGGATCTGCCTTATCGGGAGCAGTTGGATCTGCGCTGATTTCGAGGGCCTCTTCGCGAGCAAGCTCGCTCCCACAAGGTTGTGGGAGCGAGCTTGCTCGCGATGACTTTCTATCAGGCGCCCGATGGTCTTAACTGATACACAGGATCGCGCCATCGCGACAGGCGGCGTTCAGCCGGGTTAACCCTCGTTTAACCGTGCGATCCGACACTTCACTGGACCGCACGCCCTCAGACTGTTCTGACGCCCGGTGCGGCAGGTTCGACAGGCCACACATCGAACTGACTTTCCGTACGCACTGGAGATCGCTGATGAACACTCGCATCTTGCTGGTTACCGCCACCCTCGCCTGCACCGCGTATGCCGGTCTGGCCCAGGCCAATGACACCACGACCGCTCAGGCCGTGCCCTACCACTACGGCATGCCATTGCATGTCAGCAAAGTGATTTCACTGACAGAGCCGGACACTCTGGATTGCAAAGTGGTGAAGGCCGACATGAAGTACATCGATGAAACGGGGAAACCCGCAGAAATCACCTACCGTAAACTTTCCGACGCCTGCGAGAACCAAGGCTGACCGAAACATCTGATTTGATACTTGGCGGTGTTCCTTTGAGGGCGGCGGCGCTATGCTCTAGCGCCTCCCTCACTGCCCGCAAGGATTGGCCATGCAGTTTTCGTTTCGCACGTTGTCGATGTTTACCGCCGCCTTATGCCTTTTGCTGAGCCTGGTCTGGGGGTTGGCACCGCAATGGCTACTGTCGATCTGGGGTATCGAGTTTTCATTCGTGGCCGGATTGGTCGCGCGCCGCACCGCCGTGCTGTTCGCAGCGTTTAGCGTGATCTCTTACCTGGTTCGCAACGCCCCCCCTTGCGCAACCCGCCATGCGCTGAGCCTCGGCTTCGTCGTCGGCTGCTGGGGATTGGCCGTGCTGGGTTTTGCCGAATGGCTCGCCGGCCATGTCGGGCCGGGCATGTTGCTGGCTGTCGGGCTTGAACTGGCGCTGGGCCTGGCGTTCTTCCAGACCCGGCGCGTGTCGATGGAACTCGAAACAGCAGGTTAAAGCGCTTTGCCCAGCATCGAGGGTGGCTCGACTTCTACATGACGCTGCCTGGAACGCAGTTGGGCAATCAACTCGTTTATTTCCCGACAACCATTGAGACCGGAGGCATCGATGCCGGTGACCATCAGATCGAGCTGATCGGTTTGCCCGTCGGCATAGATTTTCACGGTCATCGACAGATCCGGTGACAACGTGCATTCGCAGCGCTTGGGCAAAAAGCTGCTTTCGATGATATTGCGTAGTTCCAAGGCAGAAAGAAACATGACGACCCTCTCCTTTTGTGAGACTGCCAATAACGATCAATGCTCGCTCATATAAAAGCGTGGCAAGCTTCAAGGACAGCTACAGCATAAAACATGCCCCGAATTTCGCTGCGCAGCTCATCGGCAAATCAAGGGTTTAGGCCAGCCACCTGTAAAACCTGCCATGCAGTTTGCATTATACGCCCCTCACATCTCTGCAATTTGCACGTTGGACGCCGCGGGTTTGCATTCGCCGCACATGACAGTGAAAATGCCGCCCTTCACTTCAAGCAAGGAGGCATCATGAGTTCTTTGACCGTTAACGCTTGCGCAGCGCTGTTCGCACTGGGGCTTGCCAATACGGCGCACGCCGCCAAACTCGAAGACACCGCGCCCTATCCGAAAGCCGAGAGCGGTTTTACCCGCCAGGTGATTCACCTCGCGCCACAGCCCCGGGAAGACGACTTCCAGGTCGAGATCCTGGCCGGTAAAACCATGACCGTGGACTGCAATCACCCGCGTCTGGGCGGCATTCTCGAAGAGAAAAACCTCGAGGGTTGGGGCTACCCCTTCTATCGCCTGGAAAAAGTCATTGGCCCGATGAGTACGCTGATGGCCTGCCCGGACGGCACGAGCAAACAGGATTTTGTGCCGGTGGTCGGTGACGGCTTCCTGCTGCGTTACAACAGCAAGCTGCCGCTCGTGCTGTACGTGCCCAAGGACATCGAAGTGCGCTACCGAATCTGGTCGGCGTCGAACAAGGTCGAGAAGGCCATTCGGGAATAACCCGGCCGGCCTGCACCAGGGTCATGCCGGCGCGCCGCTCAACGCGGCGCGCTCGGCCACATGCCCCAGGCTGTCAAAGTTGATGTTGGCACCGGAGTCGATGGCAACCAGGGTCTGCCCGCGGGCCCCGCTGCGTGCCACGTACCGCTTGATTCCGGCCACGGCCAGCGCACCGGAAGGTTCGGTGATCGAGCGGGTATCGTCGTAGATATTCTTGATGGCGGCGCAAAGCTCATCATTGCTGACTGTCACCACCTCATCAACGCAAAACCGGCAGACCTCAAAACCGTGAGCGCCGATCTGCGCCACCGCCACCCCATCGGCGAAGGTGCCGACATTCGTCAGGATGACTCGCTCACCGGCCAGCAACGCCGCTTGCAGGCACGCCGAATGCTCCGACTCGACGCCAACGATGCGCACCTGCGGCCGCAAGTATTTGATGTAAGCGGCGATGCCCGCGATCAGCCCACCACCACCCACCGGCACAAAGATCGCATCCAGCGCACCTTGATGCTGACGCAGGATTTCCATGGCCACCGTGCCTTGGCCCGCGATCACATCCGGATCGTCAAAGGGCGAAACAAAGGTGCCACCGCTTTCCCCGGCCAACGCCAGTGCATGGGCTAGTGCAAACGGAAAACTTTCGCCGTGCAATACCGCATCGGCGCCCTGACTGCGGACCCCGATCACCTTCAATTGCGGCGTCGTGCAAGGCATTACGATGGTGGCGCTGATCCCCAACTCCCGCGCCGCCAGCGCCACACCCTGGGCATGATTACCGGCAGAAGCCGTGACCACGCCGCGAGCCTTTTGCGTGTCGCTCAGTTGCACCAGCTTGTTGTAGGCGCCGCGGATCTTGAAGGAAAAGGTCGGTTGCAGGTCTTCACGCTTGAGCAGGATGTGGTTGCCCAGTGCCTCGGACAAGGCCGGTGCCGCTTGCAACGGCGTGCGCACCGCCAGTTCATACACCGGCGCGGCAAGAATTTTTTTAACGTAGCGTTCAAGCAGGGCTTGCTGGTCGGTTGTAAAACTCATGGTCGTCTCCTGACATTAGATCGGGCCCGGGAGACAGAAAGTAAAAACCCGCCTCGAGGGCGGGTTGGGTGCTGCAGTCGTGTGCTAGCCCGCCAAATGAGGAATGGCGGTAATAATGCTTGGCTGGCAGCGCAATACGGTGGAAGTCATGGCTCGAAATTAGCCGGGCGTTGATGGCAAGTCAATGGCAAATTTGTGCAGATCCCTCTAGGCTGCCGATTCCAGTCATTGCCCAAGGAAGGAACACATGAATGCCATTGCCCTGCCCCTTATCGCCCTGATCGCCTTTGCCGGCTATACCCTTTCGGTGATGCTCCAGGCCGAACAATCGCTGATCGACTTCGGCATCAGCCTGATGTCCCGCCCGGATACCGCGCAGGTGGTGATCGATCTGTACTTGCTGGCGACGCTGGCGGGTATCTGGATGTACCGGGATGCGCGAAAGCGCGGGCTGTCGGCGGTTACGGTGGTGCCTTATCTATTGATCACCGCTGTGTTTGTGTCGGTTGGGCCATTGTTGTATCTGGTGGTTCGCGGGGTTCAGGATCGCCGAAAATTGCCTGCTACGACTCGACAGTTGTAGAAGCCTTGAAATAGCTTTCGCGAGCAAGCCCGCTCCCACACGGGTCTTGCGCCCACTGAAATCCCCTGTGGGAGCGGGCTTGCTCGCGAAGGGGTCGTCAGATTCGACATCTTCATTTGCCTGATTCACCGCCATCACTTCGCCAACCGCTTGAGCCCCACCACCATCGCCCCCGCCCCGATCATCATCGTCGACAGCAGCAAGGGGTAGGAAACCCACCACGGCGTTCCAGCCGTCATCATGCTGAACTCGGACATGCCGCCGATGCTCGCAATCAGGTTCAAGGGCAAAAACACCACGTTGATCAAGGTCAGCTTGCGCAGCAGGTTGTTCATGCTGTTGTTCATCAGGTTGCCCCGGGCGTCGATGAGGCCGGAGAACACCGTCGAATAGATTTCCGCCTGCTTGTAACACTGGTTGTTTTCGATGATCAGGTCATCGATCAGGCTGATGGCCTCGGCGTTGAAGCCCTGCTTTTGCGCATGATTGCGTAGTCGGTTCAGCACAGCGCCATTGCTGTGAATCGCATTGATGTAATAGATCAGGCTTTCGCTGAGGTTGAACATCTGGATCAGGTGCTGATTCTGCATCGAGGCGTTGAATTTCTGCTGCAATTCCCGGGCGATCAATTTGATCACCTTCAAGTGCCCCAGATAGTGGTGGATGTTGTTGAACAGCAGATCGAGCAAGACATCCAGAGGCGTGTCGAGCGCCTGACGCTTGCCGAGCCCGTTGAGCGGTGCGTCATCGGTGGCGATCACCAACAAGCGCCCCGGAGAAAACAGCAGGCCACAGGACGACACCTGAAACCCCAGGTTGTCGGCGCCGGAGTAACTGTCCGGACGCTTCCAGATCAGGAACAGGTTGTCGGGATGGAACTCGATGCGCGACACCTCGTCAGGGTCCAGCGCCGAGGCCAAGGCGTGTTCGTCGAGTTTGAAATGACTGTGCAGCAGGTCGCGCTCGGCCGCATCGGGGTGACTGAACAGCATCACCTCGGCGTCCAATCGCTCGACGGCCTGCAGCGTTCCACCGCTCAACTGAAAACTCTTGATCATCGCGGCTTCACCAGGCCTGGCCGCGACGTTTAAGCTCCAGACGCCGAACGAACTCTTCCAGCACCAGCTTGTACAGATCGTCCTGCAGGTAGGCGTCTTCGATGCCGGCGTCCATGTTCGGGTTGTCGTTGACCTCGATCACCACCACTTTGTCGCCGGACTGTTTGAGGTCGACCCCGTAGAGGCCGTCGCCGATCAGGTTGGCCGTCTTCACCGCCAGTTCCACCACCGCCCGCGGCGCCTCGTGAACCGCCAGGGTGCGGCATTCACCGTTGATGTCCTGACCCTTGGCCTTGTGGTTGTAGATTTGCCAGTGGCCCTTGGACATGAAGTACTGGCAGGCAAAGATCGGTTTGCGGTTGAGCACGCCAATGCGCCAGTCGTACTCGGTGTAGAAGAACTCCTGGGCCAGCAACAGCACCGAGTGTTCGAACAGTTCGGCGGTGGCTTCGAGCAACGCCTGCTGGCTCTCGACCTTGATCACGCCCCGGGAGAAACAACCGTCGGGGATCTTCAACACCAGCGGAAAGCCCAGTCGTTCGCCCACCCGTTCAAAGTCTTCCGGACGCTCCTTGTAGAGGATTTCAGTGGCGGGCATGCCCAGTTGATGACTCTTGAGCAGGTCGGTCAGATACACCTTGTTGGTGCAGCGCAGGATCGACGTCGGGTCGTCCATCACCACCAGCCCTTCGCTCTCGGCTTTCTTGGCGAAGCGAAAAGTATGGTTGTCGACGCTGGTGGTCTCGCGGATCAACAAACCGTCGTATTCGGCAATCCGTGCATAGTCCTTGCGCTCGATCAGTTCGACGTCGATGCCCAGGGTCCTGCCGACCCGGACGAAATTGTCCAGCGCCCTGGCATTCGACGGTGGCAGGGCTTCCTCGGGATCGTGCAGGATGGCCAGGTCGTAGCGGGCCAGCCGTCGTGAGCGTGGCAGGCGCCAGATCTTGCGACTGAAACTGTCGAGGGAGTGGGAAAATTGATCTTCCTGATCCTCCCGCAACTTGTGCAACGCACCCGACTTGATGCCTTCGATATGCCAGCCGTTAGTTCGGCGAAACTCAACTAACAAGATCGGACAGGCAAACACTTCAAATAATTGCCTGGCCAAATCCTGCAAAGGTTCGATATTGGTCTTGCCGAAATACAATGTCAGGGTAAACCCTTCGGTGTCACTGTAAGCATGATGACTGAGGGCTTTTTCGAGGGTTTTATCCAGGTCGTCAAGCGCCAGGCCATAAAGGGATTTACGGGTCAGTTCGCTGATGGTTCGCACCGACGGAATAACCTTGTGCCCACGGGCTTCAGCCAGCAGCGAGCAGTAATAACCGTGCCCCAGGTACTTGTAACTGCGGCACAGGTTGATGACCTGCACACGCTTGCCCTGCTCATTGTCGCGGGTTTGCTCCAGATATTCCTGGGCCGTGACGATGTCCTCGCTGGGAAAATAGGAGGCCCAGTCTTCCTTGCGTTCGACGATGATAATCAACTGGCTGGAAATTTTACTGGAATCATTTAAATAAGTTGCCGAAGTGATTGCTGTCGGCAAAGTTTGCTCGGATACTTCGCGCCAATGACCTTGTACCGCTGACATAGTGATTGATCCGTTGGAGAACAAGACCTTTCCTATTAAGCACGAACTTTTTCGAAAGTCCCGTTTCGTTACGCAACTTTTACGGCGGTCATTATGAATACAGTTTTTCGTTTGGCGGTAATAGAGGACTTACCCGCACTGCTGCAACTTGAAGAGCAATGCTTTACCACCGACCGGCTCAACAGTCGCAGCTTTCAATGGATGATCAGCCGCGCCAATGGGCAACTGCTCGTGGCCCAGCGCGGCGAGCAGTTGCTGGGTTACGCCCTGGTGCTTTTCCATCGAGGTACGTCGCTGGCGCGTCTCTATTCGATCGCCATCGCGGCCCAGGCGCGGGGCAATGGCTTGGGCAAGCAACTGCTCGATCGCACCGAAGCCATTGCCTTGGAACACGACTGCGCCTATTTGCGTCTGGAGGTGCGTCTCGACAATCCGGCGGCGATTGCCCTGTATGAACGTAACGGGTACCGGCGTTTTGCCCTGATCCACGACTACTATCAGGACCACGCCGATGCGTTGCGCCTGGAAAAACGCATCCTCCAGCATCGCGAATCACGCAACATTCAAGTGCCCTACTACCCGCAGACCACCGATTTCACCTGCGGTCCGGCCTGCCTGCTCATGGCCATGGGCGCGTTGCAGCCGGGGCGTTTGCTGGAGCGACGTGAAGAACTGCAAATCTGGCGCGAGGCAACCACCGTGTTCATGACCGCCGGCCATGGCGGTTGCAGCCCGCAAGGCCTGGCATTGGCGGCCTGGCGCCGCGACTTTCGGGTGCGCCTGCAACTGAGCAAGGTCGGGCCGTTGTTCCTTGACGGGGTGCGCGATGAGCATAAAAAAGACGTAATGCGCCTGGTGCACGAAGCGTTCACCGAACAGCTGCTTGCCAGCGACGTCGTGTGCGAGATCGGCGGGCCACTGGATCTTGCGCAACTGCTGGAGCATGGCGGGCAACCCTTGGTGCTGATCAGCAGCTATCGCCTGACCCGCTCCAAATCGCCGCACTGGGTGATAGTGACCGATTGCGATGAAGAATTTGTCTATCTGCATGATCCCGATGTGGACCACAGTCAGCATCGCCAGGCCATGGACTGCCAGCACCTGCCGGTCAGCCATGGGGAGTTCGAGAAGATGTGCAGCTTTGGCCGGGACAAATTGAGGGCAGCTGTGATTGTGTATGGACAGAAGTAGTCGCTGGTTCTCACACCGCCTTCGCGCTCCCACACTTGAAATGCATTCCCCTGTGGGAGCGGGCTTGCTCGCGAAGGCGGCGTGTGGGCCTCACTTCAATCCGACTTTATACAACTCACCATCCTCTTCATCGGTCAACACATACAAATACCCATCCGGCCCCTGCCGCACATCGCGAATGCGCTTTCTCAACGGCCCGAGCAAGCGCTCCTCGTGCACCACCTTGTCGCCATCGAACTCGAGGCGGATCAGCTCCTGGCTGACCAGCGCGCCGATGAACACGTTGCCTTGCCAGGCCTTGAACCGATCGGCATCGTAGAACGCCATGCCGCTCAGGCCCGGGGACTTTTGCCAGACATGGTTCGGGGCAACGGTACCTTCAACGGTTTCCCCCCTGGCTTCGGGAATCGGTTTACCGGAGTAGTTGATGCCATGGGTCGCCAGTGGCCAGCCGTAGTTCCTGCCACGCTCGATGATGTTGATTTCATCGCCGCCCAGCGGGCCATGTTCGTTTTCCCACAGCGTGCCGTTCCACGGGTTGAGCGCCGCGCCTTGTGGGTTGCGCTGGCCGTAGGACCAGATTTCCGGGCGCACGTTGGCCTGACCGACAAAGGGGTTGTCCTTGGGCACCGTGCCGTCCGGGTAGACTCGCACCACCTTGCCTTGCAACTTGTCGAGATCCTGGGCGGTCGCGCGCTCGTTGTTTTCCCCCAGCGTCACGAACAGATAGCCGTCGCGATCGAACACCATTCGCGAACCAAAATGGTTGCCTTCCGAGAGTTTGGGTTCCTGGCGCAGGATCACCTGGAAATCCTTGATCGCCGTCAGGTCGTCGGAGAGCCGACCGCGCCCCACCGCAGTACCGGCCTTGTTATTCTCGCCACCCCCTTCGGCATAGGACAGATAGACCATCCGGTCCTGTTTGAAATCGGGTGACAGCGCCACGTCGAGCAAGCCGCCCTGGGCCTTGGCCCAGACCGTGGGCACGCCATTGAGCGGTGCCGACAGCTTGCCGTCGGCGGTGACCAGCCGCAGGTTGCCGGGCCGCTCGGTGACCAGCATGCTTTTACCATCAGGCAGGAATGCCAGCGCCCAGGGGTGCTCCAGCCCCGTCACGACGGTGGTCACCTCGAGTGTGCCCTCTTCGCTTTTCATGGTCTGGGTGGGCGCGGCAAGCACAGGGACAGTGGCTGTGATCAATACGCTGACACAGAGGATCGCCAATGGGTTTTTGCGCAACATGCAGACTCCTCTTCTGATGACCATGAGGTCTGAAAAAATAGTGGCCACCCGTCATGCCGGCCACTCAACGGTTGCCGGTACCGGCGTCCCGTGGCGCAGGATTGGGAATGAATGTCGGCGGGCTGGCGGGAGTGCTCCGCTCGGGATAGCGATTTCCGATGCCGCCGTTGTCCAGTGTCGGCGGGCGCGGGACCGGCACGGTATTGGGCCCGCGAATGGCCGGGGCACTGGGTCGGGTGCCTTGCATGCTGTTGGGGTTGGCCCGGTTGATCGGGCTGCTGTAAGGATTGTTGTTGGTACTGCCCGGCAGGTTCTGGGCCACGCGCAACGAAGCAGAGGTGTCGGCCTCGACCTGTGGGGCCAGCATGGCACTCAAGGCCAGCGCAACGACGCCAGACACGTATCGGTTCATGGGAGGGCCTCGCTGCGTCACGTGGATAAGGACTTCGATACCACGCTACGCCCAGGGTTCGGATTTGTTAACCAAAACCGCCCCGGAAGATGCAATACGACGTCAATCCGGCTGACGGGACCGTCACGCAGACCACGGAAACTTTTGCTCGAGGCCGCAGGTCACCTGAACATCACTCGCGAGTAGACGACCATGGCACGGGCAATCTGGAAAGGCGCAATCAGCTTCGGACTGGTGCATATCCCCGTGGCGCTGGTCTCGGCAACGTCCTCCCAGGGCGTCGATTTCGACTGGCTCGACAGCCGCAGCATGGACCCGGTGGGCTATAAGCGTGTCAACAAGGTCACGGGCAAGGAAGTTACCAAGGAGCATATCGTCAAGGGCGTGCAATACGAAAAGGGCCGGTACGTGGTGCTCAGTGAGGAGGAGATCCGCAGCGCGCACCCGCTGTCGACCCAGACCATCGACATTTTTTCCTTTGTCGACGGCGAGCAGATTCCCTTGCAGAACATCGACACGCCTTACTACCTGGCGCCCGACAAGCGCGGCGGCAAGGTCTATGCGCTGCTGCGCGAAACCCTGAGCAAAACCGGCAAGGTCGCCCTCGCCCATGTGGTACTGCATACCCGCCAGCACCTGGCCGCGCTGATGCCGCTGGAGTCTGCGCTGGTGCTGGTGATGCTGCGCTGGCCGGCGGAAGTCCGAAGCCTCGATGAGTTGGCGCTGGGCAGCGAAGTGACCCGGCCGGAACTGGCCAAGGGCGAACTGGACATGGCCAGGCGCCTGGTGGAGGACATGAGCGCCCAGTGGACGCCGCAAGACTATCGGGATGGTTTCGAGGACAAGATCATGGCCCTGGTGGACAAGAAGGCCCATGAAGGCAAGATCGAAGACGTCGAGACAGCCTCGGGTGAAGAGCTACGTAAAACGGCGGATGTCATTGACCTGACCGAGTTGCTCAAGCGTAGCCTGGGCAGCAAGGGTACAACGGCAAAGCCGAAAGCGAGCAGCAAACCGGCCGCGAAGAAGAAAGTCAGCAAGTGATGCGCTGGATGTTCCGGCCCCTTCGTCGGAACGCCGCCCGGAGCAAGCCCGCTCCCACAGGATTTTCGCAGTAAGGCAGATCGTGCCTTACACCGTTCGCGAAGGTGTGTTGCGCCTGAACGAAACAATCAGATCAGAATGATGACCACCAGCAACCCGGCGAAGATCGACCACTTTTCGAGGTAGTAAAGCTTGCGGTTGCGTTTTTTCAGTTGCTTACCGTGCAGGCGAACCTTGTAGATCTTGCCGAACAGGCGGTTGAGACCGCCGGTCCTGTCGCCCGCCTCGTTGGGCGCACCCGCCGCCGACATGACATGGCGACTGAACCAGCGATTGAATGCCGCTGCCCACCTGTATTTCATCGGCCGCTCGACGTCGCAGAACAAAATGATGCGGTTCTGCTGCGTGGTGTTTTCCGCGTAATGAATGTAGGTCTCATCGAACATCACCGCTTCGCCATCGCGCCAATGGTAGTCCTGGCCATCGACATTGATGTAGCAACCCTCGGCGTTGGGGGTTTCCAGACCCAGGTGATAACGGTACGAACCGGCATACGGGTCGCGGTGGCGCACCAGTCTGGATCCCGGTGGCAACTCGGCGAACATTGCCGCCTTGATCGAACCAATGCCCTGCACCAGCTCGGTGGTGCGCGGACAGAGCTTCATGGCCGATGGATGGCTGTCGCCATACCACTTGAGATAGAAGCGTTTCCAGCCGGTCTTGAAAAACGAGTTGAAACCGACGTCATCGAATTGGTTCGAACGCTTGATCTCGCCGGCCCGGAGCAAATTCTGGCCTTCGGCGCGAATTTCTTCCCAGTGCGCCTGCAGCGGACGCAGGTCGGGGAAGTCGGCCGGGTCGAGATAGGGTCTGTTGGGGATTTTCGAAAACAGATAAAGAAAGCAATTGATCGGCGCCAGAAACGTCGAGTGATCACTCAACTGGCGGCCCAGCTTATGGCGCACTTGGCCACGCAGGTGAACATACGCAATAGAGACAACGTAGATAACGGCAATGATCAGTTTCACGGAAATCGTCACACGTCAGAAGAAAACAAACTGCGCCCTGTACCGGCGTGCCGGTCCCCGGGTCTTGTGCAGCGGCTGAAAACGAAACAGCGGCCCCGTAGCGCCATCGAGCTGCTCCGACGATCGGCGCTCAGCCGACGGATGGCATTTTAGCCACAGTTTGTAACCAATAGTTAACCTGTAACTGTGAAAATCTGTCTACAAAATCCGCCGAAACGTCACTGCGGCCTCAACGCCCTATCGTTTAAAGAGCCAGACCAGTACAATCGCCGCCAAACTTTACGCGCCCCCAGGTTGAAAGCGGGAAATCCCCCTTTCAGCGCACGTCGACTCGGGCCAGGCGCACCACATGCTGCTGTCCACTTAATGCCAGATGGAACTTCCACTGCCGACCGGGATGAATGTCCCGCAGTCCGGACAGTGGAAACGGGTACTGAACCGGTACTGCCGCAACCCTAGCTACTCTGAATGCTTCGCAGGAAAAACCTTTGATTTCTACAGCTAACATCACGATGCAGTTCGGCGCCAAGCCGCTCTTCGAAAACGTTTCGGTCAAGTTCAACGGTGGCAACCGTTACGGCCTGATCGGCGCCAACGGTTGCGGCAAGTCGACCTTCATGAAGATCCTCGGCGGCGACCTCGAGCCGTCCGGCGGCCAGGTCATGCTGGAGCCGAACGTGCGCCTGGGTAAATTGCGCCAGGATCAGTTCGCCTACGAAGAATTCACCGTGATCGACACCGTGATCATGGGTCACGAAGAGCTGTGGAAGGTCAAGGCCGAGCGCGACCGCATCTATTCGCTGCCGGAAATGAGCGAAGAAGACGGCATGGCCGTGGCCGAACTGGAAACCGAATTCGCCGAAATGGACGGCTACACCGCCGAATCCCGCGCCGGTGAACTGCTGCTGGGCCTGGGTATTCCCCTGGAACAGCATTTTGGTCCGATGTCTGAAGTCGCTCCGGGCTGGAAGCTGCGCGTATTGCTGGCCCAGGCGCTGTTCTCCGATCCGGAAGTGCTGTTGCTCGACGAACCGACCAACCACCTGGACATCAACACCATTCGCTGGCTGGAATCGATTCTCACCGTGCGTAACAGCACCATGATCATCATTTCCCACGACCGTCACTTCCTCAACAGCGTCTGCACCCACATGGCCGACCTGGACTATGGCGAGCTGCGCCTGTTCCCGGGCAACTACGACGAGTACATGACCGCGGCGACCCAGTCCCGCGAGCAACTGCTGTCGGACAACGCCAAGAAGAAAGCGCAGATCGCCGAACTGCAAACGTTCGTCAGCCGCTTCTCGGCCAACGCCTCGAAAGCCAAGCAGGCCACTTCCCGCGCCAAGCAGATCGACAAGATCCAGCTGGCCGAAGTCAAGCCATCGAGCCGCGTGAGCCCGTTCATCCGCTTCGAACAGACCAAGAAACTGCACCGCCAGGCCGTGACCATCGAGCAGATGTCCAAGGGCTTCGACGGCAAGACCCTGTTCAAGAACTTCAGCTTCACCGTCGAAGCCGGCGAACGCGTGGCGATCATCGGCCCGAACGGTATCGGCAAGACCACCCTGCTGCGTACCTTGATGGGCGAGCTGACCCCGGACGCCGGTTCCGTGAAATGGACCGAAAGCGCGGAACTGGGCTACTACGCCCAGGATCACGCCCATGACTTCGAAGACGACGTCAGCCTGTTCGACTGGATGGGCCAGTGGACCCAGGGCGAGCAGATCATTCGCGGCACTCTGGGTCGCATGCTGTTCTCCAACGACGAGATCCTCAAGTCGGTCAAGGTCATTTCCGGTGGTGAGCAAGGCCGCATGCTGTTCGGCAAGCTGATCCTGCAAAAGCCGAACGTTCTGGTGATGGACGAACCGACCAACCACCTGGACATGGAATCCATCGAGGCGCTGAACCTGGCGCTGGAAAACTACCCGGGCACGCTGATCTTCGTCAGCCACGACCGTGAGTTCGTATCGTCCCTGGCCACCCGCATCATTGAGTTGAGCCCGAACGGCGTGACCGACTTCAGCGGCACCTATGATGATTACCTGCGCAGTCAGGGTGTGGTGTTCTAAGGGCTACCAAAAGCCTTTAGCTGTAAGTGAAAAGCCCTGTCCTTTGTGACGGGGCTTTTTGTTTTTGAAGATCAAGAGATCGCAGCCTTCGGCAGCTCCTACAGGGTGTACGCCGTCAAATGCAGGAGCTGCCGCAGGCTGCGATCTTTTAATCGTTAGCCTGCTTCCTTTTATCCCACCGCCGCGCCATGATGCAGTTCTCCCACCGCCGCCCGCGAACGAGCCTTCATGTCTGTGCAGCAAGTGCCCCCGCAAAGCTCAATGGCGATCACCCTGCAGATCGTCTCCATCGTGTTCTACACCTTTATTGCCTTCCTCTGCATCGGTTTGCCGATTGCGGTATTGCCGGGTTATGTCCACGAACAACTGGGGTTCAGCGCCATCGTGGCCGGGCTGACCATCGGCTCGCAATACCTCGCCACCCTGCTCAGCCGCCCCATGGCCGGGCGCATGTCGGACAGCGTCGGCACCAAGCGGGCGATCATCTATGGCTTGTCCGGGATTGTGCTCAGTGGCCTGCTGACGCTGCTGTCGACCCTGTTGCAAGGTTTTCCGCTGCTCAGCCTGCTGATCCTGATCGCCGGGCGCTTGTTGCTGGGCATTGCCCAAGGCTTGATCGGCGTCGGCACCATCAGTTGGTGCATGGGCCAGGTGGGCGCCGAGCACACCGCGCGGTCGATTTCCTGGAATGGCATCGCCTCCTATGGTGCGATTGCCATTGGGGCGCCGCTGGGCGTGGTCATGGTGCAACAACTCGGTTTCGCCAGCCTGGGCATCGCCCTGGCGCTGCTGGCCCTGGCTGCACTGTTGCTGATTCGCAACAAGCCATCGGTGCCAGTGGTACGCGGTGAACGCCTGCCGTTTTGGGCGGTGTTCGGACGCATTGCGCCGTTTGGCGCGAGCCTGAGCCTGGCGTCCATCGGCTACGGCACCCTGACGACCTTTATCACCTTGTATTACGTCAACCGCGGCTGGACCGGTGCCGCCTATTGCCTGACCGTGTTCGGGGTCTGTTTCATTCTGTCGCGGCTGCTGTTCATTTCCGCCATCAACCGGTTCGGCGGGTTTACCTCCGCCATTGCCTGCATGTGCATCGAGACGGTGGGTCTGGTGCTGCTGTGGCTGGCGCAGTCGACCGGGTATGCGTTGATTGGCGCCGGCCTGACCGGCTTCGGTCTGTCACTGGTGTACCCGGCGCTGGGCGTCGAGGCCATCAAACAGGTGCCCAATTCCAGCCGGGGCGCAGGCTTGAGTGCCTATGCGGTGTTTTTCGACCTGGCGCTGGCGATTGCCGGCCCGCTGATGGGCGCGATTGCATTGAACTTGGGGTATTCGTGGATATTCTTCAGTGCGGCGTTGTTGTCGGTAACCGGTCTGGGACTGACTCTGCTATTGAAACACCGCGCCATGGCTTGAACCTCTGTAGGAGCTGCCGCAGGCTGCGATCTTTTGACTTCAAGATCAAAAGATCGCAGCCTGCGGCAGCTCCTACAATGAAATCTATTGATCGGCGGTCTGCATCCCCGCCCGGGTCGCCCGGCCCAGGGTGCGCGAGAAGAAGCTCCCGGCTTCAGAGATCAGATTGCGGTGAATGTCCTGCCGATCGACGCCATCGGCATCGGTACACAGCGCAGGCATGATCGCGATCTGCTCGTCATTGCACGGCGCCATGAAGACGAAGTGCCCTGCTCCCGCCAGTAACTTGAAGTCAGGCGCCGTCGGCAACTTGCGCGCCAGTGCCGCGGCGTTCTTGTCGACCGCTACCAGCTTGTCGCCATCGCCGCTGTAAAGCAGCACCGGCACGTGCACATCGGCCAGGGTGTGGCGACCGAACTTCAGGCTCAGCGGCGCCATCAGCATCAAGGCGTGCACGCGTGGGTCCGCCACCGGCTGCAGGTCGTCGCGATCGACAATCAATTCACCCTGAGTGTTGCAGGCATCGCGGTCGTCCGGACGCTCCTGGCAATAACGGCGCAGGCGATCCAGGTCCGGCGTGGCGCCGGACAGAATCAATGCGGTCTCGCCACCGGCCGAATAACCAATGACGCCGACCTGATCGGCATTGACGAAGGGGGACAGCATGCGGTCGCCCAGGGTGGCCGTGATGGCTTCGGAAATCTGGATCGGCCGCCCGTACAGGTTACTCAAAGTACCGAGGCGGCTGTGGTCTCTGGAGTTGTCACCGGGGTGGATCACCGCCACCACGACGAAACCTTTGCGTGCCAGCGAGGTGGCGAGATCATGCAGGGCCAGGGGGGTTCCGGTGTTACCGTGGGACAGCATCAGCATCGGGAACCGACCTATCGCGACCTTGGTGTCCTCCCCGGCTTCGACGGTGTAACCCTCGAGTTTGCTGGTGTGCTCCCATTCACTGGAAGGATAGAAGGCGATGGCGCGCATCGGCTGCAGGTCCAGCGGGTCGAGAAACGTCATCTCATGGAAGCCGACGCTCCAGTGCGGATGCGGTGCAGGCGCGGCGTGCACTGTATTCAAGCTGCTGAGCAGGCAAATCAGTAAAGTTGCACAAAGACGCACCATGGGATGCCCCACCTTGTTACCGGACTTGAGACGTACACCCTGGACTGCATAAGTCGGGCCACATCCTGAAACGACCAGAAACAAAAAACTCCGTAGCTGGTACTTGCGTAATCAGAATACAGAGTTTTTTGGGCTTTACCTGAACGGTTGCGAACTTTTACGCAAGCCTTACGCGGCGGCGAACAACTGCTCGCTGATTTGCGTGTGAGCAGCGCTCATGGCTTTGCTGCGTACGTCGTCACCGTAAGCCAGGCCTTCGGCGCGAACGATTTCGATGTCGGTGATACCGATGAAACCGAACAGCAGCTTCAGATATTCTTCGTGGGCAACTCCGGTTGCCTGACCGGCGTGCATGCCGCCGGAAGTCGAAACGATCACCACTTTCTTGCCGCCGCACAGGCCTTCAGGGCCGGCTTCGGTGTAGCGGAAGGTCTGGCCGGCGACGGCAATGCGATCGATCCAGGCCTTCAACTGAGTCGGGATGGTGAAGTTGTACATCGGTGCAGCGATAACTACGGCATCGGCAGCCAGGAATTCGGCCAGGGTCGAGGCGCTCAGTTCGGCTTCGTGCTGTTGTGCGGCGTTGCGCAGTTCAGCGGTGGTGCCGGCGGCGACCAGGGTAGTGGAGGAGAAATGGCTGATGGCGTCAGCGGCCAGGTCGCGGTAGGTCACGACGGCGGTCGGCTCGGCGGCTTGCCAGGCCTTGACGACTTCTCCGCTCAACTGACGGGAAGCCGAGTTGTCGCCCAGGATGCTCGAATCGATATGCAGCAATTTCATGTGGGATCTCCAAGTGAGGATCGCCCACAAGGGCGATCTGATGGGACTAATCCTACAGACGAAACCAATAGCTGATTAGTCGGCAACAATGCGATAGTTCGTCTCACAGATAGAACAATCGGATTCACATCATGCAAGACCTCAACGACCTGTATTACTTCGCCAAAGTCGTGGAAGCCGGGGGATTCGCCGCAGCCGGACGCTTGCTGGGCATTCCCAAGTCCCGACTGTCGCGGCGCATAGCCGAACTGGAAGAACGCCTGGGTGCACGTTTACTGCAACGCACCACCCGACAGCTGAAACTGACCGCTGTGGGAGAGCGCTACCTCAGGCACTGCCAGGCGATGCTGCTGGAAGCGGAAATGGCCGACGAGGCCGTGGCCAGCATGTCCAGTGAACCCCGCGGGCGTTTGCGGGTGTCCTGCCCGGTCGGGTTGGCCCACGAAATATTACCGGGGGTGATCAGTGACTTTCTCGAACGCTTTCCGCAGGTCCAGCTGGAGGTCATGCTGCTTAACCGGCGAGTTGACCTGGTGAACGAAGGCATTGACGTTGCCCTGCGTGTGCGGGAACTGGGCGACGAAGACCCGCTGCTGGTCACTCGCCGCCTGCGTCAGGCGCAGATGCTGATGGTCGCCAGCCCCGGTTTCCTCGCGGGACGTGAGATCAATCACCCCGAAGATCTGAAAAGCCTGCCGGTGCTCGGCGCACTGGAAGCCGACCGCATGGTGCACATCCGCCTGCTGGATCAAAAGGGCAAGAGTTGTGAACTTGCGCTCGAGGCCCGGCTGGGCATCGATGACTTTATCGTGCGCAAGGCCAGTACCCTCTCTGGCATCGGCTTTACGATGCTGCCCATGATGTATTGCGAACAGGAGCTGGAAAACGGCTCACTGGTGCAGTTGTTGCCCGAGTGGTCGCTGCCCGGTGGCTGGCTGCAGGCGGTCTATCCTCATCGACGCGGGGTGATGCCGGCGGTACGCGCCTGGATTGATCACCTGGTCGAATCCTTCAATGCCTGTGGGGAACGATTGTTATGAAAGCTGGACGGATGAGCGAAGAGGATGTCGCGAAATTCTGCCTTAGCCTGCCGGGAGCGCGGGAAGACTATAAATGGGGCGGCGTACGGGTATTTTCGATTGCCGGGAACAAGATGTTCGCCTTGCAGGGCCTGCGGGGTGACTCCCTGGCCTTCAAGGTCGACAAGGATCTGTTTCTCGGTCATTGCGACCGCCCGGGGATTCATCCGGCGCCCTATCTGGCGCGCGCACAGTGGATCATCATGGAAACGCCCTACCCGCTCGGCAGCGAAGAACTACAGGGATTGCTGCGCCGCTCCCACCAATTGGTGGTCAGCAGACTGCCGAAGCGCACCCAAGTCGGGCTGTTGCTTTAGGGCGTTCCTTATTAGAACAAGGCGAACAGGTGTGCGCCGAGAAACAGGTGATCGATCCAGAACACCTGGTGCATGAGCACAATGATCCAGAACACCAACTGGTACGAGACTTTGCGGGTTTTGTGGCGAAATGCCTGTTGGGCCAGCAACGCACCGGGCCAGCCGCCAGCGAGCTCCAGCGCATGCAGGACGTTCTCCGGCGTTCGCCATTGTTCGGCGCGCGCCTTGCGCTTGTCGCTCCAGTACAGGAAAAACGTCACGACGCTGACGATGCCGTAGGCCGCAAGGGGAATCAGCGACTCCCCGTGCAGCCATAACGACAGCGAACCCGACAGCGGCAACGCGCACAGGACTGCAAACAACAGCCACTTCAACCGTGAATGGCGGATCTGTCCCCCGGACGGGCGTCCGGGGTTGTTGCGCGAGCGCGAGTCACTCACGGCTTGGCCGCGCTCCAGTCGACCCAGCCGAACTGCCAGGTCGCCAGGATGATCAGGCCGAACACAATGCGATACCAGGCAAACGCCGCATAGCTATGGTTGGCGATGAACTTGAGCAGCCCGCGGACCGCAATCATCGCAAAAATGAACGCCGTGACGAAGCCGATGGCGAACACCGGGAAATCCGCCGGGACAAACAGCTCACGGTACTTGTAGCCCGAATACACCGCTGCGCCGACCATGGTCGGCATCGCCAGGAAGAACGAGAACTCGGTAGCGGTCTTGCGCGACAGGCCGAACAGCAAACCGCCGATGATGGTCGAGCCCGAACGCGAAGTGCCCGGAATCATCGCCAGGCATTGGGCCAGGCCGACTTTCAAGGCATCTTTCCAGGTGATGTCATCCACGGATTCGGCGTGTACTTCATGCTGGCGGCGCTCGGCCCACAACATGATGATCCCGCCCACGACCAGCGCGGTTGCCACGGTGATCGGATTGAACAGGTAATGGTGGATCAGGTCGGCGAAGATCACGCCCAACACCACGGCCGGCAAGAACGCGATCAACAGGTTTGCGGTAAACCGCCGGGCACCCGGCTGGGTTGGCAGACCGATGACCACGTCAAGGATCTTGCGTCGAAACTCCCACACCACCGCCAGGATGGCACCCAGCTGAATAATGATGTTGAACGCCATCGCCCGCTCGCCCCCGAAGCCGAGCAAGTCGGCCACGATGATCTGGTGGCCGGTACTGGAAATGGGCAGGAACTCGGTCAGCCCTTCTACAACCCCAAGAATCAATGCCTGAAAGGCGGTCCAAAGATCCATCAATCCCCCAAAAGGCTATGCGCGCCGGCATGCCCCGTTAATATTTTTTCAAATGCTTTGATTGCGCTCAGCGTAGCTGAGGTCCCGCGCATCAAGGATCACCACAGAACCGTTAAAATCCTGTGAAAAAACCAGCTTGAATCAGCTTTACCCGTGCGGGGGGCGAAATCCTATCAGACAAGTCCGATCGGCGGTTACAATCCGCCCCCTCTTCGATTACCCCAAGGTATCTCCATGTCCGGGCTTGAACTGTTTGCCGCCGCCCTCGGTGTCATTGCCGTCTGGCTGACGGTCAAACAGAACCCCTGGTGCTGGCCTATCGGCCTGGTCATGGTGCTGCTCTACAGTTGGATCTTTTTTGAGGTGAAGCTGTATTCCGACATGCTGCTGCAAGTCGTCTATGCCGCCTTGCAGCTTTACGGCTGGTGGCAGTGGACACGGGGCGGGGACACGTCCCATGGCCGCGAAGTCAGTCGCCTCGACGCTCGAACCGTGGTGTTGAGCCTGGCCATTGGCGCAGTCGGCAGTCTGTTGCTGGGAGCGGCCATGGCCCACTGGACCGACGCTGCACAACCCTGGCTTGATGCGGCGCTGACCGGATTCAGCCTGGTAGCGCAGGTCTGGATGGCGCAAAAACGTGTCCAGTGCTGGCCGTTGTGGATCGCCCTGGATGTGATATTCGTCGGGTTGTTCGTCTATAAAGGCCTGTACCTGACCGCCACCCTGTACGGGTTGTTCGCCGTCATCGCCGTACAGGGCTGGCGCGAATGGCGTGCCGATCCGGCATTGCGCGCATGAAAGTCCTGGTCCTTACAGGCCCTGAATCCAGCGGTAAAAGCTGGCTGGCGGCTGAGTTGCAACAGCGTTTCGGCGGGATGCTGGTTGACGAGTACGTGCGCCGGTTCATCGAGCAGAATCCGCGGGACACCACGTTGGCCGACATTACGCCCATCGCCCGCGGTCAACTGGCATGGGAAGACCAGGCGCGGGTGCAACAACCACCTTTGCTCATCCTCGACACGCACCTGCTGAGCAATATCCTCTGGAGCCAGACCCTGTTCGGCGATTGCCCCGCCTGGATTGAACCAGCGCTACTGGCCCGGCATTACGACTTGCACCTGCTGCTGTCACCGGAGCACGTCGAGTGGACGGATGATGGCCAGCGTTGCCAACCCCGATTGAGTCAGCGCCAGGTATTTTTCGAGCAGACCCTGGCCTGGCTTGAACACCACGCACAACCGGTTCAAGTGCTGCACGGAGATTGGGCAGAACGCCGAATCCAGGCACTCAGCGCAGTGACCCGATTGCTCGGCGCCTGACTGGCGTTTGGGGCAATTCACCCATCTTCCGCCTGCTGAGGGGGGGAAAGTGTCCGATCCTGAAACACTCTCCCTGCCTGAAACTACCCATTTCAACGCTCCTCCTCGTTTGCTCAACGCAGGTGTTAAGGCGTTGTTACAACAACGCTAGAACCTTTGTTCCAGAGGGGTTGGCCCGCAATTACGGTCTACCTGCGCCGGGATTTGTCTCACCGTTGATACACTGTCGACACAGGGCTCCCGAACCAAGTCTGTAAACCATTGAATCAACTCGATATTCAAAAGGCGGCACAGCTTTCGCTCTATTCCTCAAACAGCTGACCGGGGCCAGCTTACAAATGAAGGAATGAATGTCGTGGAGATATTCAAAAAAAAAGGCTTGATGTGCCTTCTGCTGATCGCGAGCACTGCCGGCACTGTTCTCAGTTTCACCGTTCAAGCCGAAGGCAACGGTGTCATCGTGCTTGATCGTACCGTTCACCCAACGCTCATCGGTCGCGGCGGCGGCAGGGATCCGAACCCGGCCACCATCAGTGCCAACCCTTCTGCCCGCGTCACCGGCGAACTCAGCGACGCCGATATCGCCGGGGTAACCACCGGAACGACCCCTCATAACAGCTTCGGGCAAAACCCGGGCGGCATGCAAGGCCTGAGTGTCATCACCAACCCCAACGGTTTGCCTGGCATGTCCGTCGGCCACGGTGGTGGCAGTGGCGGCGCCATTTCAGGAACCATCAACCGTGCCATGAGCACCGGCCTCAGCCCACTGGGTAGAATGGCGGGGGGGCAATGAGATGGATCGTTCCTTTCTTCTACCTGCCCTGTTGACTGCCCTGTTGCTTGCCCTGCTCGGCGGCACCAGCGCGATGGCCGATTCGGGCGTCAGTTCGGTGAACAACGCCACCCTCCTGGACTCCGGTACCCAATACCGCGGCAACTTCAGCGTCAACCAGGCGGCGGGTGATCAACAGCAGCAGGCCAACGTCCGCGCGATCGCCATTGGTACCCAAGCCGGTGCAACTACCAGCGTCAGGCAGAGAATCACCACGCCCGCCAATGCATCGATGGATGCGACGGCCACTATCGGCGGCACCTCTTTCAGTCATGGCAGCGGCGTACTGGGCGTCAACCAGAGTGCCGGTGCGAACAACCAGATGGCCAATGCCCTGCGCATCAGCATCGGCGCTGCACCGCAAGCCATCGACGACAGTGCTCTTTCTCAACAGAACGTGGCGTTGCTACCGAACTCGGGAGCAACTGGCACCCCAATCGGCAGTCGCCAGGTCGTGACAAGCGACCAGGCCTTCACTGGCAGCCGGGGCGTGATCCAGGTGAACCAGAGTGCCGGGGTGGGGAACCGAATGGCTAACACCCTGAGTATCCGGGTCTCTGACTGACCCCGATACAGCGCGAATGGGGAAGTACCAACACTTGAACTACCAATGAGCACGGAGAATCACCATGAACCCGACAACTGCTCTCAAACCACTGGCTTTCGCCCTGGCAGCAGTGATGGCATTCGCAGCCCAGGCTGATCCCGTGCAGGGCAATGGACAGGGCAGCAACCAACAGTCCAATGGCCCGTCGCTGGATCAAATTCTGCAGATTACCTCAGGCGCCGGGGCCGCCGTGCTGGACTCGCAGGAAAGCAGTGACAGCGGGGTAGTGAACCGGGGCACACAAAACGACGGCAAAATCGATAACTCCCTGAACAGCTCCAACGGCAACATGGGCGCCAACGTTGCAGCCGGTAACGGCAACCAGCAAGACAACGCCGCCGCCCTTGCCACGGCGGACGAAGCCTTCATCTTCGGCTCCGCCGTCACCGTCTCCAGCGCGACTCAGAAGAGCACCGGCAACACCGCCAGGAACCACTCCAACACCAACAACACAACGCTCAATAACGCTGGCAACAGCGGTTCCGGCAACATCGGCATCAACGTCACCACCGGCGACTTCAACCAACAGAAAAACAACCTGGCGATTGCCGTATCGGGTGGCCGTGTAGCAGTAGCCGCGGCGGCGGCGAACCAAAGCACGTCCGGACTGAAAGTCACCAACAACGCCAGGCCTGAGTTCGTACCCGTAGGTGTACTGGGCCTGTCCGGCGTAACCACTCAACAAGTGATGACGCCAGAGGGCTGGAGACCTCCTGTAACCAACAATGCTTCGATCACGGGCTCGATGAACAACTTCTCCGGCAACGGCGGAGCCAACGTATCGTCCGGCGTCGGCAACCAGCAAAGCAACTCGCTGTCGATCGCCGCAGGCTGCAAATCATGTCCATAGTCGCGACCGCCATGAAAGAGCCTCGGCGACGGCGCTTTTCCTCGGTCTGAAGGCGTATCGCCCATGCGTAAGACGGCCCTTTTCGCCCTGCTGTGCCTGTCTGGGCTGACCCAGGCTGCACAGATGCCGGTTGCCGCCCTGCCGGGCGGCGTGCTGGTGTACAAGCACGTACAGAGTTTGCGTGAGCGCAAATTCAGCGACATCGTCGAACAGAAAACCGATTTCAGCTGCGGCGCCGCCGCGCTGGCAACGATACTGCGCCAGGCCTATTGGCTTGACGTCGATGAAGAGCACATCATCAAAGGCATGCTGGTCTTTGCCGACCAGGACCTGGTCCGTACCCAGGGTTTTTCCATGCTGGACATGAAGCGCTACATAGAAAGCATCGGCATGCGTGCCCGGGGCTACAAGATCCCGCCTGAAAGACTCGATGCCGTGACGATTCCAGTGGTAGTACTGATGGACATTCGCGGCTACAAGCACTTCGTGGTGTTGCAGCGGGCGGACAAGAACTGGGTGTACATCGGCGACCCGGTGCTCGGTCACAAACGCTACTCCCATGATGACTTTGTCAAAGGCTGGAACGGTATTGTCTTCGCTATCATCGGTCCCGGTTACGACAAGGCCAATGCGTTACGCAGTCCGCCGGAACCGCTGACGGCCAAGAACAAGATGGATAATTTCAACCCGGTCAAAGATGCTGAATTGATGGATTTCGGTTTCATACAGAGCGACTTCTTTTAATCGCCAACAAGATGACAGGGGGCAGGATGCTCCGGGAGCAGCAAATGAAAACCTCGTATTGGGTGGTCACTGCCTGTCTGGCAGCGACCACTTCAGGTTTTGCTGATGAGTTCAGACCCATCGAAATCAAGGACCAGGAACTGGCCGAGTTGCGTGGCCGGTATGTGATGCCGGGGCGGATCATCAGCTTCGGCGTTGTCATGAGCAGTACCTGGCGCAACGCCAGTGGTGATCTGATCGGGGCGACCACCTCGATGCGTCTTCAGGCCGAAACGGTCAAGCCCGAGTTCTATGTTTCAACCTTCAATCACAGTGGTAAAGGCAGTTCGCCCAACTCAGGTACCGGTTCGAGCCACGGCTCAGGCACCGTTTCGGGCACCGCCCCGGGCACCGGTAACATAACGGGTGGTGCGGGACTGAGCACCTCTCAGGGCGTCACCCAGGTCACACGAGCCGCTGGCGATGGCAACAGTGCAAACAACAAGATCGCAATCAACGTCAAAGAGGCCAGCACGGCCCCTGCGCCAGTGCCGAGCCGTGGCCAGGCGCTGGTAGCCGGCCAAACCATCACCGGCAGCAATGCTGCAGGCAGTGTCGCCGTGTCCGCGACCGGCGGCGGCGTTCAGGTGGCCATCACCGCCAACAACAACCAGGGCTCAAGCCTGCAACAAGTCGCCCAGGGCGGGTTACTGCAAGACACCCGGTTGCTGGGCAACAGCAATGTGGTCAACAACATGACGCGACTCAACGTCGTGCTCGACAATAAAAAACCGAGTACTGGTGCATTGGGCTACAACCTGAACCAACTCACCGCATTACGGACCTTGGGGTATTGAGCTACGCTGAGACACGAGCATTGGGCACAAATGGACGGTTTTTTCATGTACCGATCGGTATCACTGCGTGCAGTTATTTGCTTGTGCTCTCTACTGCCGGTGGCGATGGTGCAGGCAGCAACTGACCCGGAAATGGAGGCTCTCAAACGAGAGCTTCTGGAGTTGAAGCAGCGATACGAAGTCCAGCAAAAGGCCCTGGCGGTTCTTGAACAACGGGTCCGCCAGGTCGAAGAACAGCCTGCGCCACCCCCGCCCAAACGCCTGGCCAAGTCGCCCGCGGACCTGAAGGGCAATCCAAACGTCGCCACCGGCACCGGTGCCGCGGCGGCTTCAGGGGGTGCAGCTGGGGGCAGCGGCAGTTCGTATGGACAATCGCTGGCCGATGACTCACAGCCGGCGCAAAGCGTTTCAAACCTGTATGACGAGGCCAGCGGGTTCTTCGGCGGTGGCAAGTTCAGTGTCGAAACCGGGATAACCTACTCCCGGTACGATACCCGCCAACTGGTCCTCAACGGTTTTCTCGCACTGGACTCGATCTTTCTCGGTGCCATCAACCTGGACCGGATCAAGGCCGACACCTGGACGCTGGACCTCACCGGCCGCTACAACTTCAACAATCGCTGGCAGTTCGACCTGAACGTGCCGGTGGTTTACCGTCAGTCCACGTACCAGTCCGGTGGCGGCAACAACGGCGCCGCCAACGTCACGACCGAAGACACCGTCAAGGAAGACCCGGCCATTGGTGACGTCAACTTCGGTATTGCCTACAAATTCCTCGACGAGTCGGCCAACACGCCCGATGCCGTGTTGACCTTGCGCGTCAAGGCACCCACCGGCAAAGACCCGTTCGGCATCAAGCTGGTTCGGGTGGACGCCAACTCCAACCTGGCCGTGCCTGAATCCTTGCCTACCGGCAACGGCGTCTGGTCGATCACGCCGGGGATCTCCCTGGTCAAGACCTTCGATCCGGCAGTGCTGTTCGGCAGCCTGTCGTACACGCACAACCTGGAAGAATCCTTCGACGACATCAGCTCCAACCCGGCGCTCAAGACGCCAGGCAAAGTTCGCATTGGCGACAGTTTCCAGATTGGCGCCGGCATTGCGTTCGCCCTGAACGAAAAGATGAGCATGTCGTTCTCGGTCTCTGACCTGGTGCAACGCAAAAGCCAGCTCAAGGAAGATGGCGGGGATTGGCAATCGGTGGTGTCCAGCGATGCCAACGCCGGTTACTTCAACATCGGCATGACCATTGCGGCCACCGACAACCTGACCATCGTACCCAACCTGTCCATTGGCATGACGGACGACGCCCCGGACTTCCAGTTCAGCCTGAAATTCCCTTACTACTTCTGACCAGGCTCTTCACGCAATCCAGGGGAACTGTAGGAGCCAGCTTGCTGGCGATGGGCTCCGGTGCGCCGCGTTCATCCAGTTCACGCGCGTTATCGTTAACGACCATCGCTGGCAAGCCAGCTCCAAGGGGCCATGCCCACGCTGTAACTGTAGGAGCCAGCTTGCTGGCGATGGACTCAAGCGCGCCGCGCCCGCAATTTTCATTGCAGCATTCTTTTTGTTTGAAGCAGGAATTCAACGAATCTGATGCTTGTGCAACAACCGGTAGAACGTCGGGCGCGACACGCCCAATACTTTGGCGGCGACACTCAGGTTATCTGAGTGGCGGTTCAATACATCGCACAACGCCTGGCGTTCGGCCCGGGTCTTGTATTCTTCGAGGGTGCCCATCGGCGCGGCAATCGCGTGTTGACTGATCAACCCCAGGTCGCGGGCCTCGATCTGCCGGCCTTCGGCCAATACCAGCCCACGACGAACGCGATTGGCCAGCTCACGAACATTGCCTGGCCAGTCGTGCTTGCCCATGGCAATCAAGGCGTCTTCGCTGAAACTGCGGGGGCGACGTCCGGTTTCACGGCTGTAGAAATGGGAGAAGTGATTGGCCAGCATCGACAAGTCGCCATGGCGCTCGCGCAGCGGAACGGTCACCACCTGCAGTACGTTCAGGCGGTAATACAAGTCTTCGCGAAAGCGTTTCTTCGCGATAGCGGCTTCAAGGTCGACATTCGTCGCCGCCAGCACCCGCGCGTCGACCGGAATCGGCTGACTGCCGCCCACCCGCTCGATGTGTTTTTCCTGGAGGAACCGCAGCAGATTGGCCTGCAACTCCAGTGGCAGGTCACCGATTTCATCGAGAAACAGGGTGCCGCCGTTAGCGGCTTCTATTCGTCCGACCTTGCGTTGATGTGCGCCGGTAAATGCGCCTTTCTCATGGCCGAACAACTCGGACTGGATCAAGTGTTCGGGAATCGCACCACAATTGATCGCGATGAAGGGTTTGCTGTGACGCTGGGACAGACGATGCAGGGTTCGTGCGACCAACTCCTTGCCGGTGCCGCTTTCACCGCGAATCAATACCGGAGATTCGGTTGGAGCCAGTTTGCTCAAGAGCTTTCGCAGTTCGCGCACAGGTTTGCTGTCGCCGAGCAATTCGTGCTCGGGCTGGTCAACATGCACCGTACCCTGCCCACGCAACCGCACCATGCCAAATGCCCGGCCCAGCGTTACCTGAACCCTGGACACATCGAACGGCAAGGTATGAAAGTCAAAAAACCACTCACAGACAAAGTCGCCGACATTTTGCAGTCGCAGCACTTCCTGGTTGAGTACCGCTATCCACTCTGCGCCACTGCGGCTGATCAATTCCTTGACGGCTTCCGGGTGCTCAAGGTGATACGGCTGCAGGCGTATCAAGCCCACGTCACAGGTTCGGTCAGTGGCGTGTTCCAGCGTGCAGCTGTCAACTTCCCAACCGATAGCGCGCAATCCAGGGAGCAGACGATAGCAATCGTCACAGGGGTCCACCACTAATAGACGTCGTGAAGCTGGCACATCGCTCATGACTGTTCCTTGGCGCCAATTTTTAGAAAAATTAGTAAAAACAATCATTTGGCGGACCTGACTGTAACATTAGCAAGAACTTGACAGTTCCTTGTACCGTTTGACTATAGGATTACGATACATCCAGTTATAAGAAGCGACTTTGATAGTTACCTAACGACTCTTTTCTTTCATTCAGCTTTCAAAGCCGGGCTCATTCTTGAGCCTGTGAAATAAAGTCGAAATTAATTTTGATTGTTGTGTGACCCGAACCCCGGTTGCGGGCATCAGTACAAGTAACCAGCCGAACGGTAAGCCCAACCGACGGCACATCACTTGATTGGGCACACAGAGAGAAGACCCTATGAACGCCCCGCTCCGTATCAACGAAGCACTTTTGATTGCCGACCGCGCATTTAAACCATTCAAATGCGTGGCCTGGGCTCCACAGGACGGTAATGGCGAACTCAGCCTGACCGTTATCGACCGCACCAGCACCAGCATTGGCCGCAAGCAGATCCCAAGCAGCGCTTATTCCGATCCCGCACAACTCGAATTGCTGCTGGAACAGGCCCGCGCCGAATTGAGCGAGGAAGGTTACACACTGCAGTCGTGGTCGATGCCGCACTAACCGTTTTGCGGATTACTCCGGGGTAATCCGCGCCCTCCCCCCGTCTTTTAGTTGGGTTCATCGTTCTCACCCATACGCACTCATTGCCCCATTAGTTTGAACTTCTGTGCACCTGATACTTTGCAGGCTTGCCAGTGGTTCGAAAAGACACTGTTGTGGCACACAACGACTCTCCGTCTGTTAGTTCATACCGTTGTGCATCTCCCCATTCAGGGATTGAATATTCCTCTTATAAAGTCGCCACCCAAACTTCTGGATCAGGACGACTCGCAAGGAGATGCGGTTCATGTCAATCCAGTCCGCCATTGCCTGCTCCACCGTCCGGAACACTGCCGGCACTCTCGATACGACCTTTGCAGGCAACGGCAAAACCCAGGTGTATTTCGCCGACAGCCTCTCCAGCATGGCCAACGACGTCGCAATCGATGCCCGGGGCCGTATGCTGGTGGCGGCAAAGGTCGCCATGGCCGATGGCAGCCGCTTTGGCCTGGCCCGCTTGCTGGAAGATGGCTCGGCAGACCTTGCCTTCGGCAGGCAAGGCAGCGTCATCGGGCAATTCGAACCCGGGTTCGAAGCCATGGGCGCCAAGGTACTGGTCATGCCCGGCGGCAATATCCTGCTGGCCGGCCTGCAATACGATAACGCACACCGCACGCTCCCGGGCCTGGCCTTGTTCGATCAAGAGGGTCGCCTGGTTCGAAGCTTTGGCGATAATGGCCGCCGCGTCGTGCGCTTGCCTGGCGGTCTGTCCCTCGGTATGCGCGATATCTGGCTGCCTCCCGGTGTGCCGGGCGCTGAAGCCTGTGATGTGGGCGTACAGCGAGACGGCCGGATCCTGATTCTGGCCAACCATCACTTCGAACTGGCCGATCACGTCGGCCTGTTGATACGGTTGGATGTCGAAGGCTCGCTGGACTGCTCGTTCAATGGCCGTGGCTTTGTGGTGGTCCGGCACCTGCTGATGAATACCTGGCTCAGCAGCCTGACAATACAGGGTGACGGCCGGGTTCTGGTGGGTGGATCGATCAATTTCCCTGAAGAAGGCTTACTGGCGCGCTACCACGCCGACGGCCGCCTCGACGACAGTTTCGCCGTGGACGGATTCCTGACGTTCAAGGCGCAGGGGCATGGCGCCCAAGTCAGTCAGGTGGTCCAGCAAATCAATGGAGACGTCTTGTGTTTTGGTTGCAGTCGCGAGCCGATGCACTGCCTGACGTACAAGATGCACAGCAACGGCCGCCCCGACAATCACTGCAACGGCGGCCAGCCGCAACGCCTGGTCATTGGCCACAACGGCTGCCAGTGGAATACCGCGCAGCTACAACCCGATGGCGGTGTGCTGACGGCGGGCGCAACCATCGGCGGCATCGAAGCAGACTTCCTGATCGGTCGATACCTGCCCGACGGCCGTCCCGATCACCACTTTGGCAATGGCCGCGGCTATACGCGTACCCGCCTCGGCCCGAGTCTGGATACCGCCACCTGTGTCGCGGCGCAGGCCGATGGAAACATCGTCGTAGGCGGCTATTCACTGCATGGAAACTACAAGGCGGTCATCGCTCGCTATCAGGGGTAGGCACGTGCTTTTTTCCTGCGCTTGATCTTCTCACCCGCTTGCGGCAAGTTGCGCGCTTCTTAAAACAAGGAGCAGCCGATGTCCGGTTCAATGGCCCAGGCGTTCGCGCACAACTTTCTCGGGCATTCGCCCCGTTGGTACAAGGCCTGCATCGTCGGCTTTCTGATTCTCAATGCCCTGGTCCTGTGGACCGTTGGCCCGGTAGCGGCCGGCTGGCTGCTGGTGCTGGAGTTCATCTTCACCCTGGCCATGGCGCTCAAGTGTTATCCGCTGATGCCCGGCGGCCTGTTGTTGGTCGAAGCCCTGCTGCTGAAGATGACCACGCCTCAGGCGCTGTATGACGAGTTGCTGCACAATTTCCCGGTGATCCTGCTGTTGATGTTCATGGTGGCCGGTATCTATTTCATGAAGGACTTGTTGCTGTACCTGTTCTCGCGTCTGCTGTTGGGGGTTCGCTCCAAGGCTGCGTTGGCCCTGATGTTCTGCTTTCTGTCGGCCTTTCTGTCGGCGTTCCTCGATGCCTTGACCGTGACCGCCGTGATCATCAGTGCCGCCGTAGGCTTTTACTCGGTGTATCACCGCGTCGCCTCGGGTAACGACCCGCGCCAGGACAGCGAGTACAGCGACGACAAACAATTGCCGACCCTGCATCAGGGCGACCTCGAACAGTTCCGCGCCTTTCTGCGCAGCCTGTTGATGCACGGTGCCGTAGGCACCGCACTGGGCGGCGTGTGTACGCTGGTCGGCGAACCGCAGAACCTGCTGATCGGCCATGAAATGGGTTGGCATTTCTCCGAATTCTTCACCAAGGTTGCGCCTGTATCCCTGCCGGTACTGGTTGCAGGCCTGGTGACTTGCGTCCTGCTGGAAAAGCTGCGCTGGTTCGGATACGGCACGCTGCTGCCGGATAACGTCCGTGCGGTGCTGGCCAACTACGCCGCCGAAGACAATGCCGAACGCACCGCCCGCCAACGAGCCGCACTGCTGGTACAAGGCGCCGCCGCATTGATTCTGATCGCCGGGCTGGCGTTTCACATCGCCGAGGTGGGCTTGATCGGCTTGATGGTGATCGTGTTGATCACCGCGTTTACCGGCATCACCGACGAACACCGCCTCGGCACCGCGTTCAAGGACGCCATGCCGTTTACCGCCTTGTTGGTGGTGTTTTTCGCCGTGGTCGCGGTGATTCATGACCAGCAATTGTTCTCGCCGCTGATCCACTGGGTACTGGCGCTGCCGGCGGACCAACAACCGGGCATGCTGTTCATTGCCAACGGCCTTCTGTCAGCCATCAGTGACAACGTATTCGTCGCGACCATTTACATCACCGAAGTGAAGCGCGCATTCATGGCGGGTGAGATGACCCGTGAACATTTCGAAACGCTGGCCATTGCGATCAACACCGGCACCAACCTGCCAAGCGTTGCGACGCCCAACGGCCAGGCGGCGTTCCTGTTCTTGCTGACCTCGGCGATCGCACCGCTGGTGCGCCTGTCTTACGGGCGGATGGTCTGGATGGCGTTGCCGTACACCGTGGTCATGGGCTTGCTCGGGTGGTATGCGGTGAGCTACTGGCTGTAACCCCCCAACCCTCTGTGGGAGAGCTTGCTCGCGATGGCGGCGGTACATTCACATCCAAGTGCCTGACAAACCGCTATCGCGAGCAAGCTCGCTCCCACATTATCCGAGGGGGTGCCAGACATTATGCGGTGAGCTACTGGCTGTAGCCCCCCGCCCCTGTGGGAGAGCTTGCTCGCGATGGCGGCGGCACATTCACATCCAAGTGCCTGACAGACCGCTATCGCGAGCAAGCTCGCTCCCACATTATCCGAGGCGGTGCCAGACATTATGCGGTGAGCTACTGGCTGTAGCCCCCACCCCTGTGGGAGAGCTTGCTCGCGATGGCGGCGGTACATTCACATCCAAGTGCCTGACAAACCGCTATCGCGAGCAAGCTCGCTCCCACATTATCCGAGGTGGTGCCAGACATTATGCGGTGAGCTACTGGCTGTAGCCCCCCTCCCCTGTGGGAGAGCTTGCTCGCGATGGCGGCGGCACATTCACATCCAAGTGCCTGACAGACCGCTATCGCGAGCAAGCTCGCTCCCACATTATCCGAGGCGGTGCCAGACGCGACCGTCACGGGTGAGCAATTCTTCGCCGGCCTTCGGGCCGTTTTCCCCGGCGGCATAGCTCTGCACGCTAGCGTCCTGCTGCCAGGCATCGAGGAACGGCTGCACGGCGCGCCAGCCGTTCTCGATGTTGTCGGCGCGCTGGAACAACGTCTGATCGCCTGTCAGGCAATCGTAGATCAGGGTTTCGTAGCCCGTGGACGGCTGCATCTCGAAGAAGTCCTTGTAGGCAAACCCCAGCTCGATGTTGTCCATTTTCAGGGCCTGACCGGGACGTTTGGCCAACAGGTCGAACCACATGCCTTCGTTCGGCTGGATCTGGATGCGCAAATAAGTCGGCTGCAGTTCATCGACCTCGGTATCGCGAAACTGCGCATAGGGTGCCGGTTTGAAACAGATGACGATCTCGGTGTCACGCACGCTCATGCGCTTGCCGGTGCGCAGGTAGAACGGCACCCCGACCCAGCGCCAGTTATCGATCATGACCTTGAGGGCCACATAGGTTTCGGTATTGCTGTCGGGTGCGACCTTGTCTTCCTGGCGATAGCCCGGCAGCGCCTTGCCGTCGATTTCACCCGCGGCGTATTGACCGCGTACCGAGTTGGCGCGGGCCTCCTCGACCGTCCAGGGCCTGATCGCGCCGACGACCTTGGCTTTCTCGCCGCGCACCGCATCGGCGCCGAACGCGGCGGGAGGTTCCATCGCCACCATCGCCAGCAACTGGAACAGGTGATTGGGCACCATGTCCCGCAGCGCGCCCGTGTGCTCATAAAAGCTGCCACGGGTTTCCACGCCGACGGTTTCAGCGGCGGTGATCTGCACGTGGTCGATGTAGTGATTGTTCCAGAACGCTTCGAACAGGCTGTTGGAGAACCGGCTGACCAGAATGTTCTGCACGGTCTCTTTGCCCAGATAGTGATCGATCCGGTAGATCTGCTTTTCCGTCATCACCTTGAGCAGGCAGGCATTCAAGGCCTCGGCCGTTTGCAGGTCGGAGCCGAAGGGTTTTTCGATCACCACCCTCCTGAAAGCCTCGGGGGTTTCTTCCAGCAAACCGGCAGCACCGAGTCGGCGCGCCACCTCACTGAAGAAACGCGGCGCGGTGGCCAGGTAGAACACCGCATTGCCGGTTCCGCTGTCGGCGATTTTCGCCGCCAGCGCTTGATAAGTGCTGTCGTCCAGGAAATCGCCCTGGACGTAGCTGATGCCTTTGGCAAGTTTGGACCAGACCGCTGGATCAAGGGTGTGATCACCCTTGCCAGCCATCTCGTTTCGAATGAAGTCTTCGAGCTTTTGCGCAAAACCTTCATCGCTGATGGCGTTGTGGTCAACGCCGATGATCCGCAGTCCATCCCCGAGCAGCCCGTTGCGCTTGAGGTTATACAGCGCCGGCACCAACAGACGCTTGACCAGGTCGCCATGGGCGCCAAACAGAAACAGCGTCGTTGCGGGTGCCGGTTCAGCCTTGGATTTCCTGCGGATCACGTGGGTCATTTTTTCGAGGTCTCCACATGGCCGCCGAAGCCGAAGCGCTGGGCCGAGAGAACCTTGTCGCCAAAGGTGCCCTGGCCGCGCGAGCGGTAGCGGGAAAACAGCGAGTTCGACAGCACCGGCACCGGCACCGCTTGCTCCATCGCCGCCTCGATGGTCCAGCGACCTTCACCGCTGTCGGCCACCGACCCGGAGAAACCGTCGAGCTTCGGATCACTGGCCAGGGCGTCGGCCGTCAGGTCGAGCAACCACGAGGACACCACGCTGCCACGACGCCAGACTTCGGCGATGTCGGCGACGTTCAGGTCGAAACGCTGGTCTTCTGGCAGGCTCTCGCTGTTTTTGGTTTGCAGGATGTCGAAGCCTTCGGCGAAGGCCTGCATCATTCCGTATTCGATGCCGTTGTGGATCATCTTCACGAAATGCCCGGCGCCGGCTGGACCGGCGTGAATGTAGCCACGCTCGGCACGGTCGTCGTCGGACTTGCGGTCCTTGGTACGCGGGATGTCACCCATGCCCGGGGCCAGGGTTGCGAACAGCGGGTCGAGACGCTTAACGGTCGCGGCATCGCCGCCGATCATCATGCAGTAGCCACGCTCCAGGCCCCAGACGCCGCCGGATGTACCGACGTCGATGTAATGCAGGCCTTTTTCCGACAGGGTTTTGGCCCGGCGGATATCGTCCTTATAGAAGGTGTTGCCGCCGTCGATGATGGTGTCGCCGGCTTCGAGCAAGGTGCTCAGGGTGTCGATGGTCTCTTCGGTCGGTGCGCCTGCCGGCAGCATGACCCACACCGCACGTGGTTTGGTCAGGCCAGCGACCAGCGCCGGCAGATCGGCGACGCCGGTGGAACCCTCAGCGGACAGGGCTTCGACAAAGACGGTATTGCGGTCGTAAACAACGGTGGTGTGCCCGTTGAGCATCAGGCGCCGCGCAATATTGCCGCCCATGCGGCCCAGTCCAATAATCCCGAGTTGCATGTGCTGATGCTCCCTACTACAAATAAAATGTGTGTCAAAGGTTATAGCCCAACGCGACTCATGAGGTTAGTCCAGAGCGTTGGCGTGAAGTTTCCGGGCATTGTGCCCGATCCTGATGGATAACGTCGGGAATCAAGCCGAAGACACAACGACAATGAAAAATAAAAAAGTTCCCTTCGGGAGCAAAAGAAATCAAAATTGGCGCCGATAGTAGATCAGCCGTTAATTTCGACGCGGCTCTACAGTTGAGACACGCCATTTGCGAGGTGAGCAATGGGCACAGTACATACCGCACTGCCAGCACAAACCCTTTACGTCACTATCCGTCGCGATGAATTGCGTCAGTTGAAGGACGAACGCGATCAATTGAAACAGGAGCTGGCGCAGTTGCGACTGCTGCTGCAAACGGGTCAGACGCAGCCCCTGGCTGCGGTGCAACGCGCCCCACTCGCCTGATTCCCCCGTCTCTAGCGGGAGCAGTCTGCACTGCTTCCGCACCGGCTCACGCCCTGCCGTCTCCGGCAACTCACGAAATTTTCACAATTGTCTCACGATAATTACAAGTTCCAGGCCGCCCGGTTCCGTGCGGCCCTTGTTCGTCGTCCGCGATCTCCAAGTCCCGGCGGTGGTAGTGAATTCTCGGCTGGAGCGCTGAATGTCTTTGTTCGAACGCAGCAAAACGACTGCGGCAGGTTTTGATTGGGCCGGATTCGTCTGGCTGTTTGTATTCTTCTGGTACTTTTCCGGCATCACCCAACTACTGATCCAACTGACGGGCACCTCCGGGTTTACCGGATTCCGCCAGGCCTTCGTCATGAGCGCGATCTGGCTGGCGCCGATGCTGCTGTTCCCCAAACAGACCCGTGTCATGGCCGCCGTGATCGGCGTCGTACTGTGGGCGTGCTCCATGGCGAGCTTGGGCTACTTCTTCATTTACCAGCAAGAATTTTCCCAGAGCGTCATCTTCATCATGTTCGAGTCGAACGTGGCTGAAGCCGGTGAGTACATGACCCAGTACTTTGCCTGGTGGATGATCCCGGCGTTCCTGGCCCACAGCGCATTTGCCTATTTCCTGTGGACTCGCCTGCGCCCGGTGTACCTGCCCCGTGGCAAGGCCATCGCGGCAGCGGTGGCCATTGTCGTGGCGGTGGTCGGTTATCCACTGATCAAGCAAACCTCGCGCACCGGCAGTTTCGCCGAAGGCTTCGACAAGTTCGAAACGCGCATCGAGCCGGCGGTGCCATGGCAGATGGCCGTGGCCTATCACCGTTACCTGGAAACCCTGGCCGGCATGCAGGACATGCTCAACAGTGCCAGCAGGATTGCACCGCTGCGCAACCTCAAGGACGCCATGGCCAATACGCCTGCCACCCTGGTGCTGGTGATCGGCGAGTCCACCAACCGTCAGCGCATGAGCCTGTACGGTTACCCACGGCAAACCACGCCGGAACTGGACAAGCTCAAGGATCAACTGGACGTTTTCGACAACGTCATCACCCCGCGCCCCTACACCATCGAGGCGCTGCAACAGGTCCTGACCTTCGCCGACGAGGAAAACCCGGACCTGTACCTGTCGACGCCATCGCTGGTCAGCATGATGAAACAGGCCGGTTACAAAACCTTCTGGATCACCAACCAGCAGACCATGACCAAGCGCAACACCATGCTCACGACCTTCTCCGAACAGGCCGACGAACAGGTGTACCTGAACAACAACCGCAACCAGAACGCCGCGCAGTACGACGGCGACGTGATCGAGCCGTTCAACAAGGCCCTGGCCGACGCGGCGCCGCGCAAACTCATCGTCGTGCATCTGCTCGGCACGCACATGAGCTACCAGTACCGCTACCCACAGGCCTTCGACAAGTTCCAGGACCGCAGCGGCGTTCCGGCCGGCGTACGTGACGATCAGGTGCCGACGTACAACAGCTATGACAATGCCGTGCTGTACAACGACTTCGTGGTGTCCAGCCTGATCAAGGACTACGCCAGAACCGATCCGAACGGCTTCCTGCTGTACCTCTCCGACCATGGCGAAGACGTGTTCGATTCCGCGGGTCACAGTACCCTGGGGCGCAACGAGAACAAGCCGACGGCTCCGATGTACACCATTCCGTTCATGGCCTGGGCTTCGCCGAAATGGCGGGCAAGCCATGACTGGAACCTCGCCGGCGATCTGTCGCGTCCTTACAGCAGCTCGCATCTGATCCACACCTGGGCAGATCTGGCAGGCCTGAGCTTCGACGAACTCGATCGCAGCAAGAGTGTGGTCAGCGACAGTTTCAAGGCCCGGCCATTGATGATCGGCAACCCCTATGAGCGAGAGCAGCGGGCGTTGATCGACTTCAGCCTGATGAAGCCGAAAACGTCACCCGCAGTCGTTCAGCAGTAATCCTTTCAGGGGCCGATTCCGGCCCCTTTTTCATGGCAAGGCCAGCGGTGAAATCCATTCCCATTTAAGCGAATCGGCGGATAATGCCATTTCGACACTGCTTCATTGATTCATGGACGAAAGGCATCCGACAACTTTAGTGGGAGGCATACCATGAAACGCACCGCCGTGATCCTCGCCGGCCTGATGGCGCTGGGTTCGACCAGCGCATTCGCCGAAGGTGGAGCCGAACGCATGCGCTATTACTTCGAAAGTCTGCGACTGGCCCAGCAAGCAGCCCTCGGCCATCCGATCCCGAGCATCGGACTACGGGTGCCTGACGATCAAACCGCACAAATGACGGAAACCTACAGACCGAAATGATCCTCTGACTGCGGCTCCACAGTCGCAGAAGAACGTTTGGGCGTCCTGATGGACGCCCTTTTTTTGGGTTCTTCACGCATTCCCAGGACACTGACACTGTAGGAGCCAGCCTGCTGGCGATGGCCCCAAGTGCGCCGCGTTCATCCCGCTCACCCGCGTCATCGTTAACGACCATCGCAGGCTGCGCCAGCTCCTACATTGACCGCGTACACCCGTGATCAAAGCGCGTACACCAATCCCGTAGGAGCTGCCGAAGGCTGCGATCTTTTGACGTTGACGCCAAAGCGACCGCTGAAAATCAAAAGATCGCAGGCTGCGCCAGCTCCTACATCGACCGCGTACACCCGTGATCAAAGCGCGTACACCAATCCCGTAGGAGCTGCCGAAGGCTGCGATCTTTTGACGTTTGAAGATCAAAAGATCGCAGGCTGCACGCGGAAAGTGAAAAACCCAAAAAACGTTCTGTCGAGTTAGAGGCTCTTGGTCCAGAACAGCATGCGTCCATGGGCCGGGTCGAACATGCCGGCGGCGAAACCGGCTTTTTCATACGAGCCCTGCGCCACGGCATTGCCTTCCAGCACTTCCAGGGTGAGCTTGCAGCAACCCCGCTGACGCGCGATGTCCTCGACCTTTTGCAGCATCTTCTGGCTCAGGCCCAGGCCGCGAAATTTTTTCACCACCGACACGTCGTGCACATTGACCAACGGCCGGCAGGCAAAGGTCGAGAACCCCTCGAAGCAATTGATCAGCCCCGCCGGCTCGCCCCCGACAAAAGCCAGCACACTGAAAGCGTGGGGACGCCTGGCAAGCTCTGCCGGGAGTTGCTCCAGGACATGGGCCGGCAACGGCTGGCCGCCCCCCATCGGGTCCTCGGCGTAGTGGTTCAACACCAGACAAATAGCCTCGGCATGCACCGGATTGGTGTAGCTGGCCTGAAGCACAAGAATTTCTGCGGAGTCCATTTCCATCCTCGATCACACATGAAGTAGCCCCCAGCATGTATTTCACGCTGAAGTGCCGGCGGACCATAGCGCGAGCACCCGGGTATCGACAATCACCACCGCGCAATTCTTTGCCGTTCAAGCGCCCCAGATCAGTGCTTCCGTCCACCCCAGCTCGGCAAAGTCCTCGGCCCGCAAGTGCGACTCGCCGGCGCAGAAAAACTCGTCGAGTTGCGGCGGCTTGACCGAGGTGCCGCTGAGCATGGCGTGGACCTGACCGCGATGATGGATCTGGTGTTCGAACAAATGGGACAGCAGGCGCAAACGGCTGTCGTGTTGCGGCGTGTCGCGGGCGATGGTCACGATTTTGCCGAGGCTGGCGTCGCGCAGCTGCTCGCAGTAAGCGATCAATCGACGGTCGACATGGGCCTGTTCACGAACCAGGTCCGACGCGATGAGGCAGGGTTCGTCTTCCTTGAAAAACACCCGGTAATCGGGGTGCGGATCATCGCCGCGCATTTCGCGCTCCAGCGCATCCACATAAAACCAGTCGCAGGTGAGGATGTGGTTGAGGGTCGCGCGGATGCTGGGGAAGAAGCTGACCCGCGCGGCGATCAACTCCTGTGGGCTCAACTGCCTCCAGGCCTTGGCCAGTCGGTGGTTGGCCCAGGCGTTCTGATAAGCCATGGTCAGCAGGTGATGCGACAGGGGCTGATTCATGTGTGCTGCTCCCGATCAGACTTCGGCAAACCGTTGCAACTGCATTTCCTGCAATCGACTGAGGGTGCGGCGGAACGGAAATTCCAGGTAACCCTCGGTATAAAGCGCTGCCATCGGCACTTGCGCCTCAAGGTACAGCGGCACCTTGCGGTCGTAGCACTCGTCCACCAGCGCGATGAAACGTCTTACGCCGTCGTCATGCACCGACAATTGCGGCAGCTCGCGGTCCCCCGCTTCCACCCGCTCGACACCGTCCTCGGTACCGCGGGCGATGCGCCCGGCACGTTTTTGCGCGCTGAGGTTGGGTACGTCCCCCAACAGAATAGCGCCGTAGGTATCGCACAGGGCGATGAAATCCATGGCCGCGAAGGGTTGCTCGCACAGCGCGGCGTAGCGGGTCCAGAGCACGGTCGGGCTGGCCTTGACCACCTCCAGCGAGCGGTAACCGACCGGGACCGGCTCGCTCGATGCCGACTGGCCGGCGCTCAACGCCTGGAACACTTCGCCCAGCGCACCGGGCGTGCCCGGCTCGGCCACCCAATAGCGCTGGGAAGCAGCCCCCGGATGCAGGCGATGGTCTTCCCCGCCATCCACCGCGATCACCTGCATGTGTTGCTTGATCGCGGCGATGGCGGGCATGAAACGGTCACGATTGAAGCCGTCGGCGTACAACTGGTCCGGCGGCAGGTTGGAGGTGCAGACCACCACGACGCCCTGCTCGAACATCACCTGGAACAGGCGCCCGAGAATGATCGCGTCGCCGATGTCATTGACGAACAACTCGTCGAAACACAGCACGCGCACTTCTTCGGACAACTCACGGGCCAACGCCTTGAGCGGGTCGGCGGTGCCGGTCAGTTGAAACGAACGCTGGTGCACCCAGCCCATGAAGTGGTGAAAGTGCTGGCGCCGCGCCGGTACTTGCAGGCTTTGGTAGAACTGGTCCATGAGCCAGGTCTTACCCCGCCCCACCGGCCCCCACAGGTACACGCCGGAAACGGCTGAGCGGCCTTCATGCAGCGCTTCGTGGCATTTTTGCAGCGCCCACACGGCATGCTCCTGGGCCTCGTCCTGGACGAAGCCCTTTTGCTCGATCGCGTGCTGCCAGGCGCTTAAGGGGGATTCGATAGTCATGGGCGGCAGTATGCCATTGCGCATGGATGTCGTGACCGGCGATCGGCGGTTTTATGCAGGAAAGAAATGCACCTTGACGATTTAAATGATAGGCATCATTTTTTATACATGTCATGCATCATCTATAAATCCTGCCATCACCCCTCTGGAGTTATCCCATGCATTACAAAGTTTTCGGCCGTAAAACCGGCTTGCGAGTGTCCGAACTGGCCTTGGGCGCCGGTAATTTCGGTACCGGCTGGGGCCATGGCGCCGAGCGTGACGAAGCCAGGCGCATTTTTGATGGCTACCTGGAAGCCGGCGGCAACTTCATCGACACCGCCAATGGCTATCAGGGCGGGCAGTCCGAGGCCATGCTCAGCGAATTCATCCAGGCGGAACGGGATAGCCTGGTCATCGCCACCAAATACACCCTGGGGACTACACCGGCGGCCGGTATTTCCCACACCGGCAACAGCCGCAAGAACATGGTACGCGCCGTCGAAGAGAGCCTGAAACGACTGAAGACCGATCACATCGACCTGTTCTGGGCCCACATGAGCGACGGCGTCACCCCCATGGAAGAGATCCTGCGCGGCTTCGACGACCTGGTCAGTGCCGGCAAGATCCACTACGCCGGGCTGTCGAACTTCCCCGCGTGGCGCATCGCCCGCGCCGACCTGCTGGCCGAAGTACGTGGCTTTGCGCCGATCGCTGCGATCCAGGTCGAGTACAGCCTCGCCGAACGCACCGCCGAGCGCGAACAGCTGCCGATGGCCGAAGCCCTTGGCCTGGCCGCGACGCTGTGGTCGCCCCTGGGTGGCGGCTTCCTGACCGGTAAATATCGCAACAGCCAAGGCGACAACCGCGCGAACAAGCTCGGCGTGCTGATTCATGCTGAAAAAAGCGCCCGCGAAACCGCCCTGCTCGACACCTTGATCGACGTCGCCGCCGAACTCGACGCCAGCCCGACCCACGTGGCCATTGCCTGGTTGCGGGAAAAGGCCAAACGCTCGACCACGGCGCTGATTCCGATCCTCGGTTCGCGGACACGTGAACAGTTGGACGCCACGTTGGGGGCGCTGGATGTGCAGTTGAGTGCTGAGCAAATGGCGCGACTGGACGGCGGCAGTGAAGTGGCCAAAGGCGTGCCGCACGAATCCATCTCAGGTTCGTTCGCGCGGTTCAGCGGTGGTCAGGTCCTCGACCTGCCAATCGTTCCAGTGGCCTGACACCAATCCAAACTGTGGGAGCGGGCTTGCTCGCGAAGGCGTCGTATCAGTCGACATTGGTGTTGAATGACACACCGCTTTCGCGAGCAAGCCCGCTCCCACATTTCGACCGCGTACTACTTATCGACCTTGTGTCTTGCCGCATACAGACACAACATCTCCATCGCCAGCGTCGCGGCCGCCAGTGAGGTGATCTCCGCACTGTCATAGGCCGGCGCCACTTCCACCACGTCCATGCCCACCAGGTTGATTCCGCGCAGGCCGCCGAGGATCTCCAGCGCCTGCACCGTGCTCAGGCCGCCGCACACCGGTGTTCCGGTACCTGGAGCGAATGCCGGATCGAGGCAGTCGATGTCGAAGGTCAGGTACACCGGGTTATCGCCGACCCGCGCGCGAATCGCCTCGACAATCGCTTCGCAACCACGGCGATGCACCTGTCGCGCATCCAGCACTTGAAAGCCCTGATGATCGTCATTGGTGGTGCGCAAGCCGATTTGCACCGACCGCGACGGGTCGACCAGCCCTTCCCTGGCCGCGTGCCAGAACATGGTGCCGTGGTCGATGCGCTTGCCCTCTTCGTCCGGCCAGGTGTCGCTGTGGGCGTCGAAGTGGATCAGCGACAATACCCCGTGTTTGCGGGCATGGGCCTTGAGCAGCGGATAAGTGATGAAATGGTCGCCGCCAAAGGTCAGCATGGCCGTGCCGGCGTTGAGGATGTGCTCGGCGTGGGCCTCGATGCATTCCGGCGTCGATTGCGGCGAACCGTAATCGAAATTGCAATCGCCGAAATCGATCACCGCGAGATGGTCGAACGGATCGAAGGCCCACGGCCAGTGCCGCTCCCAGGCGATCCCGGCGGAGGCGGCGCGAATGCCCCGTGGTCCGAAGCGTGCGCCGGGGCGGTTGCTGGTGGCGGTGTCGAACGGCACACCGCTGACCGCCACGTCGACCCCGCGCAAGTCACGGCTGTAGCGGCGACGCATGAAACTGGTGATGCCGGCGTAGGTACTTTCGGCGGCCGTGCCGTAAAGGCTGTCACGGGTAAGGGCTTGATCGTTTTGCATCGGGACGTCCATTGAAGGCTCCTTGTCTTTTTCTTACTGGCGGCTACGAAAAGTGGTCCACAGGCGAGTGCGCTGACGCAGGTCCTTGAGGTTCATGCTGCGGTCGGCGTACAGCCGCTCGCGCACATCGGCCAACGGATAGATGTCCGGGTCGGTGCGCACCGCTTCATCCACCAGGGGCGTGGCGGCCTGGTTCGCCGTGGCGAAAAACAGGGTGTTGGTCAGCGCCGCCACGGACTCGGGGCGCAACATGAACTCGATAAAGGCACGGGCGGCTTCGGGGTGCGGCGCATCCTTTGGAATCGCCAGGTTGTCCTGCCAGACGAGGGTGCCCTCCCGGGGAATCCGGTAGGCAATTTCATAGGGTTTGTTGGCTTTGCGCGCCTGGTCGGCAGCCATGCTCGCGTCACCGTTGTAGGTCAACGCCAGGCACACGCTGCCATTGGCCAGGTCGCTGATCTGCCGCCCGGTGGCGACGTACAACACGTTCGGCTGCAGCTGATGCAGCAACGCCTCGGCAGCTGACAGATCGTTCTTGTCGGTGCTGTAGGGATCTTTACCCAGGTAATGCAGAGCGAGCCCGATCACCTCCTGGGGCGAATCGAGAATGGCGATGCCGCAATCCTTCAACTTGCTCGCGTACTCGGGTTTGAACAGCAGATCCAGGCTGTTGAGCGGTACGTCCGGCAAGCGCTGCTTGAGCGCCTCGACGTTCATGCCCAAACCCAGGGTGCCCCAGGTATAAGGCACGCCATAGCGGTTGCCGGGATCGACGGCGGCGAGCTTTTCCAGCAAATCCGGATCGAGGTTGGCGTAACCCTTGAGGCCTTCGTGGGGAATCGGTTTCAGCGCCCCGGCGGCAAGGCCCCGGGCCAGCACGCTGGAGGACGGCACCACCACGTCATAACCGCTGCCGCCGGTGAGCAACTTGGTCTCCAGCACTTCCGAAGAATCAAAGGTGTCATAGCGCACATGAATGCCGGTTTCCTGCTCGAACCGTTGCAGGGTTTCGGGGGCGACGTAATCGGCCCAACTGTACAGATTGACCACCTTGTCCTCGGCCTGGGCCGATGCGGCCATGGCAAGGAATAACGCGGGTAAACACAGCTTGAACATGGGAGCCATGACGAACACCTGACCAGAGGAAGTGGTTGCAGGATGCGTCGTCGGATACATTGGTGAAATATCAAGTTAATTAACCTGACTTTATGACGGAGTAATGTTTGATGCTCGGCCAACTGCATGATCTGGACCTGCACCTGTTGCGTCTGTTTGTCAGCGTGGTGGAGTGCGGCGGTTTCAGCGCCGCCCAGGGCCAACTGGGGTTGAGCCAGTCGAGCATCAGCCAGCAGATGGCCAAGCTGGAAACCCGCCTCGGCTATCGGCTGTGCAGTCGCGGTAAAGGCGGGTTCAGGATCACGCCCAAGGGCGAACAACTCCTCAGCGCCACCCGTGGACTGTTCGAGTCCATCGAAGCCTTCCGCCATCAGTCCAACGGCGTCGCCGGGCGCTTGATCGGCGAAGTGCGCCTGGGCCTGTCCGAGGCGCTGGATCAATCGGTGTTGCAGCGGGTGGCCGAGGCGATCCGGCGCTTTCGTGAACGGGACGAGTCGGTGCGCATCGAGCTGATCAGCGCCATGCCCGGCGAGATGGAGCGCTTGCTGCTGCAACAGCGGCTGGACCTGGCCATCGGCTACTTCTCGCAGGTGCAAAGCGCGTTTGACTACCGCGAACTGTTCATTGAAACCCAGCACCTGTATTGCGCCCCCGGCCATCCGCTGTTCACCCACGCGAACCCGGACGATCAGGACCTGCAAGCCTGCGACCGGGTCGGTCACCCCTACCGTTTCCTGCGCAGTGACGAGCCCTTTCAGGGCGAGCGGTGTTCGGCCCGTTCGGAACAGGTCGAAGGCACCCTCGCCTTCATCCTGTCCGGCAAGCACATCGGTTATCTGCCCAGCCACTTTGCCCGCACCTGGGAAGACAAGGGATTGCTGCGGTCGGTGCGCAGCGACATGAGTTTCGACGTCGCGTTTCACCTGGCCAGGCACCGGGCACAGGTGGCCGGGGATGCGCAGAAGGCCTTCGAAGAGGATCTGCTCGCGGCGTTTACCTGAATCCGCCGTGGTCTACGCTGTAACAATGCCGGACATCTACATGCAAAAATGCACAGACAACCTGCACTTATCCGGCTTGTATAAGGCAAAATTGCACTGATACGATCCGCCATCGCTCGCGCGCGAGCATCTCGATAAAGAACAATAAAAGCAGGGAGTTAGTGATGACTGCTCAGGTTACATCGAAGGGGACGCTGTCCATGGATGCCATGCAAAACGAAGTGCTGGCCGAGGTTCGCAACCACATCGGTCACCTGACCCTCAACCGCCCCGCCGGCCTCAATGCCCTGACCCTGGACATGGTGCGCAACCTGCAGCGCCAGCTCGACGCCTGGGCCCACGACCCGCACGTGCATGCGGTGGTCCTGCGCGGTGCCGGCGAAAAAGCCTTCTGCGCCGGCGGCGACATTCGTTCGCTGCATGACAGCTTCAAAAACGGCGACACCCTGCACGAAGATTTCTTCGTCGAGGAATACGCCCTCGACCTCACGATCCACCATTACCGCAAACCGGTGCTGGCGCTGATGGACGGTTTTGTCCTCGGCGGCGGCATGGGCCTGGTGCAAGGCGCAGACTTGCGCGTGGTCACCGAAAAAAGCCGCCTGGCGATGCCGGAAGTCGGCATCGGCTATTTCCCGGACGTCGGCGGCAGCTACTTCCTGCCGCGCATCCCCGGTGAACTGGGGATTTACCTGGGCGTCAGCGGCGTGCAGATTCGCGCCGCCGATGCGCTGTATTGCGGCCTGGCCGACTGGTACCTCGAAAGCGCCAGGCTGGGCACACTGGACGAAAAACTCGACCAGCTCGAATGGCACGACACGCCGCTCAAGGACCTGCAGGGCCTGCTGGCAACACTCGCCGTGCAGCAACTGCCCGACGCACCGTTGAGTGCGTTGCGTCCGGCCATCGACCACTTCTTCGCCCAACCCGACGTGCCGAGTATTGTGGAGCAACTGCGCCAGGTCACGGTCGCCGACAGCCATGCGTGGGCCGTCACCACCGCCGACCTGCTGGAAACCCGCTCGCCGCTAGCCATGGGCGTCACTCTGGAAATGCTCCGTCGCGGACGCGAGCTGCCCCTTGAACAATGTTTCGCCCTTGAGCTTCACCTGGACCGCCAGTGGTTCGAGCGCGGCGACCTGATCGAAGGCGTGCGCGCCTTGCTGATCGACAAAGACAAGACACCACGCTGGAATCCGCCCACTCTTCAGGCGCTGGACGCCGAACACGTGGCGAGCTTCTTCAGCGGGTTTGACCGGAACGAGGGCTGAGCCATGCACGATATCGAATTGAGCGAAGAGCAAGTGATGATCCGCGACATGGCCCGGGATTTTGCCCGTGGCGAAATCGCGCCCCACGCCCAGGCCTGGGAAAAGGCCGGCTGGATCGATGACGGCCTGGTGGCGAAAATGGGTGAGCTGGGCCTGCTGGGCATGGTGGTCCCCGAGGAATGGGGCGGCACCTATGTCGACTACGTGGCCTATGCGCTGGCGGTAGAGGAGATTTCCGCCGGCGACGGCGCTACCGGCGCCTTCATGAGCATCCACAACTCCGTGGGCTGCGGGCCGGTGCTCAACTACGGCAGCGAAGAACAGAAACAGACCTGGCTGGCGGACCTGGCCAGCGGAAAGGTCATCGGCTGCTTCTGCCTGACCGAACCCCAGGCCGGTTCCGAAGCGCACAACCTGCGCACCCGCGCCGAACTGCGCGACGGCCAATGGGTGATCAACGGCGCCAAGCAATTCGTCAGCAACGGCAAGCGCGCCAAGCTGGCGATTGTATTTGCCGTGACCGATCCGGACCTGGGCAAACGCGGCATCTCGGCGTTCCTGGTACCGACCGATACCGCCGGTTTTATCGTTGACCGCACTGAACACAAAATGGGTATCCGCGCGTCCGACACCTGCGCCGTCACCCTGAACAACTGCACCATCCCCGAAGCCAATCTGCTGGGTGAACGCGGCAAAGGCCTGGCCATCGCCCTGTCCAACCTCGAAGGCGGTCGTATCGGCATCGCCGCCCAGGCGCTGGGCATCGCCCGCGCGGCGTTCGAAGCGGCGCTGGCCTATTCCCGTGACCGGGTGCAGTTTGGCAAGACGATCAACGAACACCAGAGCATCGCCAACCTGCTGGCCGACATGCACATGCAGCTGAACGCCGCACGGTTGATGATCCTGCACGCTGCGCGCCTGCGCACGGCCGGCAAGCCCTGCCTGTCGGAGGCGTCACAGGCCAAGCTGTTTGCGTCGGAAATGGCGGAAAAGGTCTGCTCGTCCGCGATTCAGATTCATGGCGGGTATGGGTATCTGGAAGATTATCCGGTGGAGAAGTACTACCGGGATGCGCGGATCACGCAGATCTACGAAGGCTCGAGCGAGATTCAGCGGATGGTGATTGCCCGCGAACTGAAGAATTACCTGGTTTAAAGCAAAAGATCGCAGCCTTCGGCAGCTCCTACACAAAGCCCTGTAGGAGCTGCCGAAGGCTGCGATCTTTTGGCTGTAAACTGGTTTGAAGCCTTAAAGGCATCGCTGGCAAGCCAGCTCCCACAGTGTTCTCGGTTGTTCACCCATGTTGTGTACACCCCGGACCCTGTGGGAGCTGGCTTGCCAGCGATAGCGTCAGCGAAGACGCCGCATTACTTACCGACGAACGCCGCCTCACGCTTGGCAATGAACGCCGCCATGCCTTCCTTCTGATCCTGCGTCGCAAATGCCGCATGGAACACCCGACGCTCAAAGCGCACGCCTTCGGCCAGGCTCACTTCAAAGGCACGGTTGACGCTTTCCTTGACCATCATCGCAATCGGCAGCGACTTCCTGGCGATCAACGCCGCGACTTTCAGCGCTTCATCCAGCAGCTCATCGCTTGGCACGATCCGCGCCACGATGCCGCAACGCTCCGCTTCCACGGCATCGATCAAACGCCCGCTCAGGCACATTTCCATGGCCTTGGCCTTGCCCACGGCGCGGGTCAGGCGTTGGGTGCCGCCCATGCCCGGCAGCACGCCGAGGTTGATTTCCGGCTGGCCGAACTTGGCGTTGTCGCCAGCCAGGATGAAATCGCACATCAGCGCCAGCTCACAGCCGCCACCCAGGGCAAAACCGTTGACCGCCGCGATGATCGGCTTGCGGCGGTTGGCGACGCGGTCGCTGTCGCTGAACAGGTCGTCGAGGTAGATCTGCGGGTAGGTCAGCTCGGCCATTTCCTTGATGTCGGCACCCGCGGCAAACGCCTTTTTCGAACCGGTCAGGACGATACAGCCGATGTTCGCATCCGCCTCGAAACCATCGAGGGCCTGGTTCAGTTCGCTGACGATCTGCGCGTTCAACGCGTTCAACGCCTGAGGACGGTTGAGGGTGATCAGGCCAACGCGGCCGTGGGTTTCCAGCAAAATCGTTTCGTAGCTCATAAACAACTCCTGTTTCACATTAGGCCAGATCCCTTGTAGGAGCTGCCGCAGGCTGCGATCTTTTGACGTTGATTTTAAAGATCAAAAGATCGCAGCCTGCGGCAGCTCCTACAGAGGGCCTGCTTTTTTATAGGTTGCGCGAAATGACCATGCGCTGAATGTCGCTGGTGCCTTCGTAGATCTGGCACACCCGCACGTCGCGGTAGATCCGCTCCAGCGGGAAGTCGTTGAGGTAACCATATCCGCCGAGGGTTTGCAGCGCCGAAGAGCATACCTTCTCGGCCATTTCCGAGGCGAACAACTTGGCCATCGACGCCTCGACCAGGGCCGGCTTGCCACTGTCGCGCAGGGCGGCGGCGTAGTGCACCATTTGCCGCGCCACGGCGATCTGGGTGGCCATGTCCGCCAGGCGGAACGCCACGGCCTGATGCTCGATGATCGGCTTGCCGAAGCTCTCGCGCTCACGGGCGTAATCACGGGCCGCTTCAAACGCGGCACGGGCCATGCCCACTGATTGTGAAGCGATGCCGACGCGACCGCCTTCCAGGTTGGCCAGGGCGATCCTGTAGCCTTCGCCCTCCTCGCCCAAACGGTTGGCCACCGGCACTTTCACGTCTTCGAAGAGGATCTGGCAGGTGTCGGAAGCGTGCTGGCCGAGCTTGTCCTCGACCCGCGCGACTTTATAGCCCGGCGAATCGGTCGGTACGATAAACGCGCTGATGCCACGCTTGCCCGCGTTCGGATCGGTCACCGCAAACACGATCACCACCCCGGCATTCTGCCCGGAGGTGATGAACTGCTTGCAGCCGTTGAGCACGTAGTGATCGCCTTCCAGGCGCGCACGGGTTTTCAGGCCGCTGGCGTCGGAACCGGCCTGGGGCTCGGTCAGGGCGAAAGCGCCGAGCATCGCGCCGCTGGCCAACGGCTTGAGGAAGCGCTCCTTCTGCTCGTCGTTGCCGTAGTGGAGAATCGGCACACAACCCACGGAGTTGTGCACGCTCATGATGGTCGAACAGGCGCCATCGCCGGCGGCGATTTCTTCCAGCGCCATGGCGTAGGCCAGGTAACCGGTGTCGCATCCGCCCCACTGCTCCGGCACCAACATGCCGAAGAAGCCCAAACCGGCCATCTCACCGATGGCTTCCTTGGGGAAGCGGTGTTCGCGGTCCCACTCGGCGGCGAAGGGTTTGAGCCGTTCCTGGGCAAAATCCCGGGCCATGTCGCGGATCTGTTGCTGGTCGTTATTGGGGATCATGGTGAATCCTTGAATCTGGTTACGACGCAGAACCCTGTGGGAGCGAGCTTGCTCGCGATGAGGCTGTGTCAGTCAACACTATTGCTATCTGACCCACCGCTATCGCGAGCAAGCTCGCTCCCACAGGGATTGGTGTTGGTCTTAGTACAGGCATTCCACGGCCATCGCCGTCGCTTCACCGCCACCGATGCAGATCGCCGCGACGCCGCGTTTCAGGCCTTTCTGGCGCAGGGCCGACAGCAAGGTCACGAGAATCCGCGCACCGGACGCCCCGATCGGGTGACCCAGGGCGCAAGCGCCGCCGTGCACGTTGAGTTTCTCGTGGGGGATTTCCAGGTGAGTCATCGCGGCCATGCCGACCACGGCGAAGGCTTCGTTGACTTCCACCAGATCGACGTCATTGATCGACCAGCCGGTTTTCTTCATCAGCTTCTTGATCGCGCCAATCGGCGCCACCGGGAACAGGCCCGGGGTGTCGGCGAACGCGGCGTGGCCATGGATCACCGCCAGCGGCTTCAGGCCTTGTTTCTGTGCCTGGGACTGGCGCATCAGCACCAATGCCGCTGCACCGTCGGAGATCGAACTGGAGTTGGCCGCCGTCACCGTACCGCCTTCGCGGAACGCCGGTTTCAACGAAGCGATCTTGTCCAGTTTGGCTTTTGGCGGCTGCTCGTCGTTGCTGATCACCACCTGCTCTTTGCCGACTGTCACGGTGAGCGGGACAATTTCCGCCTTGAAGCTGCCGTCCTTGATCGCCTGTTGCGCGCGGGTGGTCGAGGCGATGGCGAACGCGTCCTGGGCCTCACGGCTGAAGCTGTTGGTTTCGGCGCAGTCTTCGGCGAAGGTGCCCATCAGGCGGCCCTTGTCGTAGGCGTCTTCGAGGCCGTCCAGGAACATCGAGTCCTGCACCCGCCCATGGCCCATGCGGTAGCCGGCACGGGCGCGGTCCAGCAGGTAAGGCGCGTTGGACATGCTTTCCATGCCACCGGCGACCACCACGTCGGCACTGCCGGCCACCAGCATGTCGTGGGCCAGGATCGCCGCTTCCATGCCCGAACCGCACATCTTGTTCAGCGTGGTGCAGCGGGTCGATTTATCCAGCCCGGCACCCAGTGCCGCCTGGCGCGCAGGGGCCTGGCCAAGGCCTGCCGGCAGTACGCAGCCGAACAGCACTTCGTCGATGCCGTCACTGGAAACGCCGGCACGTTCAACGGCGGCTTTGATCGCGGCAGCACCCAGTTGCGGTGCGGTCAGGCTTTTCAGTTCGCCCTGGAACCCACCCATGGGGGTGCGGACGGCGCTGACGATTACAATCGGATCGTTGGACAGTGTCATGACAAATCCTCCTTATTTGGCGGCCATGCGCAAGGCACCGTCGAGACGGATCACCTCGCCGTTGAGCATGCTGTTTTCAATAATATGCTTCACCAGCCCGGCATACTCGCCTGGTTTGCCCAAGCGCGGCGGGAATGGCACGCCAGCGGCCAGGGAGTCGCGAACTTCCTGGGTCATGCCGGCCATCATCGGCGTCTCGAAAATGCCCGGGGCGATGGTCATCACGCGGATGCCGAAGCGCGCCAGTTCACGGGCCGCCGGCAACGTCAGGCTGACGATGGCCCCTTTGGACGCCGAGTAGGCCGCCTGACCGATCTGCCCGTCGTATGCCGCGGCAGACGCGGTGTTGATGATCACGCCGCGCTCACCATCGGCATCCGCTTCGGTTTGCGCAATCGCCGCTGCCGCAAGGCGCAGCATGTTGAAGCTGCCGATCAGGTTGACGTTGATCACCTGGCTGAAACTGGACAGCAAGTGCGGACCGTTCTTGCCGAGAATCTTCTCGCCACGCACGATGCCGGCGCAATTGACCAGGCCGTTGAGGCCGCCAAAGGCTTCGACCGTCGCCTGCACGGCCGCTTCGGCCGCCGCTTCGTTGCTGATGTCCGCCACCACGCTGTGGGCGCCAAGGCGCTGGGCCTGGGCGGCAACGGCCTCGGCGTTCATGTCCACCAGCATCACTTTCGCGCCCGCGGCGACCAGTACCTCGGCCGTCGCTGCACCGAGGCCGGAAGCGCCACCGGTGACGATAAAAATCTTGTTCTCGATCTGCATCATTGTTTCCCTTTCAAGCTGGAAGGTTCTTCGCCGCAGCCTCTTGAGCCTTGGCGATTTCCTGGTTGCGCAAGATAAAGCGCTGCAATTTGCCGCTTGGGGTTTTCGGCAATTCGCTGACAAATTCGATTTCACGGGGGTACGAATGCGCCGCCAGGCGCTTGCGCACGTGCTGGCGCAGCTCTTCGGCCAACGCAGGTTCTGCGCGGTATTGCGGGTTGAGCACGACGAACGCCTTGACCAGTTCGGTACGCTCCGGATCGGGCTTGCCGACCACGGCGGCCTCGACCACGGCCGGGTGTTCGATCAGCGCACTTTCCACGTCGAACGGGCCGACCCGGTAGCCGGAGGTGGTGATCACGTCATCGCTGCGACCGACGAAGCTGATGCTGCCGTCCGGGTTCCACTCGACGGTGTCGCCACTCAAGTAGTAGTGGCCGACAAAGGCCTTGGTCGGCCCGCCTTCGTAGCCGGCGAACCAGCACATCGGCGACTGGCTGCGGTCGATGGCCAGGATGCCGGGCTGGCCAACACCCAGTTCCTTGTATTCGTCATCGAGGACCGCAATGCGGTGGCCCGGCGAGGCAAAACCGGCGGCGCCCATGTGAATCGGGTGTTCAAGGCCATGGTGGTTGCACAGCACCATGCCCAGCTCGGTCTGACCGTAGTGGTCGTGGATGACCACGTCGAGGTTGTCGGCGAACCAGCGGATCACTTCCGGGTTCAGCGGCTCGCCGGCGCTGCTGACGATGCGCAGCTTGCCCTTGATCGACCTGGCGAACTCATCGCCGCCGGCAATCAGCAAACGGTAGGCCGTCGGTGAACCGGTGAGGTTGGTAATCCCGTACTTGTTGATCACCCGGCAGGTGCTTTCGAGGGTGAACGGGCCATCGTAAAAGGTGATCGGATGCCCCATCGACAGGGGCCCGGTGACACCGTAGTAAATGCCGTAGGCCCAACCCGGGTCGGCGACGTTCCAGAAGGCGTCTTCCGGGCGCAGGTCAACCGCGTCGCGGATGTAGCTCTGGAACGCAACGATGGCCTTGAGCGGCACAGGCAGCGCTTTCGACGGGCCGGTGGTGCCCGAGGTGAACATCAGCAGGAACGGGTCTTCGCCGGTCAGCAGCACGGGCTCGCAATCGGAGGAATAGTTGGCCAGTTCGGCCCAGAAACTGCTATCGCCACGCATCAGGCCCTGCCCTTTAGGACCAGTGACAGTAACGATGCTCGGGCAGTCGGGGACTTCGGCGAGTTTCGGCCGGTTCGTCGCATCGGTCACCACCACTTTGGCACCAGAGCAACTCAGGCGGTGCTCGATGGCTTTGGGGCCGAACGCGGTGAACAACGGTTGATACACCGCGCCGATGCGCCAGGCGGCGAACACGGTGATCAGCAATTCGATGTTGCGTGGCAGCAGGCCGGCGACCTTGTCGCCCTTCTTCACGCCCTGAGCCAGCAGGTAATTGGCGAAGCGCGCGGCCTTGTCCTGCAAATCAGTGAAGGTGTAGGTCGCACTGGCGCCGTCGCGCCCCTCCCAGAACAACGCGATGCGACCCGGCAAGGCATGCCGGTCACAGCATTCGACGCAGGCGTTGAGCGCCGTCAGATCGCCTGCGAGTGCGGCGTCGACGGTGTGCTGATAGTTGAACTGATCTGTAGCAGACAAGTAATCGCGCATTGCCAGAATCCCTGTGTTTCTTATTAGGTTGGGGGGAACCGTAATCAACAGGGAAATACTCGCTCTGCCAGGGGTGGCGGGCAATGGTCAAAGTTATCAAGTTGCCTGACTGGTTTGGCCAAAGCCCTCAGGTATCAGGAAGTGAAGCGCACCCCCGGTTTAGCGCGCTCGTCCACGGTCAGCTCGAACACATCCGGGCGAGCGTAGTGACCGACCACGTCATAGTCGTAGCGGGCGCGCACCAGGTCGTCAGTGTCGATCTGCGCGGTCAGCAGACCGGGGCCATCTCGCAACGGTCCGGCGAGGATGTCGCCCATGGGCCCTACGATCACGCTGCCGCCGGCGATCAAAGGCCGATCCGCCGGCCAGTTGGCGATGTCCAGGCCCAGGGCCAGGGGCGACGCCTGAACCTGACAGGCGCTGACCACGAAACAACGCCCTTCATGGGCGATGTGGCGCATGCTGACCTGCCACATCTCCCGTTCGTCCACGGTCGGCGCGCACCACACCTCCACGCCCTTGGCGTACATTGCCGTGCGCAGCAGCGGCATCATGTTTTCCCAGCACACCACCGCACCGATGCGCCCGACCTGGCTGTCGATCACCGGCAGCGTCGAACCATCGCCCTTGCCCCAGATCAGCCGTTCGGTACCGGTGGGCATCAGTTTGCGGTGTTTGGCCAGCAGCCCGGCCTGCGGATCAAAGTACAGCGCGGTGCAGTACAAGGTGCTGCCGGCGCGCTCGATGACGCCGATCACCAGATTCGCCCCGGTGCGTGCGGACAGGCCGGCCAGCGCCTCGGTTTCCGCACCGGGCACGTCGATGGCGTTGGCAAAATAGCGGGCAAAGGCTTCGCGACCTTGCGCCAGCCGAAAACCAAGCTGGGTGCCAAAACCCTCGCCTTTGGGATAACCACCCAACAGCGCTTCCGGCATGACCACCAGCGCGGCGCCGGATTCGATGATCGCGTGTTCATAGGACAGGATCTGTTCCAGGGTGTCGGCCTTGCCACCGGGCAAGGCGCCAATCTGCAAGGCCGCAACGATTGATTTGGGCATCACGAACTCTCCATTCGCATCAGGGGTTGCTCATTCTCCGGCGCCACGTGATCATCAATAAAGACCGATTCACTGCTGAATGATATGAACCAGATGAATATCACCAACATCGACCTCAACCTGCTCAAAGTCTTCGAAGCGCTGCATGAAGAGTCCAGCGCCAGCCGTGCCGCCTTGCGCCTGGGCGTGACGCAATCGGCGGTCAGTGCAGCCTTGCGCCGGTTGCGCGAGGTGTATGGCGATCAACTGTTCGTGCGCACCGGGCGCGGCCTGGCGCCCTCGCTCAAGGCCAATCAGCTCAAGCCTGTGGTCAGCGAGGCCCTGAATAAATGCCGGCAGAGCCTGGCGATGGTTGACCCGGCTGCGCAGCAGTACGAAGGCCGCTCGGTCACCGTGGGCATGTCGGACGATTTCGAAATTGCCTACGGCCGACGACTGATCGAGGAAATCGCCCGGAGCGCGCCGAAGCTGCGCCTGATTTTCCGCCAGACCCACAGCCAGATCGTTGCCCAGGCGTTGATGGAGCGCAGCATTGACCTGGCGATCACCGCGGGCGGCTTTGCCGAGCGGCTGCTTAGCCGCCAGGTGCTGGGAGAAGGTGGTTATCTGTGCCTGGCGGACCCGTCGAGCCTGGTCGAGGGCCAGCACAGCATCAGTCTTGAGGAGTTTGTGGCCCGCGAGCACATCCTGGTGTCGTCCGGCGGTTTTATCGGGATTACCGATGAAGGATTGGCGGCGCTGGGCCTGAGTCGGCGGGTGTGCGCCTCGACCACGCATTTTGCCGCGCTGCCGCATTTGCTCAAGGGCAGCCAGGCCGTGGCGACCATTCCGGCCCATGCCGCCCGAAGCATCGCGACGCTCAGCGGCCTGGCACTTCTGCCCTGCCCCCTGGACTTGCCGCGCTACCCGATCGAACTGGGCTGGCGCACCAGCACCCAGCTTGACCCGGTCGTGTTGAAAGTGCGCGAGGCGATTGTCGCGAGCTTCGCCTGACAACCGATGTTATTTGTTGGCCGCCATCAGGCGATTGACTTCACTGCGCACCATGTTGGCGTATTCCGGGGGCGACATGCCGTCCAGTTCGGCGCGCACCCATTCGGCCCACTTGCCTTTGCGCTTGGCCCGTTCACCAAACAACCGTGCGGCCTCGCCCTTGGCTTTGCCCAGGTTGTTTTGCCAGAGTTCGAACAGACGGGATTTCTCGTCTTCAAGCGCAGCGCGCTCGGCGAGGGGTTTGTCGGCCAGATTGAAGCTCATGGGAATTTCCTGCTGCGTAAAATTGGCGACATCTTACACTGTAGGGCGAAATGTCCTGCGCCGGTTTTTCAGCTAGATGACCTTCCCGGGCAAAATAGCTGCAACTTTTCCGACGACCGCAGACTCCATTGTTCACTGTCCACTTACCCGCAAGGAGTACTTCAATGGCCCGCAAAACCGCCGCGCAAGCTGCCGAAGATCAAATCAAGGATCAAGCGTTCAGCGAACTTCAATCGTTGATCGAAGAGTCGGAAAAACTGCTGAAAAGCAGCGCCTCACTGGTCGGGGAAGAAGCGGACACCCTTCGCGGACAAATCGCCCTGAAACTCCAGCAGGCCAGGGATTCGGTGACCAGCGTGCGCAACCGCACCCTGCCCGCGGTCGAGGCCACTGAAACCTATATCGGCGGGCATCCATGGCAAACTGTGGCGATTTCCGCCGGGTTCGGCCTGGTGGTGGGGTTGTTGCTGGGGCGTCGCTGAGCACTGGCAAACACTGGAACCCTGTGGGAGCGGGCTTGCCCGCGATGGACGTGAGGGCACCGCGGGGAATCAGATTTCCCGCGTAATCGTTAACGACCATCGCGAGCAGGCTCGCTCCTACAGGGGTTGCGTTAATTAGACATTATTTGCCAATACCCCGAATCACTCCCCCGCCAGCTCCCGCAGGTTCGCCAGCGTCCGGGCATCCAGTTCAATGCCATTGGCCAGCGACCTGGCGCGCTGATGATGACGCCGGTCACCCGGCAAACGCTTCAGGCCGACACCGTGCATTTGCCGCACCAGTTCCTGGCTGCGTTGGGCAAAACTTTGCCCCGCCGCCTTGTCCGGATCGATCACGATCAGCAATTGGCCCGTCCAGGGCGTCTTGGCGCCTGGGTGGTTGTTCCAGTCGAACTCGAAGGAAAAATTGCCGCCGGTCAGTGCCGCCGCGAGCAACTCGACCATCATCGACAGCGCCGAGCCCTTGTGTCCGCCAAAAGGCAGCAACGCGCCGCCCTCAAGAATCGCTTTCGGGTCGGTAGTCGGCTGGCCGAGGCTGTCCACGCCCATCCCTTGCGGCAAACGTTCCCCCTGGCGTGCGGCAATTTGCACGTCACCATGGGCAATGGCGCTGGTGGCGAGGTCGAAGACAATCGGTTCGCCGTCAGCCCGCGGCGCGGCGAAGGCAATCGGATTGGTACCGAACAGTGGTCGATCGGCACCGTGGGGCACCACGCAGGTCATGCTGTTGACCACGCTCAACGCCACCAGCCCTTCATACGCGAAGGGTTCGACATCCGGCCACAAGGCCGCGAAATGGTGCGAGTTACGGATCGCCAGCACCGCAATGCCGGCACTTCGGGCTTTCTGCACCAGTAATTCGCGCGCCGCCGCCAGGGCCGGTTGCGCAAAACCGTTATCGGCATCGACCCGCACAAATCCCGAAGCCACATCTTCGACCACCGGAACGGCCTGGCCATTGACCCAGCCGCTTTGCAGCGTCGAAACATAACCCGGGATCCGGAACACCCCGTGACTGTGGGCGCCATCGCGCTCGGCGCCGGCGCAGTTTTGTGCCAGCACCCTGGCAACCTCGGCCGAGGTGCCATGACGCAGAAAAATCTTTTCCAGCAAAGCGCTCAGCGCTTCGAGTGACAGGTGTGACGAGACGGCAGTAGAGGCGTGATCGTGTGGCGCAGACATCTGAAGCTCCAGAATGATTATTGGAGGGAACAACAGCGTACAAAGACCCGCCGATTAACAACGCGCGACGAGCGACCTGTCAACCTTTCGCTCAGGGGGCGATGAGGTATATCCGTGTCACCAATGCCCACGCCCCGTGCGTTATCTATTTACCACCTGCATCAACGCACCGGCTTTTAGTCTCGATGCTCAACCCACAGGCGCCCTTGAGTGGCCCCTTGAGCGAGACTCGACGATGTCTACACCCGTAACTCCGCTGTTTTTCCCCGAAGCACTGACGATGCCCGGCCTCTGGCGAGAACTTGGCCAAACCCACGGGCTGGCGCAAAAGGATTTCGAATGGTTCAGCCATATCGAACTGGCCAGCCAGGCCCTGCGCGATGAGCAGACGCCGCCCATGCTGGCGAAAAAAATCCTGCTGAAGATCCCTGGCCAGGAACCCGTGGCGCTGGCCGGCAGTTTTTTGCTGACCGCGACGCCGGATGACAACGGCGTGATTCTCTACACCCCCTACGCCGGTATACAGAAATTCACCAGTCGTTCGGTCCTGACCGCACATCTGGCAGCACAACTCGAAGCAGCCAACGAAGACAATGAACTGCTGGCCTTCATGGCGCTGTCACAACGCAAGACAGTGGTGGCTGCCGACGATATCGGGCTGGAGTTTCAAACCATCGAAGGAGACGTGTTTGAGGACCAGCGCAACACCCTCTCCCGCCATCAGCAACTCAACGACCAGGCCCTGCTCGATGAACTCAAGGCGCTACCGTCCTTGACGTCGCTGCTCGATGCATTGCTGGCTGAACAACTGACGGCGTCTTTTCCCGGCGTGGATCAGAGCCAGACCCAGGTGAATTTTTATCTGGCAGCGACTGACGGTAACGAGGATGCAAGTCGTCCAACGGGACCTTGGGTCAACTCCCTGTCGCTGAGTGATGCCGTGCTCCTGCACTATCGCCATCAGCGTTGGCCCTCCGGGCAGACCCATGAATTTTCCCACCCGAAACAGTCCCCGGTAAACGCAAACCAGGGACACTGGGAGACGGCGGTCACGACAGTCTCGCGCAAGCTGGTCAGCCTGCTGATCAGGCAGCTCAAGCACTATTGGGACGCAGCGAGCGCCAATGGCGCCTCCCGTCGCGCACTCTTTGGCCGGGCCATCGCCGATCAGGCGCGCGTGCAACTGCTGCTCAAGCGCGAAGCCGGGATCATCACCCCGGAGCAAAGCCAGGATCTGCACGCGTTGATCTCGACGGCCAGCCGGACGAACACATCGATGACGGTCGAAACCGTGCGCCTGTGGGAGTACCAGGCCAATTACGTCGAGCTGGCCGGTTCACTGATGGTCAGCGCCAGTCATGCGTTTCTCTACACGCCCACCGAAGGTTTGCAGGTGCTCAAGGACTACCAGGACTTGCGCGATACCGTGCGCAGCAAGTTCGGCGCGGCCGGTCACGAGGACGAACTCTATGGCCTGCTGAGCCTGGACGAACGCCAGCGATTCATTGGTTTTGACCGGCCGAATGTGACTGGGGAAGCAATCTCCGGCGCGATCTTCAGCAAGCTCTTCGACGCCATCGTCACCAAGCAACTGCAGAACACCGAATACAGCCTGCAGGTGTTCCGCCACAGTGACGGTGCCGTCGACATCCACGCCCTGTTCGACAAGGCGCTGGATATCCGTTCGATGCTCAACGAGCGGCTGCTGAAGCTGGAGACCGACGGACGCTGGAGCACGCGGCCGGTGTTGTCCGGCGACCAGCATCCGTCCATGGTGCTGGCCGATACGGCGGCAGCGTTCGTCAAGAGCTTCAGTGACATCGAAACGCTGATCAACGCCGACTTCGCCGCACAACCGATCACTTCACTGGCGTTGCAGCGGGTCTACCTGGAAAACCTGCAGCCGCGCCTGGCCCATGCACTTTCCGTCGGCATCCGCGGCGAGGCAAGCTTGCGCACACTCGGCGCGACATTGGCGGATGCGGACCGGGCCATCGTCGATACGGTGTTCAACCCGGATCAGGCCGACAGACATAACCGTCGCTCCTTGAAGGGGTTCCGGCCCGATGCCTATTCGCTGACCCTTGAGCGCTCCGGTCTGCGGGATGTCCTGCCGCTTGCCCATTGCCTGCTCCTGACCGAGCGCGGCGGACTCGACCCCTCGCATTCCGGCCGGACGATCCTGTGGACGCCCGCCGAGGGGCTGGAGGTGTTTGACAACATCAGCCGTGCCAGGCAGGAACTGAACCGGCGCCTGCTCGACCCGCAACAACGTATGGCGCTACTGGAAAACCTCACCCCGAGCCAACGCGTCTTCCACCAACGCTACTCGCTGGGTCCGCTGCGGCTGATTGAAGGATCAGTACTGGAGCAGGTCGCACGATCCTCCATCGATCACTTTCTGGCTCGCTGCGAACACGCGCGCGGCCTGGAACTGAACGACACGAAGCAGAAAAAGGCGCTGAAAGCGCTGGCTACGGCCGGGATCAACACCCATTTGCGCAGAGCCACCTCGATCGCCCGGGCGATCACCCTGCAACAGTCACTGCCCGCATGGCTTGGAATGGCCCCGCCTGAAGATCAGCGGCTGCACGTTGAGCTGCTGGAGCAATACCGCAACAGCGTCGAGGAGGACAAAGACTACCTGCACGGGATCACACCCCTCAGGTCGTATGTGCATGGACGGCTGACGACCTTGCTCGGCAATCGCTTCCCCGCCATTACGCTGGACCCCGACGATATTGAAATCATCCCCGACCTCAACCTGACCGGTCCCGCCCGCAGCCTTACCGAGTTCGCCCTGAACCATGTCAATGTCGCGCAAGGCTCCGGATTCCAGGTTTCCTCGACAACCACCCAGGCACTGCCCGAGGGACTGGACCAGACCGCGGTCCGTCAGCTGCTGCGGTCATTGAACATTGTGCAAAACTACGCAGCACAGGTAACGCAGACGTTGTCCGGTGCAACGGCCGACGCCGAAAGCCGGATGCAGCGCTTCGTTAAACAACTGCCCTGGCAACTGCTGCAACACGCCCACGAACTGAAGCTGCTGCAACGGCTATCCGGCAGCGCGTTCGATTTGCTGCGACAGGTGCTCGACATGCCGGACGCCACGGCCCGAGCAGCCGTGCAGGGAGCACACGCGATTGCCCGCCCACTGGAGCTGATCAAGACCACCGGCGCCGCCGCTGTCAAAGCGTTGGGCCTGTACCTGGTCAGCCCTGGCAACGCAAAGGCCGGGCCGCAGATCCTCTATGCCCCTTACCACCCTGGCGGCTCGCCTTTTATCGAATTCGACACTGAGGCCAGTCTTGTCTCGGCGCTGAACACCCCGGGGCCTTTGCAGGACCTATTGCTACGACGCCTGCCGGACAGCGAGCAGTCCGCCTTCCACAACCTGTTCAGCTCGACCGTTGGGCAATCGAGTGAGATCACCCTCGGGTCCACCCCCATCGACGGCAACTTGCTCACCCAACTGTTCCACGACAACACCCGACTGCTGTCGCAAATGCTTGGCAGCCAGTTAAACGCGGCTAGCCAGGCGGACTGGGAGGCCGTCAAACACCTGTTTGGCTCCGGCATCCAGCGCATCCTCGGCCTGTTACCGGGCAAACTCGCTTATGCGCAGTTTCTCTGGAACGCCTACAAGGATGCCCGCAACTCCGCAGAAGCCCTGCAGGATCATCACTGGAAAGTTGCGCTGGAGGAGTTCATCGCCGGTGCGGCGCAACTCATCTCATTGGGCAGGCTGTCGCTCGAAGGATGGACCGACACGGCCCAGGCAACCCAGCAAAACCCTGGCGCACCGGTCGCCAAACCGGTCATCGCGCCAAAGTGGTCCGAGATCGATTCGACGGCACCGCTGCGTACGCGGCTGCAACCGTTCGAAACCACGGTCGAACTCAAGAACCTGACGAAAAACAACGCTGACGGCACCTACCTCGATGCGACGAGCAAAAAAACCTACGCCCCCATCGCCGGCAAGGTCTACGGCGTAGACAAGACCGGGCCGGCCTGGCGAATGATCAGGGACAAGGAACAGGGCCCTATACTGCTGACTGCGCCAGACAAGCAACTGGTGATCGACCCGGACATCCATACGGTGCACTTCGGCAAGGCCATGTCGACAATGCACAACCAGTTGGCCTATGCCCATGACGCCAGGGAGGTGCTGAACATCGAGGCCCGGGGGATGGAAGACATTCGCGCCAGGCATCCCGAAAAAGCCCGAATGATCGTGCAGGCCATCGACATGGCACGCTATTACGCGTTCAACAGCCTGCACAACATGACGCAACTGCGCAGATTCGTCCCCGGCACCCGGCTGGACACCTTCCTCAAAGGCTTCTTTGGTGTCGGCCAGGTCAACGCAGCGCTGCTCGACAAGATCAAGGACGCCATTCTCCCCATCTGCAACGCGCTGGTCGACCCCGATGAAGACTGGATGAACTCCCATCGTTTTATCGTGGGTTCAAACCGGGACCCGCAGGACAACCTCATCGCGTTTGTCCTGGACAAGGATCTCAAGCGCCACGTGCATTTCACCGAAAAGTTCTTCGATCAACAGCTCGACTGGTACAAATCCTGCCTGACTGAGCCCTTCAACGTCGACGGCCACAGCCAGGCCGCCACGCTGATTCACGAGTTCGCTCACCTGTTTTCCGCAGCCGTGGACATTGCATCCCTTGAAGCCCGGCGCCCGTTCAGCGATCTGGTGACGCCGATCACGGCCTACGGTGAAGCCATGAAAGAGTCCCAATTGAAATTCCAGCGCGAAGCCTTGTCGCTGAACACGCCGAAAGAGGAACTGTTTGCGCGTTGGAACAGCAGCCTGCAATCGTGGATCAGCCTGGATTCGATCCCGGCGGCCTATCACATCGGCAAGGCCATTCTGAGGTTAACGGGCAGCAGGACCATGGAGCAGGCACGGGATGCATTCCTGGACGGGCAAAATGCGAATTTCAGGACGGACGTCATTTTGCACAATGCCGATTCGCTCGCGTTCCTGATCTGCGAAATGGGCCGGCAACTGGACCCGGTGCCGGCCACATCGGCCTCCGGAACCTGATCCGCCAATCACAGGGCGCAGATCCCCGGATCTGCGCCGCTCAAAGGCCCTGACCGCACAGGGGTAATCAGTTTGATAGTTTTTACGCCAGCAGAGATTCCAGAGGCGAGGCGTTGAAAAAAAGTTACACATTGATAGTTAATTGCCATGACTGATGTTCTCGCAGACTGTCCCCAAGGTTAGAATGCACGAAATCAGGATGAGCCAATGACCGAACACACGCTCTCGGAAGCCGAATACGACGCCATCACCGATGCCGCTGCGCATTGGTGCATGCGTCTGCACGCCAATGACTGCACAACGCAGGAGCGCCAGGCGTTCGAACAATGGCGAAATGCGCATCCGCTCCATGCCTTCGAATACGAAGCGATGCTGGAAATATGGGATGTCGCCGGCGACCTGCCCCGCCCCGCGCCCGTCCTGCCGCTGGTTCGCCCGCAACCCGAAACTCCGTGGCGCCGCCTGGCCATTGCCGCGGCAGTCTGTGCCCTGGCGCTGCCTTTGGCCGGTTATGCCGGCTGGCACCTGGGCTGGGTACCGAACGCGTACCAGCATTTCGAAGCCACCGACAATGTTCGCACGGTCACCTTGAAGGATGGCAGCCAGGTGGAACTGAACCTGGGCAGCGAGCTGACGTACAGCAACTACAAGGATCAGCGGCAAGTCACGCTGAAGAAAGGCGAAGCGTACTTCAGGGTCAGCCATGACACCCGCCACCCTTTTGTGGTCAAGGCGGCCGAAGGCAAGATTCGTGTGACCGGCACCCAATTCAACGTCTGGATGTATGAAGACCAGGTCAAGGTCAATCTGATCGAGGGTTCGGTACTGGTCAGCAGCAACACCGACCTGCCCGGCGACGGTTTGCGCCTCGACCCGGCGATGCAGGCCAGTTATCGCGGCGGCGACTTCACTCCCCGCATCAGCCAGACCTACGACAATGACAGTTCGCTGGCCTGGCGCCAGGGCAAGCTGGTGCTCGACGATCTGGCGCTGAGCGATGCGCTGCCATTGATCAATCGCTACCTGGACAAACCGCTGATGGTCGCCGACAACAGCACCGGTTCGATCCATATCGGTGGCATCTACAACATCAAAGAGATCAACGGCCTGGTGAAGTCCCTGCCGCGAGTCCTGCCGGTCTACCTGACCCGCAATGACAATGGCAATCTGGTGGTCAACGCGATCCCGCAAAAGACCCCGAAAAGCTGAAAAGGCCGCGACCCTTGCGGGGTGCGGCCTTCAGCGTTCCACTAAAACTACATTACCTCAATGCGCGACGACCTTGGCATCCTGCTGGCGGATCGTCTGTACCTGATACTGCGGATCGGACGTGATCTGCTGTTCGGTGAAGGGCAGCACGCTCCATTGCTTCTGCGAAAAGGCCTGCGTCTGATCCCGTGAAAATTTCGAAGCAGGGTCACTCGACAACGAGAACGCCAGCAGCCCCTTGGCTTGCGGTCCGTTTTCGTCGAAGGTCACCACTTGCAGGTAACTGGTGCCACTGACCACCTCGCGCTTGCCATCGCTGCGCGGCACGCTCTGGATCGCGTTGTAGACACCCAGCGTGCCCGGCCCGCCATGGATCGGCGTCTGTTGCCCGCCACTGCTGACCACCTGGATGTCGCCCCAGCGAGTGTCCGGCTTGAGGCCTGACGCCTTGACCTGCTCAGCCGAAGCCAGCATCGCTGTGCGTAGCGCCTTGGCCACTGACGGGTGATCGACGGCGAGTCCACTCGGGGTGTGTTGCGGGTCTTGCGGATCGAACGCCACGCGCCATACGTCCGACACCGGCTCCAATGCCTCCATGACATTCTGGAAGTGCACAAAACCCAGACCGCTGCCCAGGTTGGCCTTGCGGTCCCAGGCCTTGAGGCTGGCGCACAGTGGCGCGAGGGTTTTGGCATCGGCACCGAGACCCTTCGCGCAGAATTGCAGCAGGTCCGGCATCACTTGAGCCGCCTGATAGACCTGATCGTCCATGACCATGTGTTGCAAGTCCGCCACCGCGACCTTGCCGGCCCCGGTCAGCGTACTCAAACGGTCCAGGGCAAAGCGTGAACGCAGGCCCAAAGGCTGGCCATCCTGGCTGATCAGCGGCGAATAGCCGGTCAGCGGTTGCGCCGGATTGGCCATCCACGCCGAATCGTTGGAGTGCTGGACAAAATCCTTGCGCAACAGCTGCGGCAGCTTGTCCGCTGCATAGATGCCCCGTTGTGGCGCCTGCGGGTCGATGTCCCAGGCACAGGCGCTGTTGGAGCCGTCCAGAATGATCATCTGCAGGCCGATCCGCGGATCGCTGCATTGCTCCAGCTTGTCGACGCTGACGTTGGGCACCACCGAGAGGTTCATGTACAGCGTCTGCCCCTGATCGTCCGCCGCCAGGGTGTTGACCCACGGAATGCCCTGGATCTTGTGCACCGAGGCTTGGAAATCCTTGAGGTTTTCGGCGCGGTTCATCGCGTACCACTGCTGCAGGACGCGATCGTTATCCAGGTTGGCGTCGCGCAGGCTGAAGGCGTACTGATGATCCCAATCCAGTTTTCCCGGCCATTGCACCACCGGACCGAACTTCGAGCTGTAGACCACGCGGGAAATCGCCCGGACCTGCCCGTCCGCCTGCCTGACGTTGACGGTCAGGGTCTGCTGGTCCATCGGCAAGGACTGGCCGTCGAGCAGGTAACGGGTTGAATCCCTGGGGTCGAGTTGCAGGCGGTACAGCGTGAAATGCCTGGACGAATCCACGGTGTGGGTCCAGGCCAGATGTTGATTGAAACCGATGTTGATCAAAGGCAGGCCGGGCAACGCCGCGCCCATCACGTCCAGTTTGCCGGGAATGGTCAGGTGCATCTGATAAAAACGCATGCCGCCCACCCAGGGGAAGTGCGGATTGGCCAGCAACATGCCGCGTCCGTTAAAGGAACGTTCGCTGCCGATCGCGACCGCGTTACTGCCGCGGTCCAGGGCAAACCTTTGCATGCGCGTGGCGGCCACCTGGAACGCTGCCTGGGCGCTCGACGCCCGGGCCACGGCCTGGGGCGGCGTGGCACCGGCCAGGGCTTCGGCGAACTGGCCGACACCCCCTTCGACCAACAGGCGCCGGGTCAGCTTGACCAGATCCGAGGGGGTGATGTCCCGCACCCAATCGCCCTGGCATTGTTGCGGCAGCCCCTGGGCACGACGTTCGCTCAGGGAACGGTTGAACCCTGCCACATAACCCTCAATCAACTCACGCACCGGCGGAGTCTGGGCCTGCCAGAAAGCGGCGACGGCTTGCGGGGTGTTGAGCCAGGTGAAGAACAGATCGCTGACCAGGTTCTCACGCGCCTCGACGGTGAACTGGTCCGGTCCGAAATAGCGCGAACGCTCGCCGTTCACCGTAGTGATCTCGTTCGCCAGCAGGCACAGATTGTCCTGGGCGTAGGCATAGCCGATGCCGTAGCCCAGCCCGCGCTCGTTGTCGGCGCGGATGTGCGGCACGCCGAAACTGGTTCGGCGGATGTCTGCGCTCGTTGGCGCAGGCGCATCGCTCGCGCTCGCGCTCGCCGCAAGGCTCAACCCCAGGCTCAATCCCAGAGTCACACCCGCCAGGCTCAACCTGGTTAACTGGCTGGAAATAATCACGCTCGCTCCTGATCGAAAACACGATGGCCACTGTTGCGCGCACCCACGCGCGCAGTGCCTCCCTGTAGGGACGAAGCTCACATCAATAATTTAGGGTTTTGCACGCATTGGCGTGCGAACTGACAGGCTGATCACACGCCGTCGACAAAATTTCTACATTCGAGCCTTCATGATTTGGGGAGCTCATACGTCTAGACATGCAAGAGCGCCCCATTTTTCCTGATCAGGCTCTGAAAAGGAGTTTTGCAATGTACAACTCGCAACTGCCAACGGACGGTAGCAACGCGCCAAAGGGTACTTCCATGGAAGTCGGCGTGTTCGAGCCGCATACCGATCGCCACGGTAACGAGCGGATCCGGGTCCTGCTCAAGAGCTATGGCCTGCGCACCAGCCTGATCCGCCTGAAAGTCATCGATGCCCTGCTGACGGCCGCCGAAAGCGACCGCAGTCTTGGCGTGCGTGGCGTACACAGCCAATTGCTGGACCTGGACATTCCCCTGTCCTTTCTCAGCGTGCGCGAAGTGCTCAAGCGTTTGTGCATTGAAGGCGTGATTGTGCTAAACCCCGACAAAAGCTACAGCCTGCATCCACAGGCTGCCGCCATCCTGCGCAACCAGTGAGCGAATGATCAGGGCTTGACCTTGCGGCGCATCACGCCATTGATGACGACCACGATCACCGCCACGCCAATGGCGATGTACTGGAACATTTTTTCGCTGATGACGCCGGTGTTCTGCAACCAGGAAAGGCCAAACATGATCCCCAGCACCACCAGGGAGATCAGAATCGAGTATTTCAAACGTTGCGACTGAGTCATTGCGGGTTCCTGAATCTGAAAATGTATCCGGTTTGTATCAAGACGCTTGCCAAGCACATACCCTGTTCTGGGGATAAGCGGCTACAAGCGGGGTCACATGTTACAGCCGATGAAGAGTTTTAGCTTCATTGCGGCGATAACCATGAGGACTTTGAAATGTTGCGTCGAATCACATTGCTGATTCCCCTGCTGGCCATCCTGACCCTGAGCGGTTGCATAGTTTTCCCCCATGGGGGCTGGCATCACGATCACTACTACGACCATGGCGGGCCGGGTTACTACCCACACCGATAACCGCTGATCAACGCCCTGAATCCTTCCTGTAAAAGTCATTGCCGGGCTGGGCACAGAGTTCCACCAGCCAGTCGACAAACACACGCACCCGCCGGGACAACTGGCGGTGCGGCGGATAAAGCGCCGTCATCGGCATGCCCGGTGGCGGCACTTCCCGCAGCACTTCACACAAGCGCCCTTCCTGCAGTTGCCGCGCCACGTGGTAATACGGCGTCTGCACCAGCCCATATCCGGCCTCGCACGCCGCCAGATAACCATCGGCACTGTTGACCGCCACCCGCTTGGGCAGGTCGACCAACCGCACCTGACCATCCACGACAAACTCCAGCCCATAGCGCTTTCCGTTGCTGCTGGAGAAGTACTCGACCATCTGATGCCCGCACAGGTCATCCAGGGTATGGGGCGTTCCGTGCCGCTGCAGGTAGTCAGGGCTGGCACAGGTCACCTGATCCATCATCACCAGCGGCCGCGCCACCAGCGAATCGTCCAGCGTCGAGCCGCCGCGTAACACACAATCCACCCCTTCGCGAATCAGGTCGACCGGCCGGTCATTCAAGCCGATTTCCAGCTCGATCAGCGGATAGCGGGCCGTGAACTGCGGCAGCGCCGGAATCACCACCAGACGCCCCACGCCCGCCGGCATGTCCACGCGCAACAGCCCCTTGGGATTGTGGCGTGCGGCACTGAACACCGCTTCGGTCTCTTCGAGATCCGCCAGCAAGCGTACGCAACGCGGGTAATAGGCCGCGCCGTCGAGCGTCAGGCTGATCTGCCGCGTGGTGCGTTGCAGCAATTGCACCCCAAGATGGGCCTCCAGCTGCTTGATCAGGATGGTCACCGAGGCCCGGGGTAGTTGCAGGCTGTCGGCGGCCTTGGCAAAGCCACCCAACTCGACGATTCGGGTAAAGACGCGCATGGCGTTGAAACGGTCCATTGCTGGTTCCACCGACAGATTGTTTGGATTTTACGAATAGTGATAGCCGTTTTAGCCGGTTTATCTTGTTTCTGTCGAGGCGAACAATGGCCACTCACTTCACAGGGAGCTGATTTCATGCACACACGTCAATTGGGAAAAAACGGTCCTCAGGTGTCGGCCATCGGCCTTGGCTGCATGGGCATGACCGACTTCTACACCACCGGCACGGATACCCGCGAAGCCACGGCGACCCTGCATCGCGCGCTGGAACTGGGTGTCAACCTGCTCGATACCGCCGATATGTACGGCCCGCACACCAATGAAGAGCTGATCGGCAAGGCCATTGCCGGCAAGCGCGACCAGGTGTTCCTGGCCAGCAAGTTCGGTATCGTCCGCGACCCGGCGAACCCCGGTGCCCGGGGTGTCAACGGTCGGCCGGAGTACATTCGCCAGTCCATCGACGGCACTTTGAAACGCCTGGGCGTGGACACCCTCGACCTGTATTACCAGCACCGTATCGACCCGCAGGTGGCCATCGAAGAAACCGTCGGTGCCATGGCCGAACTGGTCAGTGCCGGCAAAGTCCGCTACCTGGGATTGAGCGAAGCCTCGGTGGCGACCCTGGAGCGGGCGCACAAGGTTCATCCGATCAGTGCGCTGCAGAGTGAGTACTCGTTGTGGAGCCGTGATCAGGAAGAAAACGGTTGCCTGGCGGCGTGTCGGCGCCTGGGCGTCGCCTTTGTGCCTTACAGCCCGCTGGGCCGAGGGTTCCTGACCGGCGCATTGAAAAGCCCGGATGATTTCGCGGCAGACGACTATCGCCGTTTCAGTCCGCGTTTCCAGGGCGAAAATTTCGCCAGGAACCTGCTGCTGGTGCAGCAGGTCCAGGCGCTCGCGGCAGAGAAAGGCGTGACGGCGGGCCAACTGGCGCTGGCGTGGGTGCTGGCCCAGGGTGACTACCTGATTCCGATTCCGGGCACCAAGCAACGTAAATACCTGGAGGAAAACGTGGCCGCTCTGCAGGTGAAACTGAGCGCTGATGAACTGCAGGCGCTGGAGTCGGTCCTTGCGGCGAACGCCACCGCTGGCCTGCGTTATCCGGAGGAAGTCATGAAACTGCTTGACCGCTGAGATAACCACATATCTGTAGGAGCTGCCGCAGGCTGCGATCTTTTGATCTTGATCTTCAGCAATCTCCGGATCGCAAAAGCAAGATCAAAAGATCGCAGCCTTCGGCAGCTCCTACAGGGGAACGCGTACACCACCAAACGACGAGGTCGAGCGTTAGCTCGCCTCGCGGTGCTGTTGCGGTGCACGCCCCCTCGAGAGGCCGAGTGGAGGTTCTGCGTAGTGGGCAACCCGGCATGGATGCCGGGTTAGCCGCGTACGGCCATGGATGGCCGATCGCGGCGGGCCCACGGAGCAGGACCGGAGCGAGGGGATGCCGAGCCTAGGCGAGGCACCGAACGTCAGGGGCAAAAGCGTTTGGTTACTTGGCGCTTTTCCAAGTAACCCGCTGTAAAAGCGGAACCATAGGCGGCCGTTACCGCAGAAATGGATATGTACACCACCAACAAAATACGCCAGCCATGAGGCCGCCATCGCCAGCAAGCCGGCTCCTAAAGGTATCGGTGTCCCCCGGGATTGCGTGAAGAACCTTTTTTGAACCCGGCGATCACGTAAACATGCGCCTGCGCCATTTCAACCTGACGATTTTGTAATCTCCCCTTCATCTGCCTGACAGCACTGATCTACCATCATCAGTACAGCGGATCTTTGTAGTACTTCGAAACACTCCTTGAATGCCTGACCGGAAAAAAAGGTCAGAATGCGTTTTTTTGCCCGTTAGCCGAGACGAATCCCATGCGAAACCCTCTGCGTCTGATCGCCCTGAGCGCCCTGTTCATGTCCTCCCTGGCCCAGGCTGCGGACCTCATTCCGATCGAGGTTCATCGCGACGCCAATTGTGGTTGCTGCAAAAAATGGATCAGCCATCTTGAAGCCAATGGTTTCAAGGTCGAAGACCACGTCGAAGCGAACATGAGCGAGTTCAAGCAACAGCACGGCGTGCCGCCACGCCTGGCGTCGTGCCACACCGCGTTGATCAACGGCAAGTTCGTCGAAGGTCACGTCCCGGCCGACCAGGTCCTGGCCTTGAGCAAGCGCGACGATCTGTTGGGCGTCGCGGCGCCCGGCATGCCCATGGGTTCGCCCGGCATGGAAATGGACGGCATGAGCGATGCCTATCAGGTCATAGGCCTGAAAAAGGACGGCACTGACCTGGTGGTCGCGGACTACCCCGCCCATTGATGCCAGGCGCGTACCTCGGGCTGTTTTTCGCGGCATTCGGTGCCGCCACGCTGCTGCCGTTGCAATCCGAAGCCGTGCTGGTGGGGCTGCTGCTCAGCGACCGCTACTGGCTCTGGGCACTGCTGGCGGTGGCGACGTTCGGCAACGTTCTGGGGTCGCTGCTCAACTGGTGGCTGGGGCGCGGGATCGAACGGTTCCGCGACCGACGCTGGTTTCCGGTAAGCCCCCGGCACCTGGTAAAAGCCCGGCTGCATTACCAGCGCTACGGCCATTGGTCATTGCTGTTCAGTTGGCTCCCGGTGATCGGCGATCCGCTGACACTGGTCGCCGGCGTCATGCGCGAGCCATTGGGGCGCTTCCTGCTGATCGTCACCCTGGCCAAAGGCGCCCGCTACGGCGCGTTGGCCGTAGCAACATTGGGCTGGATGGGTTGAACCATCGAGGGCGGCGATTGCCTGTGTTTAATGCCGCCCTAATCGAGCCGATCCAGCATCGGCGGATTTTCCATGGAGCCTCCCCATGTCGCGACTCTTCCCCCGCTGGTTGCCCAGCCTGCTGTTGACCGCCGCCCTGCCCGTCATCGCCCACGCCCAAGCACCGGAATACGGCCCTGAGCTGCAAGGGTTCGACTATCCCTACACACTCAAGCACTTCGCCTTTGAATCCCAGGGCCAGTCCCTGCAAATGGGTTATATGGACGTCGCCGCCCACGGCAAGGCCAATGGCCGCAGCGTGGTGCTGATGCATGGCAAGAATTTCTGCGGCGCCACCTGGGACAGCTCGATCAAAGCCCTCAGCGACGCCGGCTATCGGGTCATCGCCCCGGACCAGATCGGCTTCTGCAGCTCCAGCAAACCGACGCACTATCAGTACACGTTCCAGCAACTGGCGACGAACACCCAGCAACTGCTCAAGGCATTGGGCATTCAGAAAGCCACCCTGCTGGGGCACTCCACGGGCGGCATGCTCGCCACTCGCTATGCCTTGCAATACCCCGAACAGGTCGAGCAACTGGCACTGGTCAACCCCATCGGCCTGGAAGACTGGAAAGCCCTCGGCGTGCCCTATCGCACGGTAGACCAATGGTATGAACGCGAACTCAAGCTCAGCGCCGACGGTATCCGCAATTACGAACGCAGCACCTACTACAGCGGCCGCTGGAAACCCGAATTCGATCGCTGGGTCGACATGCTCGCCGGCCTGAACAAAGGCCCGGGGCATACGCAAGTCGCGTGGAACTCGGCGCTGATCTACGACATGATCTTCACTCAACCGGTGTACTACGAATTCCAGAACCTGAAGATGCCGACCCTGCTGTTGATCGGGACCTCCGATACCACCGCCATCGGCAGTGACATCGCCCCGCCCGAGGTCAAGGCGAAGATCGGGCACTACGACGTCCTCGGCAAACAAGTGGCGAAGTTGATTCCCCGGTCCACGCTGGTTGAATTCCCCGGCATGGGCCACGCGCCACAGATGGAAGAACCGGCACAATTCCACCAGGCCCTGCTCGCCTGGCTGAACAAGACCAACCCCGTGCGTTGAAGAGGAAAGGCTGATGCCTGTACAGATTGCAGTGCTTGATGATTGGCAGAATGTGGCGCGGGACGTGGTGGACTGGTCGGCGCTGGACAGCGTCGGCCAGGTGAGTTTTCTCCATGACTACCCCGCCGACAACCAGACGCTGGCCGAGCGCCTGGCCGGGTTCGAGGTGATCTGCGTCATGCGCGAGCGCACCCGCTTCGACGAAGACCTGCTGCGTCGCCTGCCCAGGCTCAAACTGCTGGTGACCGGCGGCATGCGCAACGCCGCCCTGGACCTGAAAGCTGCCGCCGCGCTGGGCATCCAGGTCAGTGGCACCGACAGTTACAAACACGCCGCGCCGGAGCTGACCTGGGCGCTGATCATGGCCGCCACCCGCAACCTGGTGGCCGAAGCCAATGCCTTGCGTGCCGGCCAGTGGCAACAAGGCCTGGGCGGCGACCTGCACGGCAAGACGCTGGCGATCCTCGGCCTTGGCAGCATCGGCCAGCGCGTCGCGCAATTCGGCCAGGTGTTCGGCATGCGCGTCATTGCCTGGAGCGAAAACCTCACCGCCGAACGTGCGGCGCAAGCCAGCGTGACCCGTGTCAGCAAGCAGGAGCTGTTCGAACAGGCCGACGTGTTGTCGGTGCACCTGGTGCTCAGCGACCGCAGTCGGGGCCTGGTGGACGCCCAAGCCCTGGGCTGGATGAAACCCACGGCACTGCTGGTCAACACCGCACGCGGACCGATTGTCGATGAGGCGGCGCTGATCAAGGCGCTGCAGAAGCAACGACTGGCCGGTGCGGCACTGGACGTCTTCGAGCAGGAGCCGCTGCCCGCTCATCATCCGTTCCGAACCCTGGACAATGTATTGGCCACGCCCCATGTCGGGTACGTGAGCCAACAGAACTACCGGCTGTTTTTCTCGCAGATGATCGAGGACATCCAGGCCTGGGCGGCAGGGACTCCGATTCGCCTGCTGGGTTGAACGAAAACCCCATGTGGGAGCGGGCTCGCTCGCGAAAGCGGAGTGTCAGGCAGCATTAATGTTGATTGACCCACCGCATTCGCGAGCAAGCCCGCTCCCACAATGAATAATTGTGCATGCTGCGGTGTTCTCATCACATCAACCTTGCACTGCGCCTGGCCGGGCGCGACCTGATCTGAAACCCATGAACCTGTGGAGCAAAGCCCATGAATAGTCGTTTTGCAGTTCTGATGGCCCCGCTGTTGCTGACCGTCGCATTGACCGCCTCCCCCGCCCTGGCCAACGGCGGTGGCGGCGGTGACGAGCCGCCCGCCAGACCCAACTGCCCGAAAGGACAGGTGCTCGACACAAGATCGCAGCGGTGCGTCAGGCAGACCAGCAACCTGGTGCCTGACGAAGACCGCACCAACTATGCCTATCAACTGGCCAAGGACGGACGTTATGAGGAGGCCCTGGCCCTGCTTGACACGCTGAAACAGCCAAATACCGCAAAAGCGCTGAACTATCGCGGCTACGCCACGCGTAAACTGGGACGCACCGACGAAGGCATCGGTTATTACCTGCAATCGGTAAAACTCGACCCGCAATACGCGCAAGTCCGCGAATATCTGGGCGAGGCCTATGTGATCAAGGGTCGGCTGGACCTTGCGCAGGAGCAACTGCAGCAGATCAAATCCATCTGCGGCAATACCCAGTGCGAGGAGTACCAGGACCTGGCCGAAGCCATCAACGGATCATCGAAAACCTGACAACCCGAGCGGACGGAGGTCGCCATCGCCAGCGATCAGGCAATACGAACGGAACTGAACCAGCATTTGGCGCGTTTATGGCGCTATGGCCTGCTGTTGTCCCGGCAACGGCATGTCGCCGATGACCTGGTGCAGGCCACCTGCGTGCGGGCGCTGGAGCGGGCCGGGCAATACGAGCCGGGGACGCGCATGGACCGCTGGCTGCTGAGCATCCTGCACTCGATCTGGCTCAATGAAGTGCGTGCCCAGCGGGTGCGGCAAGGTCAGGGCCAGGTGGATGCCGACCAGGCCTTGTCGTTCGATGGAGAGTCCGTGGCCCAGACCCATGTGTTGGCGGCACAGGTCATCCGCCGCGTCGATGCCTTGCCCGAGGCCCAGCGTGAAACGGTATTTCTCGCCTACGTCGAAGGGTTGTCCTACCGCGAAGTCGCCGACGTCCTGCAAGTGCCCATCGGCACGGTCATGAGTCGCCTGGCCGCGGCCCGGGCGAAACTGGCCGAATATCCACCGTTGCGAACGGTGTCCCACCCTTACCGAGGAGAACATTGATGAACGCGAAACCCTCGGACGAACAATTGGTGGCTTATCTCGACAACCAACTCGATGCCGAGCAGCGCTCGCGAATCGACGCGGCCATCAGCGCCGACCCGATGCTGAGCCTGCGCCTGCAATGGCTGGGTCGTAGCAGCCTGCCGTTCAAGGACGCCTACGATGAACTGGCCCGGCAGGCGCCGGTAGATCGCCTGCAAGCCATGCTCGCCACCATGCCCTCACCCGCCCGCCCCGGGCTCAACCGACGCTGGTTCCTGGCCGCCGCGGCCGGGCTGCTGGCCGGCGGCGTGCTGGCGGACCGTTTGTTCCTCGGCTGGCAAGCAAGCCAGCAGACTCACAGCTGGCGCGGTCTGGTGGCCGATTACATGGCGCTCTACGTGCCGGAAACCCTGGATCACCTGCCCGCTGATGAAGCCTCCCAGCGGGCGCAACTGCGGACCATCGATGCGCGCCTGGGCCTGGACCTCGTGCCGGCAAAACTGAGCCTGCCCCGTGCCGAGTTCAAGCGGGCGCAAATCCTCGAGTACGACGGCGCCCCCATCGCCCAGATCACCTACCTCGATCCGGCGCACGGCCCCATGGCGCTGTGCGTGACTCGCTCCAACAGCGGCAGTCGCCATTTCGCCCAGGAACAGCGGCGCGAGCTGAACATCGTGTATTGGTCGGACATGGAGCACGCCTGGATGTTGATCGGGCGCCAGCCGATGACGGATCTGGAGGAGATGGCCAAGGTATTGCGCAGTCGGCTGAGCGCCTGAGCCACGTTAGCCCGGGCGCGCGTCAGGCCGAAGTCGGCAACCACAAGCGAAACCGCGCCCCGCCCAGCGGCGAGGCTTGCACCGTCAGCGTGCCGCCCTGGGCTTCCAGGGCGCGCCGGCTGATCGCCAATCCCAGTCCGAAACCACCCGTGGCGCGGTCTCGACTGCGGTCGAGACGGTAGAAGGGTTCGAAAATCCGCTCGCGCTCGTCATCCGGAATGCCGATGCCGTCATCGTCGACCCAGATTTCACAGCCGCCGGCACAGACCTGCACACCGATCTGGATACGCTTTTCGCAGTAGCGCATGGCGTTGCGCAGCAGATTCTGCAGGGCACGGGCGGTCAGGCGCGGGTCGAGACTGAAGCGTTCGAGCTGGCCGTGCAGCAGCACATCAATGACGATCTCCGGGGACTCCAGCTCCTCGTCGACGCTGCCAAGGATGCTGTCGATGAACTCATCCAGCGACACTTCGACCCGCTCCGGTAGCCGCGCCGGGTTTTGCAGGCGGCTGTAGGACAGCAACTCAAGCACCAGCTCATCGAGCTCCCGGATGTGCGCCACCAGGCTTTGCAGGCGCTCGCGGCTGGCGGCCGGCAAGTCGTCGGAGAGGGCCAGCGCCAGGCCGAAATCCAGACGCGTCAGCGGCGTGCGCAACTCGTGGGACACCGCATTGAGCAAGTCGCGCTGCTGATTGAGCAGGTTCTCGATGTCGCCGGCCATAGTGTCGAACACGCTGGCCAGGCTGCCGATGTTGGAGCTCGGGGAGATTTGCGTGCGCTCGCCCAGATGGCCCTTGCCAAAGCGCTCGGCCGCACCCTTGAGGCGTTCCAGGTCACGCCAGTGCGGGCGCAGCCACAGCAACAGGCACGCGAGCATGGTCGCGCCGATCAGTACGTTGATGCTCCAGTACAACAGGTTGACGTCCAGCGGATCCGGCGGCACCACCATTTGCACCACGGTGCGCTCGTTCAGCGGCGCGACCGCCAGCGTACGCCAGCCCCAGTCACCCACGCGTACAACGTTCTCGCCCCGCTGCAAGCGCTGCTGCTCTTCAGGCGTCAGGCTGCTGTCGTCGTTACCGCTGAGCACGATGTGCAGTGGCTCGAAGTCCTTGTCCATTTCAGCGGCCAGGGCCGGCCACTGTTCGGCCGGGGCCGCATGAAACTGTTTGACGATCAGCGTTTGCAGGCCACGGGAGTAATCGAGGTTGTAGGTGACAAAGCGCTCGTGGAACACCTTGACCACCAGATCCGGCACCAGATAAATCGCGGCGCTGAACGAGACGATGGTCACCAGGTACAAACGAAAGAGGATTCTGAACATCGGCTCAGCATTCCCACTCGGAACGGCTGAACAGGTAGCCCTTGCCCCACACGGTCTTGATCTTGCGCGCCTCGCCGGCGTGGTCGTCGAACTTGCGCCGCAACTTGGAAATCGCCACGTCCACCGAACGGTCGGTGCCGTTGAATTCGATGCCGCGCAGGCGTTGCAGGATCTGGTCGCGGCTCAGCACCTCCCCGGCATGCCGGGCCAGCACCACCAGCAGGTTGTACTCACCGCTGGACAAGTCCACCAATTGCTCGCGCCAGGTCACGGTGCGTTCGGACAGGTCGATGCACAGGTTGCCCATCAGAATGCGGTCGTTGGCGGTCTGCGGCTCGCTGAGGCTGCTGCGGCGCAACAGGGTCCGCACCCGCGCCAGCAGCACCCGTGGCTCGCAGGGTTTGGTGACGTAATCGTCGGCCCCCATTTCCAGGCCCAGGACCTGGTCGTGGCTGTCGTCGCGGGCGGTGAGCATCAGGATCGGCAAGGTCGCCGAATCGGCGCGCAGCAGGCGACAGACTTGCAAGCCGTCGAGGCCGGGCAGCATCAGGTCGAGGATCACCAGGTCCGGCGGATTGAGCCGCGCTCGTTCGCGCACATGATCACCGCGACCGATCACGCTGACGGAGTAACCGTTGCGTTCCAGGTAGCTGGCAATCAATTCGGCGAGGGCGGTGTCGTCTTCGACCAGGAGGATGTTGGGCATGGGGTGTTTCCAGAAAGAGCCGTGGCACCTGTTCCGGCCTCTGCGCGGGCAAGCCCGCTCCCACAGGGACTCGAGGTGAACACAAAGGCTATGAACACCACCGACCACTGTGGGAGCGGGCTTGCCCGCGAAGGCGGCCTGACAGGCGCAATAAAATTCAAGGACTGAAGGATATACGCCCTCACTCGTCTCTGAGTAAAACCCTTACACAATTTCACACAGCACCAACAAAGCTTCACCGCTACCCTCGCCTGCGCCCAGTAGGATGCTGGGAGTCTTTATTGGGGTATTACATGTCGAAGAATCTGCTTGCCAGGCTCAGTCTGATTGCTCTGGCGTTGACACTGGGTGCGTGCGAGAAGGCCTCGAACGCCGAGGAACAGGCGCCGCTGGCCACGGTTCGCATCGAAACCATCGAAGCGCAACCACTGACCATCAGCAGCGAGCTGAGCGGACGGATTGCCGCACCGCGCATGGCCGAAGTGCGTGCCCGCGTGGCCGGCGTGGTCCTGCAGCGCACTTTCCGTGAAGGCAGTGACGTGAAACAGGGCGATGTCCTGTTCCGCATCGACCCGGCGCCGTTCAAGGCCGACCTGGACAGCGCCGAAGCAGCGCTGCGCAAGGCCGAGGCCAACGCGTTCCAGGCCCGGTTGCAGGAACAGCGCTATGCCCAGTTGATCGACGACAAGGCCATCAGCGGCCAGGATTACGACAACGCCCGGGCCAACGCACGACAGACCGCCGCCGACGTCGCGGCCAGCAAGGCGGCGTTGGAGCGGGCGAAACTCAACCTCGGCTACGCCACCGTCACCGCGCCGATTTCCGGGCGCATCGGGCGCGCGCTGGTCACCGAAGGCGCGCTGGTCGGGCAGAACGAAACCACACCGCTTGCGCTGATCCAGCAACTCAATCCGATTCATGCCGACCTGACCCAGTCCACCCGCGAACTCAACGAACTGCGCCGCGCCTTCCGTTCCGGCCAGTTGCAGCAGGTCGGCCAGGACCAGGCCAAGGCCACACTGATTCAGGATGACGGCAGCCTCTACCCGTTGCCGGGCAAAATGCTCTTCAGCGACATCACCGTCGACCCGGGCACCGGCCAGATCATCCTGCGCAGCGAGTTCCCCAACCCCGACCTCGACCTGCTGCCCGGCAGTTTCGTGCGCGTGCGCCTGGAACAAGCGGTCAACCGCCAGGGCATCAGCGTGCCGCAGCGGGCCATCCAGCGCGACAGCGCCGGCATCGCCCAGGTGCTGCTGCTCGACGCAGAACAGCGCGTCGGCCAGCAACCGGTCGAATTGGGCGCCGTGCAGAACGATCGCTGGATCGTCACCGGCGGCCTGAAAGCCGGCGACCGCATCGTCATCGAGGGCCTGCAGCATGCCCGCCCCGGCGAGAAAGTGCAGATCGACGACACCCCTCTTCCACTTGCCCAGGTGACTGGTCAGTAAGCAGGACGCTTTTTTATGCCGCAGTTCTTTATCGACCGCCCGGTGTTCGCCTGGGTGGTCGCATTGTTCATCCTGCTGGCCGGTGCCCTGGCCATTCCGCAGTTGCCGGTGGCGCAGTACCCCGACGTCGCACCGCCGCAGATCGAAATCTATGCCGTGTACCCGGGCGCTTCGGCGCAAACCGTGGACGAAAGCGTGGTCAGCCTGATCGAGGAAGAACTCAACGGCGCCGATCATCTGCTGTATTTCGAATCCCAGAGCAGCCTCGGCAGCGCGACCATCAAGGCGACTTTCCAGCCGGGCACCAACCCGGAACTGGCGCAGGTGGATGTGCAGAACCGCCTCAAAGCCGTGGAGTCGCGCCTGCCGCAAGCGGTCATCCAGCAAGGTTTGCAGGTGGAGAAAGTCTCCTCCGGTTTCCTGCTGTTGATCACCCTGACGTCCAGCGACGGCAAGCTCGACGACGTGGCGCTCAGCGATTACCTGGCGCGCAACGTGATGAACGAGATCAAGCGCCTGGACGGCGTCGGCAAGGCGCAGCTGTACGGCGCCGAGCGGGCGATGCGGATCTGGATCGACCCGCAGAAACTGCTCGCCTTCAACCTGACGCCAGCGGACGTCAACGCCGCCATCGTCGCGCAAAACGCCCAGGTGTCGGCCGGTAGCATCGGCGATCTGCCGACCCGCACCACCCAGGAAATTACCGCGACCATCCTGGTCAAGGGCCAGTTGTCGACCCCCGAAGAGTTTGCCGACATCGTCCTCAAGGCCAACCCCGACGGTTCGACCGTGCGCATCAGCGATGTCGCGCGGGTCGAGATCGGCAGCCAGGAATACCAGTTTTCCACGCGCCTGAACGGCAAGCCGTCCACCGCCGTCGCCGTGCAGTTGTCGCCGGGCGCCAACGCCCTGAACACCGCGACCCTGGTGCGGGCGAAGATGGATGAACTCAAGCGCTACTTCCCGGCAAACGTCGAGTACTCGATCCCTTACGACACCTCCCCCTTCGTCAAGGTCTCGATCACCAAGGTGGTCTACACCCTGGGCGAAGCCATGCTGCTGGTGTTCGCGGTGATGTTCCTGTTCCTGCAGAACATCCGCTACACGCTGATTCCGACACTGGTGGTACCGGTGGCGTTGATGGGCACCTTTGCGACCATGCTGGCGCTGGGGTTTTCGATCAACGTGCTGACCATGTTCGGCATGGTGCTGGCCATCGGTATTCTGGTGGACGACGCCATCGTGGTGGTGGAGAACGTCGAGCGCATCATGGCCACCGAGGGCCTGTCGCCCAAGGAAGCCACGCGCAAGGCCATGCAGCAGATCACCGGGGCCATCATCGGCATCACCCTGGTGCTGGTCGCGGTGTTCATTCCGATGGCGTTCATGCAAGGCTCGGTCGGGGTGATTTACCAGCAGTTCTCGTTGTCGATGGCCACCTCGATCCTGTTCTCGGCCTTCCTCGCCCTGACCTTGACCCCGGCCCTGTGCGCGACGCTGCTCAAGCCGATTGCCAAAGGCGAGCACCACGAAAAGAGCGGATTCTTCGGCTGGTTCAACCGCCGCTTCGAGCAACTGACCGAGCGCTATCAAGGCTGGGTCGCCTATGCGTTGAAACGCACCGGGCGCTACCTGTTGATCTACGGCGTGCTGCTGATCGGCCTGGGCCTGGCCTTCGGTCGCCTGCCCTCCTCGTTCCTGCCGGTGGAAGACCAGGGCTACACCATCACCGACATCCAGTTGCCACCGGGCGCGAGCAAGAACCGCACGGTGCAGGTGGCCGAGCAGGTGGAGGCGCACAACGCCGGCGAGCCAGGCATTCGCGACAGCGTGGTGATTCTCGGATTCAGCTTCTCCGGCAGCGGGCAGAATGCGGCGCTGGCGTTCAGCACGCTCAAAGACTGGTCCGAGCGCGGCAGCGAAGATTCGGCGGCTTCGATTGCCGACCGGGCCAACGTCGCCCTCAGCCAGATCAAGGACGCGGTGACCTTTGCCGTACTGCCGCCGCCCGTGGATGGCCTGGGTACGTCCAGCGGCTTCGAGTTCCGCCTGCAGGACCGCGGTGGCCTCGGCCATGAGAAGCTGATGCAAGCGCGCACCGACTTGCTCGCGGCCGCCGAAAAAAGCCCGATCCTGATGAACGTGCGCGAAAGCGCCCTGGCCGAGGCGCCGCAGGTGCAACTGGTGGTCGACCGCAAGCAGGCCAACGCGCTGGGGGTGTCCTTTGCCGACGTCGGCAACGTGCTGTCCACGGCCGTGGGCTCGGCCTACATCAACGACTTCCCCAACCAGGGGCGGATGCAGCGCGTCGTGGTGCAGGCCGAGGGCGACCAGCGCAGCCAGGTGGAAGACCTGCTGAAGATCCACGTGCGCAACAGCCACGGAAAAATGGTGCCCTTGTCGGCCTTCGTGCAGGCCAGATGGACCCAGGGCCCGGCGCAGTTGACCCGCTACAACGGCTACCCGGCGATCAGCATTTCCGGTGAACCGACGCCGGGCCACAGCACCGGCGAAGCCATGGCCGAGATCGAGCGGTTAGTGGCGCAAGGCCCGGCGGGCCTGGGCCAGGAATGGACCGGGTTGTCGTTGCAGGAACGCTTGTCCGGCAGCCAGGCGCCGATCCTGCTCGGGCTGTCGCTGTTGATCGTGTTCCTGTGCCTGGCGGCGTTGTACGAGAGCTGGTCGATCCCGACCTCGGTGCTGCTGGTGGTGCCGCTGGGCGTGCTCGGCGCGGTGCTGGCCGTGACCTTGCGCAGCATGCCCAACGACGTGTTCTTCAAGGTCGGGCTGATCACCATCATCGGCCTGTCGGCGAAGAACGCGATCCTCATCATCGAGTTCGCCAAGAGCCTGTACGACGAAGGCCACGACCTGGTCGACGCCACCCTGCAAGCGGCACGCCTGCGGTTGCGGCCGATCGTCATGACTTCGCTGGCGTTCATCCTGGGCGTCGTGCCCCTGGCGATTGCCACAGGCGCCAGTTCGGCGAGCCAGCAGGCCATCGGCACCGGGGTGATCGGCGGGATGATCACGGCGACACTGGCCGTGGTGTTCGTGCCGGTGTTTTTTGTGGTGGTGATGAAGCTGGTGCGCAAGCGCCATAAACAACACTGACCAACACCACAAAAACCTGTGGGAGCGGGCTTGCCCGCGATGAGGCCGTCACATCAAACATCAATGTTGCCAGACGGTCCGCCATCGCGGGCAAGCCCGCTCCCACAGGGATCTCATTGGTTTCAGGAATATAGTCAGAACTGACCACCCTGGGCTAAGGTGATTGCAAAGCCCCAACCCCATCGAGCCTCCATGTCTTTCCTCACCCGCACCCACCCTCGCCTGTCCGCCGCCGTCCTGCTGGGCATCGTGGTGGGCATTCTGGTTCCGGCCGATTCTCTGATCAGCAAGATCCTCTTCGGCTGGAATGCCGGCGTGTGGATCTACCTGCTATTGATGCTCTGGCTCACCGTGCGTTCAAAAGCGACCGACGTGAAACGCATCGCCGAAATCGAAGACGAAAACGCCGGGCTGGTGCTGTTGGTGGTGTGCATCGCCGCCCTGGCCAGCCTGGCGACCATCACCTTCGAACTGGCCGGCAGCAAAGACCTGGAAACCACGCGCAGACTCCTGCACTACGGCTTCACCGCGCTGACGGTGATCGGTTCGTGGCTGCTGATCGGGGTAATATTCAGCGTGCACTACGCGCGCCTGTTTTATACCTGGGAAGGCAAAGAGCCGGCGCTGCGCTTTGCCGAAGGCCTGACGACGCCCAATTACTGGGACTTCCTGTACTTCTCGTTCACCGTCGGCGTGGCGGTGCAGACCTCGGACGTCGGCGTGGCGACCCGTGATTTGCGCAAGATCGTGCTGGCGCAGTCGTTGATCGGTTTTCTGTTCAACACCGCCATCCTTGGGTTCTCAATCAATATTGCGGCGGGTCTGTTCAACTGATGCCTGCACAAACGTTCTAGTCATCGCACTTCCAGCAGGCGTTAAATAGCTCGGTTATCCGTCCCGCAGGTGCAACATGAACGCTCACAACTGGATCGATCTGTCCCAGGACGCCGACACCGGCATCGAGACCCTGCGCGCGCATTTCGAAGGCCACGCCTACGACCCGCACTGGCATGACAGTTATCTGGTGGGCGTCACCGAGCAAGGGGTTCAGCAATTCAATTGCCGACGGGCCAGGCACCAGAGCACCCCGGGCAAGGTGTTTCTGCTCGAACCCGGTGACATCCATGACGGAGAAGCACCGACCGCCGACGGTTTTACCTACCGCATGCTGTACCTCGATCCACAGTGGCTACAGCGCGAACTCGGCGCCGTGTTCGATCATGCCCCCGACAACAGTCAACTGGGTTTCGCTGCCACCCTGGCCAACGATGCGCGTCTGGCCCAGGCCACCAGCCTGGCGTTTGAAACCCTGCATCGCGGTGAGCTGAAGATCGTCCGCCAGACCGCCCTCGACGTGTTGCTCGAGCGCCTGACCAGCCACTTGCATTGGCGCGCCCGCGATGGCCAGGACCCGCGTCTGCCGCGCGTGGCGCAGAAGGCCCGGGACTACCTGCATGCCCACGCGCAATACGACATCGGCCTCGATCAACTGGCAACCGTCACAGGCGTCGACCGCTTCCGCCTGACCCGTGCGTTCAAGGCCGCTTACGGCATGGCGCCCCACGCGTATCTGGTGCAGTTGCGCCTGGCAACCGCTCGGCGAATGCTGGCCCGAGGCGAGCAACCGGCGACGGTGGCGATGGCGTTGGGCTTTGCCGACCAGAGCCATCTGGGCCGCTGGTTCGTGCGCGCCTACGGCCTGACACCGGCGCTGTACCGCAAGCGCTGCTCAAATCTTCCAGACAAGTAACGCCTGGGATCGTGAAGATCGGTTTCACTGATCTTTACCGGAGTTTGCCCGCGATGCTCTCTTCTTTCCCGACGTTACTGCCCTTCCTGCTCTTTGCCTTTGTGGCGTCCATCACACCCGGACCGACCAACATTCTGGTGCTCAGCAACAGTGCCCGATACGGCTTGGGCGCCGCCCTGCCGATTATCTTGGGCGCCTGCGCCAGTGCCGCGACGCTGGTGTTGCTGGTGGGCGCGGGCGTTGGCTCCTCACTGACGGCCTGGCCCGCGTTGCAAAACGTCATGCAATGGGTCGGGGTAGCTTGGCTGAGTTATCTGGCCTGGCAGATTATCCGTTCGCCGGCCGAAGCCATCAGCACGCAGAAAACCGCTGCTCGGCTGGGTTGGGTGGGCGCCGCCAGCCTGCAATGGATCAACCCGAAAACCTGGATGATGGCGCTGGCGGTGGTCAGTGTCTTCGCTGGAGCGGGCGAAGATCGGCTCGTCCATGTGATCAATCTTTCAGGGGTGTTTTTCCTGGTTTCCTTGCCCTGCCTGGGTGTCTGGGCGCTGCTCGGTGCCGGGTCGAGTCGCTGGTTGCGCTCGCCCCGGGCCATGCAACGTTTCAATCGCTGCATGGGCCTGTTGCTGCTGGGTTCAGCGTGGCTGAGCGTGCTGGCCTGAACGCCACCCGTCGGTGTTTGTTCGACAATCGACAATCCGGGGCTTGACGGCGAATTGGCTTTTGGTGTCTTCTGAAACCGGTTTCAGCGTTATCTCACGAAGCGCTCGACCTTATAAATCCAATAAGAAGGTTTCAGACCGTGAACGATTTTTCCGCCGCCCAGCGCAGCCGCGTGACCATGCTCGACGTGGCCGAACACGCCAAGGTCTCCAAGGCCAGCGTTTCGCGGTTCATCGGCGAAGACCGCGCCCTTCTCTCCGATGCCATCGCCCAACGCATCGAGCAGGCGATTGCCGAACTGGGCTATCGCCCGAACCAGATGGCCCGCGGCCTGAAACGCGGGCGCACCCGCCTGATCGGCATGCTGGTGGCCGATATCCGCAACCCTTATTCAATTGCCGTGATGCACGGGGTGGAAACCGCTTGCCGTCAGCACGGCTATAGCCTGGTGGTGTGCAACACCGACCGCGACGACGAGCAAGAACGCCAGCACCTGGCCCTGCTGCGCTCGTACAACATCGAAGGCCTGATCGTGAACACCCTGGGTCATCACCGTGACGAATTGCACGAACTGCACCGGGAAATGCCCCTGGTGCTGGTGGACCGCAAGGTCGAGCACCTTGAGAGCGACATGGTCGGGCTGGACAATCCGGCAGCCGTTGAAATGGCCCTCGCGCATCTTGAAGAACGCGGCTACCGCGACGTGTTGATGGTGACCGAACCATTCGATGGCACCAGTTCACGGATCGAACGGGTCGGCAGTTTCAAGGCACAGATTGCCCTGCGTCCGGCCCTCCATGGCAGCCTCATCGAAACCGGCAGCGAACTGACCGCAAAACTTGCAACCTTCCTCGACACGCCCGGCCCCGGCCTGAAAGCGCTGTTTTGCGCGAACGGCATTGCGGCGCTGGCCTGCACCCATGCGTTGCGTGAACTCAAGTGCAACCTGTTCGAGGATGTGGGCTTGATCGCCCTCGATGACCTGGATTGGTATCCGTTGGTGGGTAGCGGGATAACCGCGCTGGCCCAGCCGACCACCGAGATTGGCGCCAGCGCGTTTGAGTGTCTGCTCAAGCGGCTGCGGGGGGATGACGGGGCGGTGCGGACGCTGGATTTTTCCGCGCGGTTGATTGTCAGGGGCTCAACCCTTGGAAATTCTCGGTGAATGTTCGGGCCTCTTCGCGGGCAAGCCCGCTCCCACGGTGATTTGTGTCGTTCACAAATTTTGTGTACCCCAGAGATCCTGTGGGAGCGGGCTTGCCCGCGATGGGGCCCTAAAGATCACCCTTTTTTTGAACAAAAATGAAACCGGTTTCAGAGGTAAAACAACAATGAACAAACCCGCCGTTTCCATCAGCCTCTCCAGCTACGGCGCCGACCTGGTACGCCAGCGCGGCCAAGGCAGTTTTATCGAAGTACTGGCCGCCGCCGGCGCCACGCGCATCGAGTGGCGCGAGGAATTGCTGACCGTTGAGGACCCCGCTCAACTGGCCAATGCCACTCAGGCGGAAGGCTTGGAGAGCGTGTATTCGTCGCCAATGGAACTCTGGTTGGCCGGACAATCCAGGCCCAATCCAGAACTGATCACCGCTCTGCAACGCGCCGAGGCGTTCGGTGCCAAATGGCTGAAAGTGTCCCTGGGCTATTTCACTGACAACTGCGACCTGCACGCCCTCGCCCGGCTGCTGGATGCCAGCCCCGTGCAGTTGCTGGTGGAAAACGACCAGACCCTGCACGGTGGCCGCATCGAACCCTTCCAGCGTTTTTTCACTGAAGTCGAGCAACACCACTTGCCGATCAAAATGACCTTCGATATCGGCAACTGGCACTGGCAGGACCAGTCTGCCGCCAGCGCCGCGCGCCTTCTCGGACGCCACGTCGGCTATGTGCACTGCAAAGCGGTTACGCGTCGCGCCGACGACAAGCTGGTCGCCATCCCGCCGACCGCCAGCGACTTGCAACAGTGGGAGCAGCTGCTGCAGCACATGGCCCAAGGTGTCATGCGGGCCGCGGAATATCCGCTGCAAGGCGATGACCTGGTGCAACTGACCCGCGAACACGTGGCGGCCCTCGCCCGCCTCGGCCAGTCGCAACGGGAGAATGCTCATGTCTGAGATCGATATTCTGTCCTTCGGCGAGACCATGGCAATGTTCGTCGCCGAGCAGGCTGGCGACCTGGCCAGCGTTGGCGCTTTCCACAAACGCATTGCCGGGGCTGACAGCAACGTCGCCATTGGCCTTTCCCGACTGGGCTTTAACGTGGCATGGCTGAGCCGTGTCGGTGCCGATTCGTTGGGCCGGTTCGTGGTCGACACCCTGGAAAAAGAAGGCCTGGATTGCCGCCACGTCGACATCGACACCGCCCACCCGACCGGGTTTCAACTCAAGTCCCGTACCGACGACGGCAGCGATCCGCTGGTCGAGTACTTCCGCCGTGGTTCGGCGGCCAGTCACCTGTCGCCGCAATCGATCGTGCCCGAGTTGCTCAAGGCCCGGCACCTGCACGCCACCGGCATTCCCCCGGCGCTGTCGGAGTCGGCGCGGCAGATGTCGTTCGAGTTGATGACCCGCATGCGCGAGGCCGGGCGCAGCGTGTCCTTCGACCCGAACCTGCGCCCGAGCCTGTGGGCCAGCGAACGACAAATGATCACCGAGATCAACCGCCTCGCCGCCCTCGCCCATTGGGTGCTGCCGGGCTTGAGCGAAGGTCGCTTGCTGAGCGGTTTCGAAGACCCGGCCGACATTGCCGCCTTCTACCTCGACCAGGGCGCCGAAGCCGTGGCGATCAAGCTTGGCCCGCACGGTGCTTACTACCGCACCCATCTTGATCAAGGTTTCGTCGCTGGCGTGCCGGTGGCCACGGTGGTCGATACGGTGGGCGCCGGCGATGGTTTTGCCGTCGGCATGATCAGCGCGCTGCTGGAAAACCACAGCTTTGCCGAGGCCGTGAAACGCGCCAACTGGACTGGCAGCCGTGCGGTGCAGAGCCGGGGGGATATGGAGGGGTTGCCTACCCGATCCGAAATGCTCAGCGAATTCGAGGCCGCCATCGCGAGCAAGCTCGCTCCCACAGGGGATTTATGTCGAACGTAGATCCAATGTGGGAGCGAGCTTGCTCGCGATGAGGCCAGTACAGGCACTGAAGATCCAACCGTTACCTGCTGCGACAAAAACAACAAGCTCAGGAGCACCACTCATGAAAACCGCAACGCTCGCCACCCGCCGCTGGTGGTACATCATGCCCATCGTGTTCATCACCTACAGCCTGGCGTATCTGGATCGCGCCAACTATGGGTTCGCCGCCGCGTCCGGCATGGCGGCGGACTTGATGATCACACCAGGCCTGTCGTCGATGCTCGGCGCGCTGTTCTTCCTCGGCTACTTTTTCTTCCAGGTGCCCGGCGCGATCTACGCGCAGAAACACAGTGTGAAGAAGCTGATTTTCGTCAGCCTGATCCTCTGGGGCAGCCTGGCGACCTTGACCGGGATTGTCTCCAATGCCTACTGGCTGATCGTCATTCGCTTCATGCTCGGCGTGGTCGAAGCGGCCGTGATGCCGGCGATGCTGATCTACCTGTGCCACTGGTTCACCCGCGCCGAACGCTCGCGGGCCAACACCTTCCTGATCCTCGGCAACCCGGTGACCATGCTCTGGATGTCGGTGGTCTCGGGCTACCTGGTGCAGCACTACAGCTGGCGCTGGATGTTCATCGTCGAGGGATTGCCGGCAGTGTTGTGGGCATTCATCTGGTGGCGCCTGGCCGATGATCGTCCGTCACAGGCCAAGTGGCTCAACGATCAGGAAAAGCAGGATCTGGAAAGCGCACTGGCCGCCGAACAGGTCGGCATCAAGGCCGTGAAGAACTACGCCGAAGCCTTCCGCTCTCCCAAAGTGATCATCCTGGCCCTGCAGTTTTTCTGCTGGAGCATTGGCGTGTACGGTTTCGTGTTGTGGCTGCCGTCGATCCTCAAGGCCGGCGCGCAGATGGATATGGTCCAGGCCGGCTGGCTGTCGGCGCTGCCGTACCTGGCGGCGGTGATCGGCATGCTGCTGGTGTCCTGGGGTTCGGACAAACTGCAAAAACGTAAACGTTTCGTCTGGCCGCCACTGCTGATTGCCTCGATCGCCTTCTATGGCTCCTACGCCCTGGGTGCCGAACACTTCTGGTGGTCCTACACCCTGCTGGTGATTGCCGGCGCCTGCATGTACGCGCCTTACGGCCCCTTCTTCGCGATCATCCCGGAGATCCTCCCGGCCAACGTCGCGGGCGGCGCCATGGCGCTGATCAACAGCATGGGCGCCCTTGGCTCGTTTGGCGGGTCCTATCTGGTCGGTTACCTGAACAGCTCCACCGGCTCGCCGGGCGCGTCGTACCTGTTGATGAGCGGCGCGTTGATGTTCTCGGTGGTACTGACGATTTTCCTCAAGCCCGGCGCCAGCGACCGGGAGCGGCCCTCGGCCACGTTAACGCGCGCCGCCACGGCACATTCCTGAACTGAAATCGAGATCTCGAAGATGAAAAAGCAGGTCGTCCTCTACAAGAAACTCTCGCCGCTATTGATGGCTCGCCTGCACGAGCAGGCCGAAGTGACGCTGATCGAAAACCTTGATGCCGAGGGCCTGGGCAAACTGCGCGATGCCCTGCCCCGCGCTCACGGTTTGCTCGGTGCCAGCCTGAAACTGGATGCCGAACTGCTCGACCTGGCGCCCGACCTTCAAGCCATTGCCAGCGTCTCGGTGGGCGTCGACAACTACGACATCGACTACCTCACCGAACGGCGAATCCTGCTGAGCAACACGCCGGATGTGCTCACCGAAACCACCGCCGACACGGGTTTTGCGCTGATCCTGGCGACTGCCCGACGGGTGGTGGAACTGGCGAATATGGTTCGCGCCGGCCAATGGCACCGCAACATCGGCCCTGCGCATTTCGGCAGCGACGTGCACGGCAAAACCCTGGGCATCATCGGCATGGGCCGTATTGGCGAGGCCCTCGCGCAGCGCGGGCATTGCGGGTTTGGCATGCCTGTGATCTACCACAGCCAGTCACCGAAACCGGCAGTGGAACAGCGGTTCAATGCGCACTATCGAAGCCTGCCGGAACTGTTGCAACAGGCCGATTTCGTTTGCCTGACGTTACCGCTGACCGCTGAAACCCAAGGGCTGATCGGCGCAGAGCAGTTCGCCCAGATGCGTCCGGAGACCATCTTCATCAATATTTCGCGGGGCAAAGTGGTGGACGAAGCGGCGCTGATCGACGCCTTGCGCACGGGTCGGATTCGCGCGGCGGGGCTGGACGTATTCGACCGCGAACCCTTGAATCAGGACTCGCCATTGCTGCAGTTGAACAACGTGGTGGCGACACCCCACATCGGCTCGGCCACCCATGAAACACGGGAGGCCATGGCCAGGTGCGCGGTGGACAACCTGTTGGCGGCACTGGCCGGTGAGCGGCCGGCCAATCTGGTGAACGCTCGAGCGTGGAAGGGCTGAGGTAGTCGGCGCCTGTCAGGCAGCCTTCGCGAGCACAGGCGACACAACCCTTCAGGCCCGCCGCACCTCCAGCAAATCCGTCGCACACAAAGCAATGCGCCGGCATGCATCAGCCAGCTTCATCTGATCCACCACCAGACCGATGCGGATATGCCCCGCCGCACTCGGCCCGAAAGCTTCACCGGCCAGCACCGACACGCCATAACCTTCCAGCAGTCGCTCGGCGAAGCGCTGGGCCGACAGCCCGGTCTGGCGCACATCGACCATCACGAACATTCCGCCGTCCGGGCGTATCGGCTTGAGCCCCGGGCATTGCCCCAGGCTTGCACACACCAGGTCGCGGCGCTGGCGATACTCTTCACGCATCGAGGCCACTTCCGGCAGGTCCCGGTCCAGCGCCAACTGCGCAGCGTTCTGCACGAAATCCGGAATGCCGAACAGCATGCTCAGCGACAAATTGACCAGGTGACCCGCCATGGGTTTGGGCCCGATCACCCAGCCCACCCGCCAACCGCTCATGGCGTGGGACTTGGACAGGCTGTTGATCGTCGCGGTGCGCTCGGCCATGCCCGGCAGACTCGCCGGACTGATGTGCTGGCCTTCGAACAGCAAGTCGCTGTAGACCTCGTCGCTGATCAGCCACAAATCGTGACGAATGCACAGCGCCGCCAGCTCCTGCCAGATGGCCAGTGGCAAACTGGCGCCGGATGGATTGTTCGGACTGTTGAGCAGTATGGCGCGTGTCCTGGGCGTGATCCGCGCCGCGACATCCAGCGGGTCGACGCGAAACCCGTTCTGCGGGCGCACGGGCACCGGGACCACGGTAGCCGCACACGCGCCGATCACGCCTTCATAGGTCACGTACATCGGCTCGGCGACAATCACTTCATCGCCCGGGTCGAGCAGGCACTGCGCCACCGAATACACCGCGCACTGCGCCCCCGGAAAGACGATCACATGTTCGCCATCCACCACCTGGCCGCTGCGTTGCCGATGCCGGCGGGCAATGCTGTCGCGCAGCCCTCGACTGCCGCGCACTTCAGGATAGTGCGTATCACCGGCCAACAGGCTGGCGATGGCGGCCTGGACAATGGGTTGCGGCGTATCGAAGTCGGGGTCGCCAATGGACAACAGCAGGACGTCGACGCCCTGTTCGCGCAAATGCAGCGCTCGATCGTGAATCTGCCAGGCCGCCGCTCCGTCACCGGCGATTCGTTGGGTCAAGGCTGAGTAGCGCATCTCGTTCTCCTGTCGCGCGGGTGCTCCAAGCCACAACCCTATCTCAAATCACGAAACGCGCCAGCATGGCGTTCAAATCCAGCCTCAAAATTGCCATCGGCGCTTTTTGTGGCGAGGGAGCTTGCTCCCGCTCGGTTGCGCAGCAACCGCCATTGAATGGGGCCGCTGCGCAGCCCAACGGGAGCAAGCTCCCTCGCCACAGAAAAACCCTCAGTCGCAGCGGACGGCCATCCGCCAGACACGCGCGATGTCGGTTGCCCGCTCACGCAGCAAGCGCGGCGCCTCGGCGCAGGCCTGTTCCAGGGTCATCGGCCCGCTTGCCAGGGCGAACGCAGCGTCAATGCCGTGCTCATAAAGCGCCTGGTACCCCTCGCCCAGCGTACCGGCGATGACGATGACCGGCACGTCGTGCTGCCCGGCGACACGCGCCACACCAAATGGCGTCTTGCCACGCAAGGTTTGCGCATCGAAACGCCCTTCGCCGGTGATCACCAGGTCGGCGCCTGCAACCGCCTCGGCCAGGCCCACCAGTTCGCCGACCACCTCGACCCCGGCCTTGAACTGCGCGCCCAGGAACGCCTTGGCGGCAAACCCCAGGCCACCCGCCGCGCCACTCCCCGGTTCGTCGCGAACGTCGTTGCGCAAAGCGACCGCGCAATGGTCGGCAAAGTGGCCCAGCGCCCGGTCCAGTTGTTCGACTTGCACGGGCGAGGCGCCCTTTTGCGGGCCGAAAATCGCCGAGGCGCCGTGGGGGCCGCACAGCGGGTTATTGACGTCGGCGGCGATGTCGAAGCGCACCTGTGCCAGACGCGGATCGATGTCGCTCAGGTCCACGCGGGCCAATTGCGCAAGGGCGAGTCCGCCCGGTGACAGGGTCTGTCCCTGAGCGTCGAGCAATTTAACGCCCAGGGCCTGCATGGCACCGGCGCCGCCGTCGTTGGTCGCGCTGCCGCCAATCGCCAGGATCACCCGTTGTGCACCGGCATCCAGTGCGGCACGGATCAATTGTCCGGTGCCGAAAGTACTGCTGATGCACGCGTCGCGCTGCGCCACCGGGACCAACTGCAAACCGCTGGCCTCGGCCATTTCGATGATTGCGGTATGGCTCTGCGGCAACCAGCCCCAGGCGGCCTCCACCATGGCCCCCAGCGGCCCGCGTACCAGAGTGCGACGCAGTTCGCCTTCGCACGCGGCCAGTATCGACTCGACAGTCCCTTCCCCGCCGTCGGCCATCGGGCATTTGATCAGTTGGGCATCAGGCCAGACCTGCGCCAATCCCAGGGCAATGGCGTCCGCCACGCCTTGAGCGCTGAGGCTGTCCTTGAACGAATCGGGGGCGATCACGATTTTCATGGGAATTCTCCAGTTCCAATGGCCACATGCTGCCAGCCGCCATGAACAATAACGCCGGTCCGCTGCACAAGCGGCAAAGAGGATTATTGTTCATTTCCACAAACCGGCATTCACACCGACCCCGTAGGAGCTGCCGCAGGCTGCGATCTTTTGATCTTGAAAAGCAAGATCAAAAGATCGCAGCCTGCGGTAGCTCCTACAGGGGGCCTGCTTCGGTTTGCGGGAGGAGCTGGACGCCGAGGTACAACGCGAGCATGCCATCGAGTCGCAGCGGGTCGACGCCGCTGAGCTCGGCAATCCGCTCCATGCGGTAACGCAGGCTGTTGCGATGAATGCCCAGCGCATCGGCGCAGGCCTGGCTCTGGCCGTCGTGTTCACACCAACTGCGCAGGGTTGCCAGCAACTGACCATTGCTGTCCTTGGCAATGACCTTGCGCAGCGGGTTGAGCAATTCGTCGAGGGCGTCGTCGTTGCGGTGGCGCCAGAGCATCACCGGCAACCGATAGCGGTTGAGCGTCAACAGCCGGGAGCGCGGCAACACTTCGCGCCCGTAGGCCAGCAAGTCACCTACCCGGCGATAGCAGCGACGCAACCCCGCCAGCCCATCGGCTTGCCCACCGACGGCAATGCGCAGGATGTTCCAGCCGAGGCCGTCAAGCTTTTCCAGCAAGCGCTCGTTCTCGACCGACTGACTGGCCGGCCGACACCAGAGCAACGAGGTTTTGGCCGAGCTGACGCACCAACTGTCCGGGTGGCGGGTGGTCAACCAGGCACTCAGTGCCTCGACGGTTTGCCCCGCAGCATGTTCCAGGCCCAGTTCGAACAGGTATGGCACCCGGGTCATTTGTGGCTTGAGGCCCAACTGCTGCGCTTCATCGATCAGCCGCGGAGAATCTCCGGCCTCGCTGAGCAGCAGCGCCAGCAGATCATCGCAGCGCTGGCGCCGCCATTGCTGTTCGGCCTGCTGGTTGCGCTGGCCTACCAGCATCTCGGCGGTCATGCGCACCAGTTCGGCATAGGTGCGCAGTTGCTCGGGTTCGCCGGTGATACCCAATACGCCGATCAGGCGCTGATCGAGCAACAGCGGCAGGTTGATGCCCGGCTGCACGCCCTTGAGATGAATCGCCGTCTGCGCATCGATCTCCACCACGCGGCCGTTGGCCAGGACCAGTTGCGCGCCTTCATGGCGGGTGTTGACCCGCTCCGGTTCGCCGCTGCCCAGGATCAGGCCCTGGCTGTCCATGACGTTGACGTTGTACGGCAGAATGGCCATCGCCCGGTCGACGATGTCCTGGGCCAGGTCGTGATCGAGTTCGAACATGCAAGTGATCCTTGAAGACGGTGGTGGAACGGGTTGTTCACCCGCACAGGCCTTGGTTGCAAACCCTGTGCTCAGGCACAAAGACAGCCACCCTGAGGGTGGTCGAGACTCTCTGGGCGATCAACGTTACCCTTTGCATCGCAAAAAATCATAATAAAGAGAGAGCCGCCATGACACAGAGCGCCGTAGCGTCCGAGGCCATCGCTGACGACAAAAACGCCGTCTACAAGCGCATCACCCTGCGTTTGATCCCCTTCATTTTCATCTGCTACCTGTTCAACTACCTCGACCGGGTCAACGTTGGATTTGCCAAGCTGCAGATGCTCGACGCGCTGAAGTTCAGCGAAACCGTGTACGGCCTGGGCGCCGGCATCTTCTTTATCGGTTACGTGCTGTGCGGCGTACCCAGCAACCTGGCCTTGACCAAATTCGGTCCACGGCGCTGGATCGCGCTGATGATGATCACCTGGGGCACGCTGTCGACCTGCCTGCTGTTCGTCACCACGCCGACCGAGTTCTATACCCTGCGCCTGTTCACCGGCGCCGCCGAAGCCGGGTTCTTCCCGGGCGTGGTGCTGTATCTCTCGCAGTGGTTCCCGACCTTCCGCCGTGGCCGCATCATGGCGCTGTTCATGTCGGCGATCCCGGTCTCCGGTCTGCTCGGCAGCCCCTTCTCCGGCTGGATTCTCAACCACTTCGCCGCAGGCCAGGGCGGTCTCGCCGGCTGGCAGTGGATGTTCCTGCTGCAAGGCATTCCGACCGTGATCCTCGGCGCGCTGGCTTACTTCCTGCTCAGTGACAGTTACGCCAATGCGAAATGGCTGACCCCGTTCGAGCGTTCGGTGCTGGAAGCCGACCACGCCGAAGACCTGGCCAACAAACCGAAAACCACGACTGATTCGCTGCTGGCAGTGTTCAAGAACCCGGCAATCTGGGCCTTCGGCCTGATCTACTTCTGCATCCAGAGCGGCGTGTACGCGATCAACTTCTGGCTGCCGTCGATCATCAAGAACCTGGGCTTCAGCGATAACCTGGTGATCGGCTGGCTCAGTGCGATTCCGTACCTGCTGGCGGCGGTGTTCATGCTGGTCGTGGGCCGCTCCGCGGACCTGCGCAAGGAGCGTCGCTGGCATCTGGTGGTGCCGATGCTGATGGGCGCGCTGGGGCTGCTGATCGCGGTGAACTTCGCCGCCAACCCGGCCATTGCGATTCTCGGCCTGACCATCGCCACCATGGGCGCCCTCACCGGCCTGCCGATGTTCTGGCCGGTGCCGACCGCCCTGCTCAGTGCCGGTGCAGCCGCCGGTGGCCTGGCGCTGATCAACTCGATGGGCCAGATGGCTGGTTTCCTCAGCCCGTACCTGGTGGGTTGGGTCAAGGACAGCACCGGTTCGACCGATGCGGCGCTGTACCTGCTGGCCGGGGTGATTGTCTGCGGCAGTCTGCTGGCGTTGCGCATGACTCGTACCCTGCGCGCCTGATCCCCACAAATCCAGTGTGGGAGCGGGCTTGCTCGCGAAGGCGGAGTGTCAGACAACAATATTGTCGACTGATCCACCGCCTTCGCGAGCAAGCCCGCTCCCACATTTGATTCGATTTGCGTTTGCTCCAGGGTGCAGTTCTGGTATCTGATTGAGCCTTTCCCACCGGTAAAAGGATTTGCTCATGAGCTATCGCACACTGGGTCATTCGGGTCTGCAGGTGTCCACCCTGACCCTGGGCACGATGATGTTCGGCGAACAGACCAGTACCGAAGATTCCCTGCGGATCATTGACAAGGCCTGGGACCAGGGCATCAATTTCATCGACACCGCCGACGTCTACACCAACGGCCATTCAGAGGAAATCGTCGGCGAGGCCATCGCCAGTCGCCGTCATGAATGGGTGCTGGCCACCAAGGTCGGTTTCGGTCCCGTGGACGGTGTTCCCAACCGCAGCGGTCTGAGCCGCAAGCATCTGTTCAACGGGATCGACGCCAGCCTGACGCGCCTGGGCACCGACTACCTCGACATCTACTACCTGCACCGTGAAGACCACAACACGCCGCTGGACGTCACGGTATCGGCCATCGGCGACTTGATTCGCCAGGGCAAGATCCGCTATTGGGGTCTGTCCAATTATCGTGGCTGGCGCATCGCCGAAGTGATTCGCGTGGCCGACAAGCTCGGCGTTGACCGGCCGGTGATCAGCCAGCCGCTGTACAACATCGTCAACCGCCAGGCTGAAACCGAGCAGATCACCGCTGCGCAAAACTACGGTCTGGGCGTGGTGCCCTACAGCCCGCTGGCGCGCGGAGTGCTCAGCGGCAAATACGCGCCGGATGTGAAACCGGACGCCAACAGCCGTGCCGGTCGCCAGGACAAACGCATCCTTGAGACTGAATGGCGCGTCGAATCCCTGCGCATCGCCCAGCAGATCCAGCAGTACACCCAGGAGCGCGGCGTCGGCATCGTCGAGTTCGCGATTGCCTGGGTGCTGAACAACAGCGCCGTGACCTCGGCCATTGTCGGGCCGCGTACCGAAGCGCAATGGGACGCCTACACTAAGGCGCAGGCGGTGAAGATCACGGCCGAGGACGAGGCGTTCATCGATTCGCTGGTGACACCGGGGCACCCGTCGACACCGGGGTTCAATGATGTGAGCCATTTTGTTTCGGGGCGTAAACCGCGCAATAGCTGATCAGCCCTTTCCCATGTGGGAGCGAGCTTGCTCGCGATAGCAGATTCACATTCAACATCAATGTTGGCTGGTGTACCGCTATCGCGAGCAAGCTCGCTCCCACAGGTTCCGTGTTGATTGATCGGTCAATATTCGCCTGAAAAAACACGTATCCTCTGCGCCCGTTTCACTCTCACTCAAAATCACGCGAGGACAGCTTGTCTAAAGGTATCGCTCTATCGGTTTCAGCCTCGGTGCTGTTTGCCGTCATGTATTACTACACGTCGCTGCTCACCCCCTTGAGCGGCGTGGAAATCTTCGGTTGGCGGATGCTGCTGACTGTGCCGTGCATGACCGTGTTCATGGTGGTGTCCGGTGAGTGGAAGCGTGTGCTGGAGATCGTACGGCGCGCCAAGGCCGATCCGAAGCTGATTGGCGCGCTGATCGCCTCCTCTGCCCTGCTCGGCGTGCAATTGTGGCTGTTCATGTGGGCGCCGCTCAACGGTTACAGCCTGGATGTATCCCTGGGTTATTTCCTGCTGCCGCTGACCATGGTGTTGACCGGGCGGATCGCCTATGGCGAACGCCTGTCGTACCTGCAAAAGGTCGCCGTGGTGTTCGCCTGCCTGGGCGTGGTCAACGAGGTGTATCAGGTTGGTGGTTTTTCCTGGGCGACCTTGCTGGTCTGCATTGGTTATCCGACTTACTTCGTTCTGCGCAAACGACTGGCAGCGGACAACCTCGGCGGCTTGTGGCTGGACATGGCGTTGACGCTGCCCGTGGCCTTCTGGTTCGTTCAGAGCGGTGCACAGGGTTTTGGCGTGTTTGACCAGCATCCATGGTTGTCGCTGTTGATCCCGCTGCTCGGTGTGATCAGTGCTTCAGCGCTGGTGGTCTACATCATTGCCAGTCGCCTGCTGCCGTTCAGCCTGTTCGGCTTGTTGAGCTACGTCGAACCGGTGTTGCTGCTGGGCGTGGCGCTGCTGCTGGGAGAGAGTATCAAGGCCGGCGAATGGCTGACCTATATCCCGATCTGGATGGCGGTGCTGGTGCTGGTGTTTGAAGGGTTCAAGCATTTGGTGCGACAGCGCAGGCCTTAACCACCGACACAAAACAATGTGGGAGCGAGCTTGCTCGCGATAGCGGTTGTACATTCAACATCAATGTTGACTGACACACCGCCATCGCGAGCAAGCTCGCTCCCACAGTTTTATCGGTGTAATGGTTTAGTCCGTGGACAACACGCCACGACGAACCTGGTCACGCTCGATGGATTCGAACAGCGCCTTGAAGTTGCCTTCGCCGAAACCGTCGTCGCCCTTGCGCTGGATGAACTCGAAGAACACCGGCCCCATCAGGGTTTCCGAGAAGATCTGCAACAGCAGACGCTTGTCGCCCGACTCGGACGAACCGTCCAGCAGGATGCCACGTGCCTGCAGTTCGCCCACCGGCTCGCCGTGGTTCGGCAAACGACCTTCGAGCATTTCGTAGTAGGTGTCCGGTGGTGCGGTCATGAAGCGCATGCCGATGCTCTTCAGGTGATCCCAGGTCTTGAGCAGGTCATCGGACAGGAAGGCAACGTGCTGGATGCCCTCGCCGTTGAACTGCATCAGGAACTCTTCGATCTGCCCGGCGCCCTTGGACGATTCTTCGTTCAACGGGATGCGGATCATGCCATCGGGTGCGGTCATGGCCTTGGAGGTCAGGCCGGTGTACTCGCCCTTGATGTCGAAGTAGCGGATTTCGCGGAAGTTGAACAGCTTCTCGTAGAAGTTGGCCCAGTAGGCCATGCGACCGCGATACACGTTATGGGTCAGGTGATCGATGATCTTCAGGCCGGCACCGACCGGGTGGCGGTCAACGCCTTCGATGAACACGAAGTCGATGTCATAGATCGAGCTGCCTTCACCGAAACGGTCGATCAGGTACAGCGGTGCACCGCCGATGCCTTTGATCGCCGGCAGGTTCAGCTCCATCGGGCCGGTCTCGATGTGGATCGGCTGGGCGCCGAGTTCCAGGGCACGCTTGTAGGCTTTCTGCGAATCCTTGACGCGGAAGGCCATGCCGCACACCGACGGGCCGTGCTCGGCCGCAAAGTACGAGGCCACGCTGTGAGGTTCGTTGTTGAGGATCAGGTTGATCGCACCCTGACGATACAGGTGCACGTCCTTGGAGCGGTGGGTCGCCACCTTGGTGAAGCCCATGATCTCGAAGATCGGCTCCAGGGTGTTCGGGGTCGGCGATGCGAGCTCGATGAATTCAAAGCCCATCAGGCCCATCGGGTTTTCGTATAAATCTGCCATGGTTGGCGCCTCATCATTTTTTATCAATTAACTAAGGTTAGTTGTAAGCAATGCTGAGACCGCTGGGTGGCGCACAGGAGATGCCCCGCACGCTGCGGGCGAGAAAATCACCGTAGATCAGTTGAAACCCGAATATCTTCATTATCGACCCAAGGCTCTTGCGGGCGAGGCTTCTGCTGCCAGAAGACGATTATTATTGTATGCGTAACCTGATTCTACACAGCGTAAATCGTTTTGTCCGCCTTCTGTATCAAATCCCCTTTTTCCTTACCCGCGCAAGGGGTTTGTTGCAGAGGAAAATCCCCGCCAGTATCAACCCGCCACCCAGGCACATGGCCAGCGTCAAGGGCTCATCGAGCAACAGCGCCCCCAGGATCACCGCGGTCAACGGGTTCAAGGCAATGAACACCCCGGAACGCATCGCACCGATTGTGCGGATGCCGTCGTAATAGCCAATGTACGCCAGCGCCGAACCCAGCACGCCGAGGTACAAAAGGCTCAACCATTGCCGGGCATCCAGTTGGGCGATCGCAGTGACACTCACCTCGCCACGGACGATGCAAGTCATCCAGAGCATGACGGTGCCCAGCAGAATCGAACAGGTCACCGTTTGCACCGGTCCGAGGGTCAGGTTCAGCTCTCTGGAGCACAGCGAGTAGACACCCCAGCCGAGCACGCAGCCGAAAATCAGCAGATCGCCGACCCAGGCATCGGTACCGACGGCCAATAATTGCGGGTTGCGACTGACGATCACCATGCTCGCGCCCGCCATGCAGATCGCGATACCGACGACTTTTGCCCGGCTCAAACGCTCCTTGAACAGTAGCCAGGAAGCCAGGCCGATCACGGCCGGGTTCAGCGCCACGATCAAGGATGCCCGTGAAGCGTTGATGTAATGCATGCCATAAAAGAAGCACAGGTTGTAGAAGAAGATCCCGAAAAAGCCAAGCAATACCAATTGCAGCCATTGCCGGGCGCTGGGCCGGAGCAGCGGTATCCGCGCGATGCGTACAAACAGCAGTAATGCCACGCTGGCCAGTAAGAACCGCAGGCTGGCAGCCAGCAGCGGGCTGAGGCCATCAGCCAGAAAGCGTCCGGCAACGAAGGTGCCGCCCCACACCATGCTGACCCCCGCCAGTTTCAGATAGACAGGCAGATCCGAGGGTTTTGACAGGGTTTGCTCACAGATCGTCATAAGATTCCAAGGTCGGATAGCGGAGAGATGGGCTATCATTCGACTAATACTTAGTCATCGTAAAATGAGCAAACACTCATGACCCTCACTCAACTGGAGATTTTCTCCCTCGTGGCCGAACTCCACGGCTTCACGCCGGCGGCCAATCGCCTGGGCATTTCCCAATCGGCGGTGTCCCATGCCTTGAAGTCTTTGGAGCAGGAACTGGGGGTCGAGTTGTTGCGCCGGCATCAAACCCGGGTCGAGCCAAGCGATATTGGCCAGCAGTTGCTGCTGCGCGCCCGCGCGATGCTGGGCCTGGCCAACACCCTGCGCCAGGAAGCTGCCGATGCGCGGGGCATGAAACGCGGCACGCTGCGTATCGGCTCGTTCGGGCCGACTTCATCGATCAAATTGTTGCCGTTGATTCTGCAGCAGTACCGCGCAGCCCATCCCGGCATAGAAGTGCATATCGACGAAGGCCCAGACCGCCAGGTGCTGCAGTGGCTGGAGGAGCGACGCATCGACATCGGCTTTGTGGTGTTGCCCGAGGAGCGTTTCGACACGGTCGCGCTGATCGAAGACCAGATGGTCGCGCTGCTGCCCGCCGACCACCCGCTGGCGGCTCACGACAGCCTGAACCTGAAGGACCTGTGCGACTTCCCGTTTGTGCTGACCGAAGCCGGTTCTTCGGAGCTGGTTTCACGCCTGTTCACCGCGGCCCGACTGGCGCCCAACATCCGTTATCGCTGCTCGCAGCTGATGAGCACCCTGGATGTCGTCGCTCGTGGCGACGGGGTGACGGTAGTCGCCGAAGGTTCATTGCCCCCTCAATCAGACAGCCGCTATGTGAAAAAACCGCTGTCACCGACGGTGGTGCGCCAGGTCGGCCTGGCGGTACTCGATCGACGCCAGGCATCACCCGCGACGCTGGCCTTTATCAAACTGGCACAAAGCCTCGACCTGTGTTGAGCAGCGTAACCGCCTGGGGCCAACTATCATGGCCATTACCCAAACTCTTTATGGGAGGCGTATTGCCCTGCCAGTTGTTGAGAGCCTTACTTCTTCGTGACGGGATTCGCGAATGCCGCTGAAAGCCAAAACCCGCAGTCGCAGCACGAAAATTGCTGTCACCCTGATCAGCGGATTGCTCCCGGTGCTGCTGGGGGCCATCATTCTTTACATGCAGGCAGGGCGTGCGCTCAAGCAAGACACCGAACAAACCGCCGAGGAAGCGGTTCGTCAGTTCGACTTGATGCTCGACAACGCCGCTCAGGCCGCTCGCGAACTGCTGCCGATGGCCGGCCAAAGTTGCGGCGAGGTCAATCTGGCGCTGCGCGAACAGGTCACCCGCCGCCCATTCGTGCGCTCGACCAGTCTGGTGTGGGATAACAACCTCTATTGCAGTTCGCTGTTCGGCGACTATCAGGAGACGGTCAGCCCCGGCGACTACACCCAGGGCGCTTTGTGGCTCATGAGCGGCAATCCGGTGACGCCCAACGCCTCGTTGCTGGTGTACCGCCTGAGCGAAGGACAAAAAGGTGCGCTGACGACCCTCTATGGTTATCACTTGGGCAACGTTCTGCGCTTGATCGGCCGCCAGACCTTGCTGGTGCTGCAGGTTGGCCCGCACTGGATGTCCGCCGATGGCAAGGTTCACACAGGTGCCGCGCCTGAACTACCCGTTGCGCAGAGTCGCTTGATTTCCGGACGCTATGCCTTTGCCGTGGAGGCAGGTTTCCCCAAAGGCGAAACCTGGCGATACATGAGCAGCGAGTATCCCCCCCTGTTCAGTCTGCTGATTTTCTTCGGCGTCATTGCCGGGTCAATTGGTCACTTCCTGCAAAAGCGCTCATCGGCCCCCACCCAGGAAATGCAACGGGCACTGGAAGCCGCAGAGTTCATTCCGTATTTCCAGCCCGTGGTGCATGGCGACAGCAACAGCTGGTCCGGTGCTGAAGTGCTGATGCGCTGGAAACATCCGAAGGAAGGCCTGGTGCGTCCGGACCTGTTCATCCCCTTTGCCGAGCACTCCGGACTGATCGTACCAATGACCCGTTCGCTCATGCGACAAACCGCCGCCCTGCTCGCGCCGCAATCCGCCGGATTCAACAAACCCTTTCACATTGGCATCAACATTACCGCCAGCCATTGCCAGGACCTGGACCTGGTCAAGGATTGCCGCGAGTTCCTCGATGCGTTCGAGCCAGGCTCGATCTACCTGGTACTGGAACTGACCGAACGCGAACTGATCGAGCCAACGGCGATCACCCTGCAACTGTTCGAGCAACTTCGCGAACTGGGCGTGAAGATCGCCATCGACGATTTCGGCACGGGTCATTCAAGCCTTGGCTACCTGCGGCAGTTCAATGTCGACTTCCTGAAAATAGACCAGAGTTTTGTCGCCATGATCGGCATCGACACCCTCTCCAGCCACATCCTCGACAGCATCATCGACCTGGCCGTCAAACTCGACCTTGCCCTGGTGGCCGAAGGTGTCGAAACCCCTGAGCAGAGTGATTACCTCAGCGCTCGCCAGGTCAACTTCCTGCAGGGTTATCTGTTCGGCAAACCCATGCCCGGCGCGGAATTCATTAGTGCATTAAGCGACCATTAACTCGAAAATTTAATCGACAAAACAACGACTACAGGCATAAATTTGAATCAAGACACTACTGCCGTTACATGAAGAAAAAGACAGGATTTACTCTTGGCCAATTAACTACTACAATTTTTCCTGCCTGCGCTAATTTGGCAGGTGAGCCACTATCACCGAGTCGCTTCAAGGCTCTTGGCTTATAGCTTTGTTTGCGGTTGGTATCAGCCAAACACACTATTGGAGTAAAGATATTGTCCAGACTCGCTGAATTTCGTGCAGCCGAAAAGGCCCTTCAAGAACAGCTCAAGCAGTTGGAATCCCTGAAGAACGATGCCGGGCTCAAGAAAGAAATCGAATTCGAAGAGAAGCTCCAGGGCTTGATGAAAACCTATGGCAAGAGCTTGCGCGACATCATCGCCATTCTCGATCCGAACCCGGCAAAATCCGGCCTGCAGCAAGCAGCACCGAAAACCCGCCGCGCTCGTGTGGTCAAGGTTTATCAGAACCCGCACACCGGCGAGCTGATTGAAACCAAGGGCGGCAATCACCGCGGCCTGAAAGCCTGGAAAGAACAGTACGGTGCAGCCACCGTTGATTCCTGGCTGCGCGGCTAACTCTCGCGGCGACAAAAAAGCCCTGCTTGTGCAGGGCTTTTTCATGGGCTTTCTAAATGCCCGCGGCGAGCACAAGACAACTAGCTGGCCGCCAACTACTTTGCGCTTAATCCATTTGGATATCTAAAATTTTTTTCATGCATCGAAAAAGCACTGTCGCCAACTAAAGTTTCAAGCTGTTACGGGCTGCGTCTATTTCATCCTGGCTCGCCTTAAAAGCCTCGGCCTGCCCTGCGTAGGAAAAAACATAGGCCTTATCGGCATCCACCGCTGCCACCAATGTTTGCGAAAGCACGTGCCGGCCGTTTTGCGTGACGGTGCAGGTTGTTTCCAGCGCAGCCAATCGACTCAAGGTAGCCGAATGAATTCGCGTACAAACACTTTGATACCCACCCTGAAAGAAGTCTTTTTGAACTGACTTGCGCATTTCCAGCAATACGCCTTCGAGGTTTACCTGATGATCGCTTTGCACCGGGCTCATGGTCAGTTCCATCACCAGGAGCGGCGATCCATCCTGATCATTTTTCACCGCCCGCTGGCGACTGACCCCCGACGCTGAGTCAGGGACGTCTTCGATCTGCCAGCCTTGCGGCCAGGTCACCACTGGCGCATCGGCACGCGCAGCGCCCGCCAGCGAAAACAGGCTCAGCAGGATAAACAGCAGGTTACGGAATCGAATCATTGCAATCGGCACTCACGGATCAAGCCGTAAAGTGTGGGCCCAGGCCGACTGTCAGGCAATAGCCGACTGTTTGGGTTTGGTGATGTCCGAACCCTTGCGTATCATTGTCACCATTCGTTAGCCCACATATTTCCCGGAGGGCCCATGAGCCTGCACGAATTGAACACCTTCCCCGGCGTCACCGCCCAACCGGACACCGCTACGCAGAAATTTGTCTTCAACCACACCATGCTGCGGGTCAAGGACATCACCAAGTCCCTGGACTTCTACACACGCGTCCTGGGTTTTACCCTGGTGGAAAAACGCGACTTCCCGGAAGCCGAGTTCAGCCTGTATTTCCTGGCGTTGGTCGACAAAAACCAGATCCCGGCCGATGCCGCCGCGCGCACCGAGTGGATGAAGTCGATCCCCGGCATTCTGGAACTGACCCACAACCACGGCACCGAGAACGACCCGGACTTCGCCTACCACAATGGCAACACCGATCCGCGCGGTTTCGGCCATATCTGCATTTCAGTGCCGGACATCGTCGCCGCCTGCGAGCGCTTTGAAGCGCTGGGCTGCGATTTCCAGAAACGCCTGAGCGATGGCCGCATGAAGAGCCTGGCATTCATCAAGGACCCGGACGCCTACTGGGTCGAGATCATTCAGCCGGCGCCGCTGTAAAATCAAAAGATCGCAGCCTTCGGCAGCTCCTACAGAGATCGGTGTAGGAGCTGCCGCAGGCTGCGATCTTTTGACCCAAACAAAAACCCCATGATCGCTCATGGGGTTTTGTGTTTTCAGCGTCGGGTTTTATGCCGGGGCGGACGTGCGAATCAAGTGATCGAAGGCGCTTAGCGAAGCCTTGGCGCCCTCGCCCACCGCGATCACGATCTGCTTGTACGGCACAGTGGTCACGTCGCCGGCGGCGAACACACCCGGCACCGACGTTTCACCGCGAGCATCGACTATGATCTCGCCACGGGGTGACAGCTCGATGGCGCCTTTGAGCCAATCGGTGTTGGGCAGCAAACCGATCTGCACAAAGATCCCTTCCAGCTCCACGCTGCGCACTTCGTCGCTCTGGCGATCCTTGTAACGCAGGCCGTTGACCTTCTGACCGTCGCCGGTGACTTCAGTGGTTTGCGCACTGGTGATCACGGTGACATTCGGCAGGCTGTGCAACTTACGCTGCAACACCGCATCGGCGCGCAACTGAACGTCGAACTCCAGCAGCGTGACGTGGGACACGATACCCGCCAGGTCGATGGCCGCTTCCACGCCGGAGTTACCGCCGCCAATCACTGCCACGCGCTTGCCCTTGAACAGCGGGCCGTCGCAGTGCGGGCAGTACGCCACGCCTTTGTTGCGGTATTCCTGCTCGCCCGGGACACTCATTTCACGCCACCGCGCTCCAGTCGCCAGAATCAAGGTCCTGGCTTTGAGCGTTGCACCGCTGGCGAAGTGAATCTGGTGCAGCTCGCCATTTTTGCCGGGCACCAGTTTGTCGGCACGCTGCAGATTCATGATGTCCACGTCGTACTGCTTGACGTGTTCTTCCAACGCCACGGCCAGTTTCGGCCCTTCGGTTTCCTGAACCGAAATGAAGTTTTCGATGGCCATGGTGTCCAGCACCTGACCACCAAAACGCTCGGCCGCGACACCGGTGCGAATGCCTTTGCGGGCCGCATAGATGGCCGCCGAAGCACCGGCCGGGCCACCGCCGACCACTAATACGTCAAAGGCTTCCTTGGCGCTGATTTTCTCGGCCTGACGCTCAATGCCACTGGTGTCGATCTTGGCGAGGATTTCTTCCAGGCCCATGCGGCCCTGACCAAAGTTCACACCATTGAGGTAGATGCTTGGGACTGCCATGATCTGGCGCTCATCGACTTCAGCCTGGAACAGTGCACCGTCGATAGCGACGTGGCGAATGTTCGGATTGAGCACCGCCATCAGGTTCAGCGCCTGGACCACGTCCGGGCAGTTCTGGCACGACAGCGAGAAGTAAGTCTCGAAGTTGAACTCGCCTTTGAGCGAGCGAATCTGTTCGATCACCTCGACACTGGCCTTGGACGGATGACCGCCGACCTGCAGCAAGGCCAGCACCAGCGAAGTGAATTCATGGCCCATCGGAATGCCGGCAAAACGCAGGCTGATGTCGGCTCCCGGGCGATTGATCGAGAACGATGGCTTGCGTGCATCATCACCGTTGTCGAGCAAAGTAATCTGGGTGGAAAGACTGGCAACGTCTTTCAACAGTTCGAGCATTTCCTGGGATTTCGCACCGTCGTCGAGGGAAGCAACGATCTCGATCGGCTGGGTGACCCGTTCCAGGTACGATTTCAACTGGGCTTTAAGATTGGTGTCCAACATACGGGCGATTTCCTTTTTGCTGTTTCATATAAAGCAGGCATAAAAAAACGCCCGAGCGAATCTCGCCCGGGCGTTTTTATTGGGCGGTGCAGCTTACCGAGTAGGTGCGGAGTTCCGCCCTGATGGATCGATCACAGACTTAGATCTTGCCGACCAGGTCCAGGGACGGCGCCAGAGTGGCCTCGCCTTCTTTCCACTTGGCAGGGCAAACCTGGCCCGGGTGAGCGGCGACGTACTGGGCTGCCTTGATCTTGCGCAGCAGCTCGGAAGCGTCACGGCCTACACCGCCGTCGTTCAGTTCAACGATCTTGATCTGGCCTTCCGGGTTGATCACGAAGGTGCCACGGTCAGCCAGGCCTGCTTCTTCGATCAGCACGTCGAAGTTGCGGGAGATGGCGTGGGTCGGGTCGCCGATCATGGTGTACTGGATTTTGCCGATGGCTGGCGAAGTGTTGTGCCAGGCAGCGTGGGCAAAGTGGGTGTCGGTGGAAACGCTGTAGATCTCGACGCCCAGCTTCTGGAAGGCGTCGTAGTTGTCAGCCAGGTCTTCCAGCTCGGTCGGGCAGACGAAGGTGAAGTCGGCCGGGTAGAAGAACACGACAGACCACTTGCCTTTCAGGTCAGCGTCCGAGACTTTTACGAAGTCGCCATTTTTGAATGCATCAGCTTTGAACGGTTTAACTTGGCTGTTGATGATAGGCATCGTTGACTCTCCGTCAGGGGTTAAGAAGTTGATGGAGAGAACTTTACCCACTCGACGGACGGTTGGCTCATTGGCAAACCTGATGCCGCTGATTGGCTTTAGCTATTAGCCAGCGGTATTAATAGAAGAAAACGATCTCTAGGACTCAATGGCCTTTTCCGTGAGCCGCGCCATGCCGAGGAACGGACTGGCTTCGATGTAGCGCATGGCCGACTTCATGTCCTTCCAGCCCACATAACTCATCAGCGACTTCAGATCCCAGCCACTTTGATGCGCCCAGGTCGCAAAGCCACGGCGCAAGGAATGGCTGGTGTAGAGTTCGCCGGCAATGCCTGCGCGCTCCAGCGCCTGGCGCAACAAGGGAATCACGCTGTTGGCGTGCAAGCCCTCCTCGCCCAGATGCCCCCAGCGATCGATGCCACGAAACACCGGCCCACGCACCAGTGCCGCTTCGGTGATCCAGTCGATGTAGGCCTGCACCGGGCACAAACGCTGCAAGGCCGGCGTCTGATAAGTCTTGCCGAGGTTGTCGCGATCACTCTTGCTGCGCGGCAGATAGAGGCTGATGCCGGAACCGGCACTGGCCTGCACGTGTTCAACCTGAAGCCTGCACAACTCGTCACTGCGAAAGCCGCGCCAGAAGCCCAGCAGGATCAACGCCATGTCGCGCCGGGCACGCAGCAATCCCGGTCGGTCGCCTTCGGCCCTTGCGATTTGCACTTCCAGCTCCAGACGACTGACCACCTGCTCCAGGTGTTGAAGCTGCAAGGGTTCGGCTTGCTTTTCCTGAGCCGGGTGCAACGCACGGATGCCCTTGAACACCTTGCGCACCACCGGTGCCTTGGTGGGATCGGCAAACCCCTGACTGTTGTGCCACTGCGCCAAGGCCGACAAGCGCAGCTTCAGCGTATTGATCGACAACACCCCGGCATGCGCCACCAGGTAGCGCGCCACGCTGTCGCCGGTTGCCGGCAGAAAACCGCCCCACGTGACTTCGAAGTGTTCGATGGCTGCCCGATAGCTGCGACGGGTGTTGTCGCGAGTCGCGGCTTGCAGGTAACGATCCAGTTCAGTCATGGGGTCAACTCTTGAATTCATACCGCTTTGACAGGTCAAAAAACGGTACTTGGCGTATCACACGGGGTAATACCAGTATATCCCGTGTTAAAAAGATTCAGCATTTAACTTTATCAATTGAATGGTACAATGTGTATTTACGTGGTACGTACCACATCAACAAAACCCGGGAGATCTCATGGCACGCGGCGGTGTAAATAAAGCGGTGGTGCAAGCCGCTCGGTTGGCGATCCTCGCCCGTGGCGAAAACCCCAGCATCGATGCCGTACGGATCGAAATGGGCAATACCGGCTCGAAAACCACGATTCATCGCTACCTCAAAGAACTCGATGACAGGAACGAGACGGTCGAAGCGCCAGCGGAACCGATTGACGACGAACTGATGGCGCTGGTGGCGCGGCTCGCCCAAAGACTCAAGGAGCAGGCGCAGGAGCCCATCGACCAGGCGCGCACGCAGTACGAGGAACAACGCAAGGCGCTGGAGAATCAGCTCAGCGAAGCGCAAGAGGCCAACAGCGAACTGCACCAGCAATACGAGTTCCAGAGCCTGGCACTGACTCAGGAGTCCGAGGCCCTGCACGAAACCCGCGCCATGCTGCAAACGGAGCAAACCCGCAACGCCGGGATGAACCAGGCGCTGGCCGATTTCGAATTGCGCTTGAAAGACAAGGACGAGCAGATCCGCTCCCTTGAGGAAAAGCACCTGCACACCCGCGACGCGCTGGAGCACTACCGCAATGCGGTCAAGGAGCAGCGCGAACAGGAAATGAGTCGCCACGAAGGCCAGGTGCAACAGCTACAGATGGAGCTGCGCCAAGCACAACAAAGCGCCCTGGTACGCCAGGATGAAGTCACCCAGTTGCACCGCGACAACGAACGCTTGCTGACTGAAAACCGCGGCACACTGCGCGAGCTGAGCCTGCTGCAGGAACAGCTCAAGCAAAGCAATACCCGCCAGGATCAGCTGCTGGAGCAGGCCACCCGTGTCGACGGCGAGCGCACCCTCCTCCAGGAACGCCTGCGCGTCGCCCTGCTGGAAAGTCAGGCACTCAAACAGAACGTCGATGAGCAATCGCAGCTCAACAAGTCACTGGAAATTGAACTGACCAGGACCCGGACGGATCTGGAAGAACGCGTACGTCTGGCCGCGACCCTTGCGGCAGCGGCAGACGCAGCGAAGGACGATTAACCGGCGACCGGCGTGCGCATGGTGACGAACTCTTCGGCGGCCGTCGGGTGCACACCGATGGTTTCGTCGAAGTCGCGCTTGGTGGCGCCGGCCTTCAAGGCAATCGCCAGGCCCTGGACGATTTCACCGGCATCCGGGCCAACCATGTGGCAACCCAATACCTTGTCAGTCTTGGCATCCACCACCAACTTCATCAGCGTGCGCTCCTGGCATTCTGTCAGGGTCAGCTTCATTGGCCGGAAGCGGCTTTCGAAGATCTGCACGTCGCGGCCGGCTTCGCGGGCCTCTTCTTCGGTCAAACCGACGGTGCCGATGTTCGGCAGGCTGAACACCGCCGTCGGGATCATCTTGTAATCCACCGGACGATACTGCTCAGGCTTGAACAAGCGTCGCGCAACCGCCATGCCTTCAGCCAGCGCGACCGGCGTCAGTTGAACACGGCCGATCACATCGCCCAGCGCCAGGATCGACGGCTCGGCGGTCTGATACAACTCATCGACTTCGACAAAGCCTTTCTTGTCGAGCTTGACCCCGGTATTTTCCAGCCCGAGATTGTCCAGCATCGGACGACGCCCGGTGGCGTAGAACACGCAATCGGCTTCCAGCTGGCGGCCGTCCTTGAGCGTGACTTTCAGGCTGCCATCGGCCTGCTTGTCGATGCGCTCGATGTCCGCGTTGAATTGCAGGTCCATGCCGCGCTTGGTCAACTCTTCCTGCAAGTGCTTGCGCACGGAACCGTCAAAGCCGCGCAGGAACAGTTCGCCGCGATACAGCAACGTAGTCTCGGCGCCCAGACCATGGAAGATCCCGGCGAATTCGACCGCAATGTAGCCACCACCCACCACCAGCACCCGCTTGGGCAGCTCTTTGAGGAAGAACGCCTGGTTGGAACTGATGGCATGCTCGTGCCCCGGAATCTCCGGAATCTGCGGCCAGCCACCGGTCGCGATCAGAATGTTCCTGGCGGTAAAGCGCTCGCCATTGATCTCGACCTGATGCGGATCGACGATCTTCGCGTGCCCCTCATGCAAGGTCACGCCGCTGTTGACCAGCAGGTTGCGATAAATGCCATTGAGGCGATTGATCTCGCGGTCCTTGTTGGCGATCAGCGTCGCCCAGTCGAACTGCGCTTCATCCAGGCTCCAGCCAAAACCGGATGCCTGCTCGAAGTCCTCGGCGAAGTGCGCACCGTAGACCAGCAATTTTTTCGGCACGCAGCCGACGTTCACACAAGTGCCACCCAGGTAGCGACTCTCGGCCACCGCCACTTTCGCGCCAAACCCGGCGGCAAACCGCGCAGCCCGCACACCACCGGAACCGGCACCAATCACATAAAGGTCAAAATCGTAGGCCATTTTCAATCTCCTCGGCAGGTGACCAGCATACCTGCGGACATTTGTGGAGCAAGCGCTGAACACGATATGAGGCCGGAAAATGAAAAAGCCACCCGAAGGTGGCTTTTCTATACAAACAGGTCGCCAGCTATCAGTAAGCCTTGCCCGTCTTGTAGAAGTTCTCGAAGCAGAAGTTGGTCGCTTCGATGTAGCCTTCGGCGCCACCGCAGTCGAAACGCTTGCCCTTGAACTTGTAGGCCATGACGCAGCCGTTCTGGGCCTGCTTCATCAGGGCGTCGGTGATCTGGATTTCACCGCCCTTGCCTGGCTCGGTTTGTTCGATCAGGTCGAAGATGTCCGGGGTCAGGATGTAGCGGCCGATGATGGCCAGGTTCGACGGTGCGTCTTCCGGCTTTGGCTTTTCAACCATGCTGTGTACGCGATAGATGTCGTCACGGATCATCTCGCCGGCGATCACGCCGTACTTGTTGGTTTCTTGCGGGTCGACTTCCTGGATGGCCACGATCGAGCAGCGGAACTGCTTGTACAGCTTGACCATCTGGGTCAGCACGCCGTCGCCTTCGAGGTTGACGCACAGGTCATCCGCCAGTACCACGGCGAACGGCTCGTCGCCGATCAGCGGGCGGCCGGTGAGGATCGCGTGGCCCAGACCTTTCATTTCGGTCTGACGGGTGTAGGAGAACGAGCATTCGTCGAGCAGCTTGCGGATGCCGACCAGGTATTTTTCCTTGTCGGTGCCCTTGATCTGGTTTTCCAGCTCGTAGCTGATGTCGAAGTGGTCTTCCAGGGCGCGCTTGCCGCGGCCGGTGACGATGGAGATTTCGGTCAAGCCGGCATCCAGTGCTTCTTCGACGCCGTACTGGATCAGTGGCTTGTTCACCACCGGCAGCATTTCTTTGGGCATGGCTTTAGTCGCTGGCAGGAAGCGAGTACCGTAACCGGCTGCTGGGAACAAGCATTTCTTGATCATATAAGTCCTTGAAAGGGCTGTGTGTACGAGTTTCGGCGCAGTCTAATCAGGCGGCGTGCACCTTACAATGCCCCCGCGCTGGCTAACTGATGCCAACATAGAGAATTATTCTGGCGGATAGTTCCCTGCGAGGTTGCACAGGCGATAGCACAGCCTCTTATGCATAGCAGAGACTGGCGCAAATGCACGGTTTTCTACCGCCCGCAACCCATCACCATACGCTCATCGGCACCCGTTGCGTGCGTTTGCCGGTATCATGGCGCGATTGAACCAGACAACGAGGCAAATAGATGTCGGAAGCAAAAAGCGTCAATGGATTCCTGATCAACAAGGTGAAAGACGGTCAATGGTGGGTGGCCAGTGTCGCCGGTGAAAATATCGCCGGGCCTTTCCCTTCCGAAGCCCTGGCAATCGAAGTGGCCTCGGTGCTGGAGCTGGAGCACCCGGAACCCAAGCGACGCGGCAAGGACAAGAGCTGATCGACGTCCCCTCTCGAATAGCCCTGTCTTGGCACAGGGCTTTTTTATGGTACTTCACGGAATCCCGGGGAACACTGTAGGCGCTGCCGAAGGCTGCGATCTTTTGATCTTGCTTTTACGATCTGGAGATTGCTGAAGATCAAGATCAAAAGATCGCAGCCTTCGGCAGCTCCTACAAGGGTCAGGTTGACCTTACAACCCCGACTTCAACCAGTTGAACGCCCGATTGAAGTGTCCAAAATCATTAGGCCAGTTCAGATGCCCACCCGCTAGACCGCATCACGGTCCCTGTAGGAGCTGCCGAAGGCTGCGATCTTTTGATCTTGATCGGAACACCGAAAAAGAAGTGGCCTTTGGCTATAACCTTTTGACTCCGACGCTGTCTCAGCCTTAGCCCACCCCACTGACGATGATCAAACCATGAATAAAGTTTTGCCTTTGCTAGCGGTATTGGCCCTGAGCGGCTGCGCAACGTCGAAAGAAACCTACCTGGGCAACGGAGAACAGGGTCTGACGATCGATTGCTCGGGAGAGGCGAATTCCTGGGCCGCCTGCTACGAAAAGGCCGATGCCTCCTGTGCAGGTACCGGCTACCGGATCGTCGGCACCGACGGCACGCCAGCGCTCAAGGTCAGTGAGAAAACCCTCGGCGCCGATATCGGCAATTACAAGAACCGCAGCGTCGTGGTGGTCTGCAAATAAGGGGCCCGGCCCTACAGATGAATCTCGGCGAACCTGATCCCGAGTCCGCGCACCGTTTCAATCAAATCGTCGAGCTTGCCGAAGGACTCGACTTCGTCATTGTCATCCACCAGGAAATAGCTGCGCCCGGCGCTTTTCTTGAAAAACACGATCCATTCCCCCAGCTCCGCCGGATTCTGGATCACATGGGTGGCAGAGATAAGTCCCTCTGCATGGCGCTCCCGGACCTGCTCTCGTTTCATAGTCGACTCCAGAAATGACGATGCCGCCAAAAACAGGCTTTGGCGGCATCGGTGCTGTGGGTCGATAGTTTATCAGCCGGAAATGCACTCGGTGGCAGCCTTCTGTACATCCTTTGGACGCACCGGGACATTGGACATGCTCTCGTGCAGCTTGATGCTGCTGCCACCCGAGCGCTCTTCAATGTCGAATACGGCTGACGGCCCCGTGGAATACTTGAGCGGCACGATCACACGCAGGCCATCCTTGTGCGGTTCGATTTGCAAGGCACCACGACTGTCGGCCAGTTTTTCGCTGAGGCATTGCGCATATTCATGGGGTTTCTTGCCAGAAATCACGCTCATGGTCGGCAGTGACTCGTTGATGTCAGAGACGTTCGCACAACCGCTCACCAATGCCGCCAGCGCAACAACCCACAAACCCCACTTCATACAAAACCTCCGATAAAGAGGCTCGGACAACGCAGATGCGTTTTTTCTCCGAGGCAAACTGCTTTATCGCTCATCAAAGGTGAAATTAGCGTTTTTAATTGTCAAAGCGACCGGATAATAAGGCCTTCGGGCTGATAAACTGCGCCCATCGCCCATGCTATCGTTTTGATTTTGTAGAAAAAGCCCTTCTGGAGGCGCCCCATGAAATTTATCCATCAGCGCGAGCACCTCAATGAAGACGACATCGTCGTCATTCAATGCTCCCAAATGTGCAACATCCGTTTGATGAACGACGCCAACTTCCGCAGCTTCAAGAATGGCGGCCGTCACACCTATCACGGCGGTGCATTCGACACGTTTCCGGCGCGCATCACTGCCCCCAGCACCGGTTTCTGGAACATCACGATCGACACCGTCAACCGCCGCGCTATCAGCGTGACGCGCAAGCCCACCCTGACGCATTCGATCAAAATCATTCGCCGTTCCAGCACGAAACTGAGCTGACCGGCACACCCGAAACACAAGACAGGCAGATACGACCGTGGCCCAAACGACCAAGTACGTCATCAAATACAAACTCAACGGTGAGCGCCGCTTCGAGTTCGCCCAGCTTGAACACGGCACCGCAGAAGAAGCCAAAGCGGCGCTGGATGCCATTCATGGGCAGGACGACGTCATCAGCGAAATCAGCGTCAGCAAAGCGCTGTAACGCAATCCGGAGCGACAGTGGACGTCGGCTCCCGTTCGCAGTTCGACCGCAAGCGCCGGAGTGTCTGCTGCATTCAAGTCTTGCAGACTGGCCACCTCAATCACTAGAGGCCCGGCAATGAGCGAGCAATATCTGGACCGGCTGGACTGGCCCCGGCTGGAACAGCAACTTGACCTGGACGGTTACGCCGTCATCCCTTCACTGCTGAGCCACAAGGCTTGTGATCAGGTCAGCGCCCTGTACCCCCGGACCGAGTCCTTTCGCTCGCACGTGGTGATGGCTCGTCACGGCTTCGGCCGCGGCGAGTACAAGTATTTCAGCTACCCGTTGCCGGAACTTGTGGCGCGCTTGCGCAGCGCGCTCTACCCGCGCCTGGCGCCGATCGCCAATCGCTGGCATGAACAAATGGGGTTGCCGCAGCGTTTTCCTGGCACTCATCCCGCCTTCCTCGAGCGCTGTCATGCCGCTGGTCAGAACCGTCCGACACCCTTATTGCTGCAATATGGTCCGCAGGACTACAACTGCCTGCATCAGGATCTGTACGGCGAGCACGTTTTCCCGTTGCAAGTGGCGATTCTGCTGTCGGACCCCGATCAAGACTTCAGCGGCGGCGAATTTGTCATGACCGAACAACGTCCACGAATGCAGTCACGACCGATGGTCATCGACCTGAAAAAAGGTGACGGGCTGATCTTTGCCGTCAACCAGCGGCCGGTCAAAGGCACTCGCGGTTACTACCGCGTGACCCTGCGCCACGGCGTGAGTCGCCTGCACAGCGGCAAACGGCATACCCTTGGAATCATCTTTCACGATGCGACATGAGCCCATGAACCCGCTGACGTTCGATCTGTTTGCCGATGCAGAGCCCGAGCAAGAGCCCAGGAGCGAGCAGATCGGCGAACAATCCTGGGTGCTCAGACGCTTCGCTCTGCCCTGGCTCGAGCGTTTGCTGCCCGCGCTTGAGATGGTGCTGGAGGCCGCGCCGTTTCGGCAGATGGTCACACCCGGCGGCTTTACCATGTCGGTCGCCCTGAGCAGTTGTGGCACATTCGGCTGGACCACGGACCGCAGCGGATACCGCTACACCCGTCACGACCCCCAGACCGGTCAACCCTGGCCGACAATGCCCGAGGTGTTTTTCCAACTGGCACAAGCGGCGGCGCAGGCTGCTGGGTTCAGCGACTTTGTGCCTGATTCCTGCCTGATCAACCGCTACATCCCCGGGGCAAAAATGTCATTGCATCAAGACAAGGACGAACATGCCTACGCAGCCCCCATCGTTTCGGTATCGCTGGGCTTGCCGGCGATGTTCCTGTTCGGCGGCTTTGCACGCAGTGACAAAAGCCAGCGCATCCCTCTGCTGCATGGTGACATCGTGGTCTGGGGTGGCGTGGATCGCCTGCGTTATCACGGCGTATTGCCGATCAAGGACGGCCTTCACCCGCGACTGGGCGAGCAACGCATCAACTTCACCTTCCGCACCGCCGGATGAAGACTTCGAATTTGACCGCAAGCGCCGGAGTGTGTGGGGATTGCCCCATGGTTAATGTGCAGGCAACTCCTCAAAGGACGTGACGCCATGACAACCCAATCGACCAAGATCCTCACCGAAAACGATCCGCGCTGGGCCGCCGTGGTCGCGCGCGACCCCAAGGCTGACGGGCAGTTTGTCTATGCCGTGAAGACCACAGGCATCTACTGCAACCCCAGCAGCCTCGCGCGCCTGCCCAAGCCACAGAATGTCGAATTCTTCGATAGCGCCGAACAGGCCCGGGCCGCGGGTTATCGTCCGAGCAAGCGCGCGGCAAAGGATCAGAGCGAACTCGCCGCGCAGCATGCCGCCACCGTGGCCGCTGCCTGCCGCCAGATTGAAAGCGCCGAAACGCTGCCCACCCTGGGCGAACTGGCCGAGGTTTCGGGATTGAGCAGCTTCCACTTCCATCGCGTGTTCAAAGCCGTCACCGGCCTGACGCCCAAGGGCTACGCCGATGCCCATCGTTCACGCAAGGTGCGCGAGCGCCTGGCAGACGGCGGTTCGGTGACCGATGCCCTGTATGACGCCGGCTTCAACTCCAACAGCCGGTTTTACGAAGCGGCAGACCAACTGCTCGGAATGAAGCCCGGGGACTACCGCGCTGCCGGGCAAAACAACGACATTCGTTTTGCCGTGGGCCAGTGTTCGCTGGGGGCGATTCTGGTGGCGCAGAGTGAACGCGGGGTTTGCGCAATTTTGCTCGGTGATGATCCGCACCAACTGGTCTGTGATCTGCAGGACAAGTTTCGGCGAGCCAATTTGATTGGCGCCGATCAGGCGTTCGAAGCGTTGATTGCCAAGGTCGTCGGCTTTATTGAAGCCCCGGCGATTGGCCTGGACCTGCCATTGGACGTGCGCGGCACCGCGTTCCAGGAACGGGTCTGGCAAGCACTGCGGGAGATACCCGTTGGCAGCACGGCGAGCTACGCCGATGTCGCGCTACGCATCGGTTCGCCAAAAGCCGTTCGCGCCGTGGCTCAAGCCTGCGGCGCGAACAACCTGGCTGTGGCGATCCCGTGCCATCGCGTGGTGCGCAGCGATGGCAATCTCTCGGGCTATCGCTGGGGTGTCGAACGCAAACGCCAGTTGCTGGAGCGCGAATCGCGGTAATCAGCGATTCACGTCCACCACCACGCGCCCGCGCAATTGCCCGGCAAGCAAGCGCGGCGCGGCTTCGATGGCTTCGCTCAAGCCGATTTCGTGACTGATCAACGGCAACAGATTGAAGTCCAGGTCCTTGGCCAGGCGACTCCAGGCCTCCACGCGCTTGGCTTTGGGCTGGGTCACGCTGTTGATGCCGGCCAGGGTCACACCGCGCAGGATGAACGGCGCAACGGACGCCGGAAAGTCCATGCCCTGCGCCAAACCGCAGGCCGCGACGGTGCCATTGGCCTTGGTGCTGGCGCACGCATTGGCCAGGGTGTGGCTGCCGACCGAATCGATCACGGCCGCCCAGCGCTCCTTGGCCAAGGGCTTGCCCGGCTCTGACAAGGTGGCGCGATCGATGATTTCGCTGGCGCCCAGTTGCTTCAGGTAGTCGTGCTCCGAGGTACGTCCGGTGGATGCGACCACCCGATAGCCGAGCCTGTTCAGCAACGCGATGGCGAAACTGCCGACCCCACCATTGGCGCCGGTCACCAGGATTTCACCCTGCCCGGGCGTCACACCGTTATGTTCCAAAGCCAGGATGCACAGCATGGCCGTGTAGCCCGCCGTACCGATGGCCATCGCCTGGGCGGCGGTAAACGCCTTGGGCAACGGGATCAGCCAGTCACCGTTCAGGCGAGCCTTCTGCGCCAGGCCGCCCCAATGCCCTTCCCCTACGCCCCAGCCATTGAGCAGGACATGGTCACCGACCTTGTAGTCCGGATGCCCGCTGACCTCGACCACACCGGCCAGATCGATACCCGGCACCATCGGGAATTTGCGCACCACCGGACTGCTGCCGGTGATCGCCAGGCCATCCTTGAAGTTCAGCGTGCTGTAGGCAACACGCACCGTGACATCGCCCTCGGGTAACTGATCGTCCTGGATCTCTTGCAGGGTGGCCCGGTAACCGCTGTCGTCTTTGTCGATCAAAATACCTTTGAACATTACGGCCTCTCAATGGAATCAGTCTGGTTGTGGTGCATTTGAAATAACACATGGCAGCAGATTGTCGTACTCGACTTTAAGCCAATCAGCGACCCCAGCGGGCGCCGAAGAAAGCCTGGCGAACTGAAAAGACGACTGGCCTTGCGCCAATCGTTGCGTTACAAATCCTGTTCTACCGCCCCTGTCCTGCTTCAACGTCGGAGAACACAGCACATGAACCCATGGCCAGATACCCGCATTCTTGACCTGCTCGGGATCGAACTGCCGATCATTCAGGCGCCGATGGCCGGAGCCCACAACTCGGCCATGGTGATTGCAGCCTGCAATGCGGGTGGCCTGGGCTCGATGCCAGCGGCGATGCTCAGCACGGATCAACTGCGCGAAGAGCTGAAAACGATCCGCCAACACACCCAGCGCCCGATCAACGTCAATTTTTTCTGTCATCAAACTCCAGCCCCTGATGAGCAACGCGCGCAGGACTGGAAAAACCTGCTGCAACCCTACTACCAGGAACTCGGTGCCGATTTCGATGCGCCAACCCCGGTGTCCAATCGGGCGCCGTTCGATGACGCGGCCTGCCAAGTGATCGAAGAGTTTCGCCCCGAGGTGGTGAGTTTTCACTTTGGCCTGCCGGAAAAATCCCTGCTCGACCGGGTCAAAGCCACCGGTGCAAAAGTATTGTCCTCGGCCACCACCGTCGCAGAAGCCGTGTGGCTGGAGCAGCATGGCTGCGATGCGATCATTGCCATGGGCTATGAAGCCGGAGGCCATCGCGGGATGTTCCTCAGCGATGATCTGAGCAGCCAGGTGGGGACTTTCGCCCTGGTGCCGCAAGTCGTCGATGCAGTGAAAGTACCGGTGATTGCCGCTGGCGGCATCGCTGATGCACGAGGCGTCGCCGCTGCCTTCATGCTGGGGGCTTCGGCGGTACAGGTGGGCACCGCGTACCTGTTCACCCCGGAGGCCAAGGTCAGCCCCTCCCATCACAAAGCGTTGCGCACCGCCAGGGAAAGCGAGACGGCGGTGACCAACGTGTTCACCGGTCGCCCGGCTCGGGGCATTCTTAATCGGGTGATGCGTGAACTGGGGCCGATGAGCACCAAGGCTCCGGCCTTCCCCCTGGCCGGTGGCGCGTTGATGCCGTTGCGGGCCAAAGGTGAAGCGGACTTCAGCAACCTCTGGGCCGGCCAGGCATTTACTCTCGGCGTTGAATTGACCACCGAGGCACTGACTCGAAAACTGGCCGAAGAAGGACTGGCGAGGCTGCTGCGTCGCACCTGAGCATCATTTGCGATAAAATTGTATACAGTTTTGTGAAAGCACATTCCGTTTAAAGGCAATTCGCTATATATTTCTGTACATAACGATTCACCCCCTGCTGCAATTGCCTTTAACGGAGCCGTTTCATGACCCTTCGCGCCTCACGTTTTACCCCTGCGTGCCTCACGAGCCTGCTCGCCGTATTCGCCTTCGGCTCAGCCCAGGCGGACGAAGTCCAGGTGGCTGTCGCTGCCAACTTCACCGCGCCCATCCAGGCCATCGCCGCTGATTTCGAAAAGGACACCGGGCATAAACTGGTGACCGCCTTTGGCGCCACAGGCCAGTTCTACACCCAGATCAAAAACGGCGCGCCGTTCGAAGTGTTCCTCGCGGCAGACGACAGCACCCCGAAAAAACTCGAAGCCGAAGGCGACACCGTCAAGGGTTCGCGCTTCACCTACGCCGTCGGCACCCTGGCGCTATGGTCGGCCAAGGAAGGCTACGTCGATGCCAAGGGTGACGTGCTGAAAAAGAACGAGTACCAGCACCTGTCCATTGCCAACCCGAAGGCTGCGCCTTACGGCCTGGCGGCGACCCAGGTGCTGGCCAGGGAAGGTCTGACCGACAAGGTCAAGGACAAGATCGTTGAAGGCCAGAACATCACCCAGGCCTATCAGTTCGTCTCCACCGGCAACGCCGAGCTGGGTTTTGTCGCGCTGTCGCAGATCTACAAGGACGGCAAGATCACCAGCGGTTCGGCCTGGATCGTACCGGCCAGCCTGCACGACCCGATCAAGCAGGACGCCGTGATTCTCAACAAGGGCAAGGACAACCCGGCCGCCAAGGCATTGGTTGACTACCTCAAGGGGCCGAAAGCGGCAGCTGTCATCAAGTCCTACGGCTACGAAATCTAAAATGTCGCTATCGAGTGCCGATTTTTCCGCCATCTGGCTGACCCTTAAACTGGCGTCCCTGACGACCGTCATCCTGCTGATTGTCGGCACTCCGATTGCGTTATGGCTTTCGCGCACCCGCTCCTGGTGGCGCGGTCCGGTCGGGGCGATTGTCGCCCTGCCTCTGGTGTTGCCACCGACCGTGATCGGTTTTTATCTGTTGCTGGCGCTGGGCCCTCACGGGTTCATTGGCCAGTTCACCCAATCACTCGGTCTTGGCACCCTCACCTTCAGTTTTGCAGGGCTGGTCATCGGCTCGGTGTTGTATTCGATGCCTTTTGTCGTCCAGCCGCTGCAAAACGCTTTTTCCGCCATTGGCACGCGTCCGCTCGAAGTGGCTGCGACGCTGCGGGCCAATCCCTGGGACACCTTTTTCAGCGTGACCCTGCCCCTGGCCCGCCCCGGTTTCATTACCGCCGCCATTCTCGGTTTCGCCCACACCGTCGGCGAGTTCGGCGTGGTGCTGATGATCGGTGGCAACATTCCCGAGAAGACCCGCGTGGTCTCGGTGCAGATCTACGATCACGTCGAAGCCATGGAATACGCCCAGGCCCATTGGCTGGCCGGGGCGATGCTGGTGTTCTCGTTTGTCGTCTTGCTGGCGCTGTATTCCAGCCGGAAAACCAAAGCGGGCTGGAGCTGAGCGATGATTCACATGCGCCTGAAACTGGATTACCCGGGCTTCGCCCTGGACGTCGATCTGCAACTGCCGGGTCGTGGCGTCACCGCGCTGTACGGTCATTCCGGCTCGGGCAAGACCACTTGCCTGCGTTGCATCGCAGGCCTGGAACGGGCCGATCAGGGTTTTATCCAGGTCAACGATGAAGTCTGGCAAGACAGCGCCAACAAGGTTTTCGTCGCGCCGCACAAACGCGCGCTGGGCTACGTGTTCCAGGAAGCCAGCCTGTTTCCTCATCTGTCGGTGCTGGCCAACCTGGAGTTCGGCCTCAAGCGCATCCCGAAGCCGCAGCGGCGGGTCGACATGGCCCACGCTACCGAATTGCTCGGCATCCGCCATTTGCTGGACCGGCACCCGCAACACCTTTCGGGCGGCGAGCGACAGCGCGCCGGCATCGCCCGCGCCTTGCTCACCAGCCCGAAACTGTTGTTGATGGACGAGCCCCTGGCGGCGCTGGATACCCAACGCAAAAGTGAAATCCTGCCTTACCTGCAGCGGCTGCACGACGAACTCGAGATTCCGGTGCTGTACGTCAGCCACTCCCAGGATGAGGTCGCGCGGCTGGCCGACCATATCGTGTTGCTCAGCAACGGCAAGGCACTGGCCAGCGGTCCGATCGGCCAGACCCTGGCGCGCCTCGACTTGCCTCTGGCCATGGGGGACGACGCCGGTGTGGTGATCGAAGGCCGCGTCAGCGCCTATGACGCCGACTATCAATTGCTGAGCCTGCAATTGCCCGGCACCAGCCTCAACATTCGTGTGCCGCATACGCCCATGGATGCAGGCCAGGCACTGCGCTGCAAGGTCCAGGCGAGGGATGTCAGCCTGAACCTGCACAGTGCCGGGCACAGCAGCATTCTCAATCGCCTGCCGGTCACCGTGGTCAGTGAAATGAACGCCGACAACGCCGCCCATGTGCTGATTCGCCTGGACGCCGCCGGCACGCCGCTGCTGGCGCGGATCACGCGTTATTCCCGCGATCAACTGAACGTCCACCCTGGCCAGCAACTCTGGGCACAAATCAAAGCGGTCGCAGTGCTGGCGTAAATCCGTCGGCACGACTGCAGCGGGGTGCGGTCCATGGCTGTAACGCCCCGTGATTCCTCGCCCAGGACGCCTGTCATGCCCGATGAACTGCCGCCTGACCTGCATTATGTCGATGACACCCAGCCGGGCATCACCCGCCGGAAACTGCGCGGCAAATTCGCCTATTTCGACCCGGCGGGCCAGCGCATCACCGACCCGGAGGCAGTCAAACGCCTCAACGCACTCGCGGTGCCGCCGGCTTATACCGAAGTGTGGATCTGCGCCGACCCATGCGGGCACCTGCAGGCCACCGGGCGGGATGCCCGGGGTCGCAAACAATACCGTTATCATCCGCGCTGGCGGGAGGTGCGCGACGCCGACAAGTACTTGCGCCTGCGTGAGTTCGGCCTGGCCTTGCCGAAACTGCGCCAGCGACTGGAAGCCGAATTGGCGGCACCGGGGTTCAGTCGCGACAAAGTCATGGCCACGGTCATCACTTTGCTGGACACGACGTTGATCCGAATCGGCAACAGCCAATATGCCCGGGACAACCGCTCCTACGGCCTGACGACCTTGCGCAGCCGCCATGTAGAGATCAACGGCAGTGCCATCCAGTTCCAGTTCCGCGGCAAAAGTGGCGTCGAGCACCAGATCACCGTGAAAGACCGGAGACTGGCGCGGATCATCAAACGCTGCCAGGACATTCCCGGGCAGAACCTGTTCCAGTACCTGGACGAAAACGGAGACCGGCACACCGTCAGTTCATCCGACATCAACAGCTATTTGCAAACGCTCACCGGCGCCGACTTCACCGCCAAGGATTACCGCACCTGGGCCGGCAGCGTCCTGGCTCTGGCGATGTTGCGCAAACTGCAGTGGGAGCCTGAAACGGACGCCAGGCGGCACCTGGTGGAAATGGTCAAGAATGTGGCCAGGCAGCTCGGCAATACCCCGGCGGTGTGCCGCAAATGCTATATCCATCCGGCGGTGCTGGATGGCTTTGTTCTCGGTGACCTGGCGCAACTGCCAAGGACCAGAGCGCGCAAGGGGCTATCGGCCGAAGAGGTCGGGCTGGCGATCTTCCTTGAGAGAATGCCCGCCGCGCCTGAACCGACGAATTGACCTGCCTATTTTTTGCACGATCACCAATGACTTCTATAGTTGAACTGAACACGAATCCGCTGCGGAGACGCCATGGAAGACATTTTCGTCGTGAAGCGTTGCAACAAGATCATCATTCATGGCCGCCGTGCGGGTGAAAATGACCATCTGCCTCCGGATGCCGCGGTCTGGTATCGCATCGCCGATACCCGCACCCAAGGCTTTATCGGCGATGGCTACGACACTGAAGAAGACGCTCAGCGTGTTTGCCGGCAGTTGAACGCCAAATCACAAGTGACAGCCCGACAAGGTTGAGGGCCTGCCACCATTTTTTAACGGGTCTATACTGAAATGGCTGAAGGAACAGCGACCCCAACGGCAGAAAGCTCGCTCCAGGCGGGCTTTTTGCTGCCACACCAGGTTTCTTGAACGGAGGTGTCTCCCATGTCCGAAAAAGAGTCCATCACCACCCTGCTCACCTTGCTCGACTCCCGTCAGGCGCGCCTGGCTGCGGCCTGCAAGGAAATCGCCGACTGGGTCGATCATCAAGGCGGACACCCCACCGCCCTCAGAATTCGTGATCGCCTGAACGACATCGAGAAGGACACGCCGCTGATCCGGCACACCCTGTCTTCTCTCCAGCCTGTCGACCGGCCTCTGCCTCGGTTCAGATGATCCGCCACGGATTCGCGGTACGAGGACAGGCCCGATTCGGGCAGCATGACCGGTGGCACTGACGCCTCCGGATAGCCGGCTGGCTGCCGAGTTTTCACCCTCTCTTGCAACCCGACCTCGTGCCGGGATTTTTTGTTGCGCAAAATCAATCGAACGCCACCGCTCACGTGGGGTCAACCGATCACACGTCACCAAGGAGACGTTCCAATGGTCACTCATTTCAAAGTCAGCGGGCACCTGGCCTGCGGTCACCACGGCAACAACCTGGTATCGACCCGCGAACTCAATCGGGTGAAATGCAGAAGTTGCCGAAACACCGACGCCTACAAAGAAGCCCGCAAGGCTGAACGCAACGCCGCCCGCCGCGCAGCACGCAAAGCCAAAGCCGTGCACACCGCCGATAACTGGCGTTCAGCCTGGACCGAACGACTGACCGCGATGGCCGGCCTGCAACGACTGCCACGGGGATTTGCCGGCCAACCTTTCGTCTAGGCAGCTTCTACTACGATCAGATGTCCCTGCACGCTGGCTCCATGACCTCGCGCAGGGACATGCGCTTGAACGCCTCGACCAGCGCGCGCCCTTCCTCTGGCGTACAAGTGACCGCCAAGCGCATGGTCGCCTCGCCCAGGTGCCAGATCAAAAACGCGGATTGCCGGACCTTCAGCTCATCGCTTTGCGGATATACACGAAGCATGGCCTGGGCCAGCAGCGCCCCGGCCACCCGGCTCTCCTCCAGCTCCAGATGCATCAACTGCTTGTCGGCCTGCATGCCGGACCAGATGTCACGCATCACCGGTGTCGCCATCACGATCTCGTAATACAGGTCGAGCAACTGCGAATAGGCGGCCTGCAACCCTTGGGCATCCTCGACAGCCTCCAATGCCTGTGCAATGCAACGACGGCTCTCGGCGTTGTAGCGTTCGGCGAGTGTTCGAATGACGGCGCTCTTGTCGGGGAAATACTGATAAAGGGAACCGATCGAGATCTCGGCACGCTCGGCGATTTCACTCATCTTGAGCTGATCGCTGCCCTTGTCCGCAATCAATTGGGTCGCCGCGGTCAGAATCCGCTCCTGACGCTCGCGACTGCGCTGTTGCGTGGGATTACGCCGAACAGCTTCTGCAGCAGGCTGTTCGAAGGCTTCAGGGGTCTTTTTGCGCACGAGTGAATTTTCCGATCAATAACGTGACATGTACTCACCTTAGCATCGCCCATCCCCATGCCAAACAACAGATGCCCGCACGTCGGGTGATTCGACCTGATGGGTTGACGTACAAACATGAGGATCTATCATCTTTAAAACGTGAGCATCGCTCACATTAACCGATGGAGATGAACGCGATGAACACCGCCCAGCAAACCCTGTTGGTCCTCGGCGCCACCGGCAAAACCGGACGGCGAATCACCCAACGACTCGAAGCGGCCGGCCTGCCCGTTCGCCAGGGTTCCCGCGATGCGAATCCTCCTTTCGACTGGGAGGATCGATCAACCTGGGACGCGTTAATCGAGGGTGTTCATGCTGTCTACATATCCTTCCAGCCCGATCTCGCCGTTCCAGGCGCCGTCGAAACCATCCAGGCTTTCACCGACCTGGCGGTGAAAAGCGGAGTCCGCAAACTGGTTTTGTTATCCGGGCGCGGCGAAGTCGAAGCGCAACAGGCCGAACGTGTCGTACAGGACAGCGGGATTGACTGGACGATTCTGCGGGCCAGCTGGTTTTGCCAGAACTTCAGCGAGGCGCACTTTCTTGAACCCATTGTGCAAGGTGAACTGGCACTCCCCGTCGGTCAGGTCGCCGAACCCTTTGTCGATGCAGACGACATCGCAGAGTGCGCCGTCGCCGCATTGACCCAGCCCGGGCACACAGGCCAGCTCTATGAATTGACCGGCCCTCGGGCGTTGACCTTTGCCGACGCCGTGACCGAGATTGCCCGTGCCACCCATCGCAACATCGAATTCGTGGCCGTACCGGCGCCCGCCTATCGACAGGCAATGGAACAGGAACAACTTCCCCCGGCGTTGATCGATCTGGTGCTGTACCTCTTCACCACCGTGCTCGACGGCCGCAACACACCGGTGACCGATGGCGTGCAGCGGGCACTGGGACGACCGGCGCGCGACTTCAGCGACTACGTGCAGCGCACCGCGGCTGCGGGCATCTGGGGTAACGGGCGTCCGATGTAACGCATTGGCGAGAACAGGGTTCGTCGGCTAGGGTCTCTTGCGTATCGAACTGCGGCACCTTAATTGGCAGGAGCCTGATCAAGGAGAAAACGCATGTCACTCAATCGTAATGCCGAACAAACCTACCGCCAGTGGTCGACCCCGATCCTGCTGGAACTCAAGGAGCGAGAGCATGAAATGACCCCGTCAGACCGCCGGGCGTTGGAAAACGTGTTGCAGGAAAGAAGGCTGATCAACACCGGCAACCCGACCGGCAGCGATCGTCGCAAGGCAGGCCCTTGATCCCGCATAACGCCCGTGAGCGAAGTCTTTACCGCGCTAGAACCACCCACTGCGATCATCTTCCAGCGCCTGACGACACTGCTTGAGTTGGGCGTTGTAAATCTCCGATTGCTTTTGCACTTTCTGGGCAACCTGCATCAGCCACGGTTTACTGCGATAGGAATTGCGGCTAAAGCCCCCACGCCCCTCGTGATAAGCCAGGTACTGATTGTAGGTGTCCCATTTGGAGATTCCGAGCTGGCGTTGCGTGCCCGTGGTGTACCAGCCGATAAACATGATCGCGTCGTCGAAACTGTCACGTGAACCGCCGTTGCCAGTGCTGTCCTTGTACTCACCCCACACCGGGTCCTGAGCCTGCGCATAACCATAGGCCGAACTGACTCGCCCCCAGGGGATCACCCAGAGCAGGTAGTCACGCGGCGGCAATGCGTCCGCCACATAGCTGCTTTCCTGCTTCATGATCGCCATGGCCACATGCAGAGGCGTCCCATATTCACTCTGCATTTCCAGCGAGTCCTCGTACCAGTCGGGATACTCACGGTAAATGTTGCAGAGATTGTCCTGATCCTTGGGTGGCATCGTCGTGCAACCTGTCAAAAACATGAACAACAAAGCCAACAGCAAAAAATTTCGTTGTGTCATTCATCACGCTCAAAAATAAGGTACTGCGCACAATCCCGGGTAACTACTGTAAGAGCTGCCGAAGGCTGCGATCCCTTGATCTTGATCTTGAACAGCAAAATCAAAAGATCGCAGCCTTCGGCAGCTCCTACAAGGGTCGGGTTGACCTGACAACCCCGATTGCAACCGGCTGAACGCCCGGATCAAGATGATCGAGATCGGCTCGACATGGAGCCCTTTCCGGACAGCGGCGGCCTGCTATCCATGGCAGATGCCCACCCGCCAAACCACTGTAGGAGCTGCCGAAGGCTGCGATCTTTTGATCTTGATCTTGACGCAGCCTTCGGCAGCTCCAAGGCACCTGAGTCAGGCAATTGCAGGCAAAAACGTCAGAAGACTTCCAGCTTGATCACGTCACCCTTATCGAAAGGGTTCTTTGTAAATTCCTGTTGCACAACGAGACCAGAGGGGGACTCCGGGTATCGATTCAGAGCATCTTCTCCAGCCCGACCTTGTCGCTGAGCCAGGCTTTGAAGCTGCGCCATTTGCCGCCGGGTTCCTTGCGCAAGGTATGTTCTCGGCCGTCGTCCTCGGTGAGCCAGACGACTTCGCCGTTTTCCAGTCGGGCCTGGTAACTCATGGCCGGCGCCATGCCATCAAGCGCCGCCTGGCGCACGTAGCCGGCCAGTTCGGGACTGTCGACCAGCACTCCGACTTCAGTATTCCAGAACAGTGAACGCGGGTCGAAATTGAACGAACCGATGAACACTTTCTGCCTGTCCAGGATCATGGCCTTGGTGTGCAGGCTGGAGACCGAGCCACCACTGAATCCAAACGAAGAACTGCGGCCGGTATCTTCCGGCTGACGCCGCAGTTCATAGAGTTTCACGCCATGTTCTAGCAGCGTCTTGCGATACGGTGCATAGCCGCCATGCACCGCCGGGACATCGGTGGCTTCCAGTGAGTTGGTCAGCAGGCGCACATCAACGCCGGCATCGGCACGCCCCAGGAGATAGTCCATGCCCGACTTTTGCGGGACGAAGTAGGCCGACATCATGATCAGCTCGTTGCTGACGCCATCGAGTTCAGGCCGCAGTTGTGTGGCCATCAATAACGCACGTGCCGGTTCGCCGTCAGCCAGGACCTTGCTCGGAGCATCCCACATCGCCGTGCCATGGGCCCAGATCAGTTGCTTGCGCCACGTCTCGAATTGCGGCCGAGTCTGGTAGGTCATGAGATGGTCGTACAAAGCCCTGTGCTCGGTACGTGAGGACTGGAGCGACTGCTCCAGACGTTGACGGCTCTCGCGCAAGTCCTGTGCTGTCGGCTTGTTGATCTGGAAGTCACTGATCGATTGGCTCAAGGCGCTGTTCCAGTACTGATCGAAGCTGTGCCCCAATTGCTCGGCGACCGGTCCGATGCAAAGCAGGTCCATGTCGGTGAAGTTGAGATCGGGCTTGGCGTCGAAATATTCATCCCCCAGGTTGCGCCCACCGACGATGGCTGCGCTGTTGTCAGCCAGCCACAGTTTGTTGTGCATGCGTCGGTGCTGCTGGGAAAGATCAAGCAAACGGCCCATGGTTCGAGTCACCACGGTGCTGCGCCCCAGATGCAAAGGGTTGAAGACGCGGATATGGATGTTCGGGTGCACCGCCAGGGTAGCGATGACTTCTTCCTGGCCGTCGGTGGCGGTGTCATCGAGCAGGATACGTATCCGTACGCCGCGATCGGCAGCCAGCAGCATTTCATTGACCAGTGCCCGGGTGCTGAGACCGTTATGCACAATGTAGTACTGCAGATCGACGGATTTCTGCGCATTGCGGATCAACTCGGCGCGCGCCCGGAAGGCTTCACTGCTGTTGGGCAGCAAGCGAAAACCCGAGCGCCCCTCATGCGCGGCAGCCTGAGTCTGGATCGAGCGCCCGAAAGCCGATTCGCTGGCGGGGATCGCCTCGCTGAAGTCGTGGGGCATGCGCGTGGTGGCGCAACCGACCAGCAGCAACGCGAAAAACATGGCGCAGAGGAACCGGGACATGGGCTGGTCCTCAACCTCGACGGGTGTAGATGTGGACCCGGCATCCAGCCAGTACCGGCTGCCGAGAACACGCAGCCCTCGATAATCCGCACGACTTTTTCCAGTAAAGCCCGTTTCAGGCAGCCTGTCGAAAATTACGCTTCCCTGCAGAGCATGCAGCCCGGGCAGTAGCGAATTGCGGAAAAGATTTTTTGATGGCGGAAAAAACTAAGGGCCTGCATGAGGTATCTCACGCAAGCCCTTGATATTCGTGGTGCCCGAAGCCGGAATCGAACCGGCACGCCCTTACGAGCGGGGGATTTTAAGTCCTGAGGGAAAATCAATCAGGCCGGGGCTTACAGATAGTTTTCCGGGCCGCAATCAAGCCTATTGATATGCCATGCAGCCTAATGTTTCCGCACCCCTCTACAATATTGCGGTCCAGAAAACACCGCCCCTCAAGCGCGAAATTACGCACTCAGGAAAGCTTTACAAAAATCGAACGTATGCCGATCTTGCATACTTACCGCGTTCACTCAGTATCACAATTACCGATCTACCTTGGGGGTGAGATATGCTGAGGCATATCGCGCGGCCCAGGTGCCGAATCAAAAAATATAAACAAGGGAATGTTGGATGAAAAAGCTCGCCCTCTCTCTCGTGATTCTCTCTCTGGCTGGCTGCTCAACACCGCCACGGTCTGCCCCAGCCAAACCGATGACACTATATCGATATCCGATGAGTGAGAATGTCATTCAGCTTGCCCATACAATGGCGAGCCACGATCTGAAAGATCCGGAAAGCGCAAAGTTTCGCGATACTTTTTTCGTTACCTCCGATGGTAGTGGGGAGGCGCGAGATAAATCGAAGGACTCTTGGTGTATCGAGATCAACGGAAAAAATAGCTATGGCGCATATGCGGGTTACACTTGGGCTCTAGTCCCTGCCGGTGGAAAGTCGGTGATCATGGGAACCTCGTCAGTTGGTGCAGTTGCAGCTCAGATTTGCTCATCTGCAATCTACCCACCAGCATGAGTGCTTCAAGGCAACGGCCTTGAAAATCGTCGACTGTAACAGGTCCATGAGTGCGAATCCCATCGCCATCTTTATACGACAAAGCCCTGATTTTTGAGGGATTTGTCGTTTCTGGGGTTTGGGAATCGGTGCTGTTTTTTAGAGCCGTTACAAAACTATTTGATAACCGTTACAAAACTTTCCGTTTTCTTCCTTCTCTGGCGTCCTGCCGACCGCTGCGATCCCCCATGTGTGTCATTGCATTTCCGCTGCTACGATGCCCCCTCTTTCATGGAGGATTTCGTGATGCCAAACTCAGACCTGCTCCCTTCCCTACTGTTCAAGATCAACGAAAACCAACTTGCGCTCGAAGCCGCGATCATGGAGCTGACGCTTTGGGTTGAGCAAAGAGGATCAGCGGAGGTGGCCGGCAACGTTCGCGGCGCCCTGCAAACGATCGACAATAACGAAGAATTTATCAAAATGAGCCTTGCAGTACTCATGGCGCCGGAGTGAGCACTTGAATATTTCAATATCTCGTGAACCAGCCCTCTCCTTGGGCTGCTGAATTGCGTTGAAAGAGGGGGTCGTATGAAGCAATATCAAGGTGCTGTTTTTTTCGTGGATATGCTGGGGGTCGGCGCATTAACTCAAAATCAAGTCACTCTCGGCGAGAATGATTTCACAGCTTGGGGGATGAGCCCCTCCTCACCTCCGTCGGCAAATCTTTTCTGTGGACAGCTACTAACTGAATTTCGCTCCTGCTTAGCAGCAGTCAGTGCGTCTCATAAGCAAGTAAAAATCGCTCAGCTTTCTGATTGTGCATACATCTGGTCCGAGAATGTCCTGGCTGTTATGGACGCTGCTCGTGCATTCATGTGGAGTTCGGTTAGCGTTGGACTGCTATCAAGGGGGGGGATCTCCTATGGAGAGATCGTCGAGCCAAATAAAATCAATCGAGCAATCGGCCAATTCATATTGGGTAGTGCAGTTACTCAGGCGGTAGGTCTGGAGAAGGCGGGCAAAGGATGTAGAATTTTCGTCGACAACATTATCCACGAACGTTCGATATCCTTGCACAACAGCCCATTTAAGAATGGGGCCGTTAAGGCGCTAAAAAATCCACTTGATGGCTCAGTCGTAAAAGAGTTTTGCTGGTACAAGTCGGGCGGGAGATCTGGAAACTGGCAGAATGAGCAACATATTGCAGCTGAGAAAATAATTACGCTTGTTACCCAGCTTCAATACTCACCGCGTTTCAGTTGGAATGATACAAGCCCCCAAGGACGCATCCAGTTGGCGTGCAGTATTGATTCGATTTCTGATGCTACGCCTGACTTTATCGGTAATGGAAACTATATATTCAAAGGTGAGGAGTATCTTTTGCAGTTCCGTGATAATCAAGAGCGATCTGCGCTTGCCTGCCAGCGAGTCCTTAATGAACGACTGAAAGATATCGATAGATTTTTTATTAATGGAAAACAAAAAGATATAATGGATCGCTGGTTAGAACTGAATAACGACCCCATCGTTTAAAGATGCAGCCGAATGAAAGTTTTTTAGACGGCTGGCGGCGCTTTAATAACGCGGGACGCTTCCGACGAAAACGTCCCATAGCAAACACATCACAATCACCGAATATCTAAGGACCTTGCTTCTGGATTGAAATAACGAGAAACCACCAAATCAGTATTCTCAAATTCCGGATTTATCTCAGAAGTTGCAAAAATCAATTGAAACTCAGACTTAAATGCATTGCATTCATTAACAATTATTTTTTGCAAGTTGTGACTCCTGTCTTTTTCCATACCGCCATCATCAATACCATCTAGCATCAGATAACGAGGAACCCGCATAAATGGGAGTTCTAAACTGGTAGACAAAAGTGCCAAATGGAAAACATGTCGCAAAACAACTGCCGAACTTTCCGAAAAATTCCGCGATCCATTTACATACACAGAGTTTTCAACAAAGTCAAAACTTACGGAGTGAGGATTGATAAACTCAAGCTGCAACGGCAAGTCCTGCTTCAGAAGACGGATCATGTTTTTTTCTAGAACCCTTGAAACCTCCAACTTCCTGGACTCCTGCCCAGCCTCAAGTGATTCCACCAATTCGTTCAGTTCATTGAACTCCTTAGATAACGCATCTCTTTTCTTTTGAAGCTCACCAATTACTGCAAAGAGTTTTTGCTTTTCATAAGCTTGTCGAATTTCTTCGTCTAAAGCACCCAAAGCGCGGCCAGTCTGCTCCAATATCGTCTCGATTTCAGAAGACCACGAGGACGCGACTGACCCATACTCCTTTTCAAGACGCCTAACTTCTTTAGTCGCCAAAGGAATATCGTTTCTAAGCTGCTGAACTTCCGCCTCTTTGGCAACCATCAAAGAAGATGATTCCTTAATCTGAATACTCAACTCGTTACGCATTCTCAAAAGTTGAATATCACCATTACCGTCTGCCGTAGATTTACACAAATGACATGAGTGAGCAGCATCATCCACTTTGATTTCTGCAAGGCAACTTGGACAAAATTGAAAAGATACATCACCAAAATACTGACGAGTCTCTTTAGACTCGTCCAAATTATTTAGCCGCAGCTTCAGCTCTTCAATAAACAAACGAGAGTCAAGTATATCTAACTCTCTGATCGCCAGAGCGTCCTTTAGGGTGGACTCATATCTTTTTGCGGAGTTCAACTGAGTCCGCAAGCTATCGGATTTTGAAACAGCCTGAGTTTTCTCTTTTCGCGAAATGACCCGCGTGCTTTTTAAGTCCTCGATATAACGTGTAAGCTCATCACGCTTATCTTCTAAATCTGGTATAGCGCTCTTTGAAGCTTCAATATCTGGAGCCTGACCCGATCTTCCAAGGACACTAAAAATACCTCGCAACTCTGCTGTTTTTTTATCTAATTCCTTACTAACCTCGCGCACCCTAAGCTGCGCACTGTATAAATCATCATTATAAACTCCGCACAAGTACCCGCCTATCATTTCCCGTGTCAGCGCACTATCGAAAGTGTCCATACGAAAAATTGGGCTATGAACAGATGGTTGATCTGCATATAAAACGCGGAGCAGTTGATGCATGGTAAGGTTAGACGCGCCCTGGCCTTGTGCCAGGGGCAACTCTAGCGCACCGAACAACGCCTGGGAAAAACTAATTTTTTGCTCTGAACGCTTAAATGGATAACGTTCCCATTCAGCAGGTCCTGCGTCAAAGGCTAAGTCGATTCGCCCCCAATATATTAATAATGGCCGCTGAGTCTCGCTGCTAATTTCACGTAGCAGAGTAACTTGCGAACCATTCAGGGCAACCTCCACCATAGTACTAGAACACTCAAGTGCCTGAGGCTTCCATCTAATATTCTCAGCACCTAAAGAATATGCCAGCAGGTCCATGATTGTAGTTTTACCAGAACTATTACGACCTCGAACAACATTCACACCAGAATGAAATTCGCAATCAAAAGCACGATGACTCCCCTGAAGAACGACAAGGCGACATACTCTAAGGGATGGCTTAAGAAGCGTCATATCTATATTCCAGCAATTCAGTTCGATGTTTAAGGCCATTTAGACCACGAAGAGGCAGCGACGCAAGCTCTTTTAAGACGAAGTCCACTACAGTTTGTTGACCTGATAAAAATGCAGAAACTTTTTCAAGAAGGCTTGCAGGTAGAGCAGTATCCATACGCTCTATCATGCCCTTTTCAAACTGCTGTAAATTTATCAATCCAGAAGCAGCAATACTACGCAAGGCTGACGATTGAATCTGAGCCATATCGCGAAACGCAACCTGAGGATTGAGAGGGTCATGATAGACATTAGATACAGACTTCGCTATTTTTCGCCCGTGTGACAAGGAAGCAGGAAGCCTAATATCCTTCATGGCAGATGGGAACATAAGATAAAAATCTAACAGCCGAGCTTTCTCAACTTCCAGACTTGGTACCACCTGAATTACTGCCAACATCCGAAACACACAATGATAAGCATCAAAGGCCGGGTGATATATTAACATTTGTCCCACCGAATATGGCAATTCCCTGCCAAAAAGTATAACAAGCCCAGCAAGTCTTTTACAGTGAACTCAAGAAAATTCTCACCAAGCATTGCCTTGATAGTTTGCAATGCCTGATTAATACATAAGTCTACCGCCTGCCTATCTCCCCCCGCCTCAATTACAGGTGTGACGGTAAGCATATAAATTGTATGCAATTCATCCAGTAATATGGTGTATACCCGTTGAGCACTCTTAGATGATTGATACTTCATCACTAACTTAGCTGCGGCTTCTTTCTGAAGCATTGCAAAGTGAAGCATATCCAGTCGACCGCTTTCCCGCAGTTTTGCTTCCAGCCCTCGAATATCACCATCCGTTGGGGCTGACATGTAATGCTGCAGCTTATGACAGAAACTATTCCCAGACAGATCGCCCAACCCATCAACTTTAAGCTTTGCATATAGTAACGCAAGCTCCTCTACCGAAGCAGAGTTTATGATATTGATGCTTGTTTTACTTATATTGCCACCAGCAATATCATTGGCGACGTTCCCACTTTGATTCGTAAACAAGGTTCAGGCTACACTTTGTTATTTTTATTGATGTCACCAGCAGCCATATCCCCGCCAACACTATTTCCCGTTTGATTAGCAAACGTTGTTCTAGATTTTCGCGAGGATCGATTACTCACAAAAATCTTGAGTGTCCACCCTGCGCCCAAACCGGCAAGGAATGTCAAAACATGTGAAAGATAGTCCATTACCGCACCTAAGATCTGATTCAAGTTAATGTCAAAAAAGGTAACCATACGACGTAGCTTTGAGCAGCGTAGCCGAACGCCAGTATCTCGTCTACGTGGATCACTGGATCAGGAGAGCAGTGCTGCTTAAGGAAAGTCACTTGATTACCCTTCTTGCTAGAACAGCCCTCCCAAGGCTGCGGGCTCCCAATTCATAATCACTAATTCGCCGCTGACCTCGGCCTTGCCCTGCCGCTGGTTGCTCGTGGTGTAGCGGATATCCAGCGTCTCGAAGTGAAAGCCTTCGAACACTCGGCGGATGTCCGGGTGGTCGTTAATGCTGACCATCACCTTCCCCTTACAGCGGCGCATGAAGTCGGCCATCCGCTCGTAGTTTTCAAACGGAAAATCCACGCCATAACCGGCGGTCTGCCAGTACGGCGGATCCATGTAATGGAACGTATGCGCCCGGTCGTAGCGTTCGGCGCATTCCAGCCAGGGCAAGTTCTCGACGTAGGTGCCGGACAAACGCTGCCAGGCGGCCGAGAGGTTCTCCTCGATCCGCAACAGGTTGATCGACGGTGTGGTGGTCGCGGTACCGAAGGTCTGCCCGGAGACCTTGCCGGCGAAGGCATGGTGCTGCAGGTAGAAGAATCGGGCGGCACGCTGGATGTCAGTGAGGGTTTCGACGCGTGTCATTTTCTGCCACTCGAACACCTGCCGTGAGCTGAGCGCCCATTTGAACTGGCGCACGAACTCCTCGAGATGGTTCTGCACCACGCGATACAGCGTGACTAGGTCGCCGTTGATGTCATTGAGCACTTCCACCGGCGCAGCCTGGGGTCGCATGAAATACAGCGCGGCGCCGCCGGCAAAGACTTCGACGTAGCATTCATGGGGTGGAAACAGTGGGATGAGGCGGTCGGCCAGGCGGCGTTTGCCGCCCATCCAAGGGATGATAGGTGAAGACATAGATAGCAAGACCTTTACTGTATAAATAAACAGGTGCTAGGCTCGCTCTGCTTTGTGCACAGAGCAGGAGCCTTGGCGGGACTTGCAGGGACAATCTGCGGGGACGGTGGCCAGGCTGAATGTTGACGCATCCAGACTGGCCGCTCCTTTACGTGATTAGTAATACTGTTTGGATTCAACTTACTTGCGTAAATGACGTTGAACCCTATGCTCACCCCTGTCATTGCGAAGGAGTCTGCACGATGTCTAACGGAATTTTTTCTGTGAATTTCAAGGCCAACACGGGTGCTTTCGGTAGTGGTCTTGTAGTAGTGAAGGATGGAAAAGCCAATGGTGGTGACCCTCACTACCTTTATCAGGGGGATGTTCCTGTTCAATCAGGTGCGTTCAAGTCTCAATTTAAAATTAGTAAATGGCTAGACGGAAATACCAACGTAGTAAGAATAGACAGCTACACATTGAATGCTGCCGGAACGGTGAATTATGAAGCTGGAACAATTGAGCTCAAAGGCTCGGTTGTCGGTGCACCTCATCTCACAATGGAGATTATGGGCATCAAAATTTCGGATACCGTTTAACCTTTACCCGCAATCCCCGAACGCCATGAAGTGACAGGTGTTCGGGTCACCATGCAACGCTCACATCGACCGACTGAGTGTCCTTACGTCTCTTAGGGCATTCCACCAGGCACTTCAAGCACCTCTTTCTGCGGTTTGCCGGAGGCCTTGGCCTTGCCCTCCTTGCCGCCATTGCACTCCACCGACACCGTCCACCCGGATGGGGTGAAGGTGTGATCGACCGACTCCACGAGGTACTCGCCATCGAGTCCACACTTGAAGCCCAGTGCCTCGATCATGCTTTCGGCAAACAGGTCGGTCCGGCCCGGCAGGTCCAGGCGGACCGAGGCGGTGGAACGATTGAACGCCGCCAGACGCGCCTTCGCTGCCTCATCAGCGGCTGTTCTGTCCGGGTAGAGATGCCGGTCGGTGTGCACCGGCGGCAAGCCTTCCGGCACGTTGGGGTTGTCCAGGTGCGAGATCAGCAACTCTCCACTGGCCGGGTCCTGATACTGGGTGCTGACGCCTTGGTGTGTACTACGGTCGCTCAAGCGAAACTGCCAGCGGGTCACGTCACTGCGCTGCAGGGAAATGACCGCCAAAGTCTTGCCACTGGCGCTCTGCCCACCCTGTCGCGGCAGGACCAGCAGCTTGCCGTTGGCCACCTTGGCGGTGCAGTCGTGTTTTTTGGCCACGCGGGTGATGAAATTGAAGTCGGATTCATTGAGCTGGTCCATGCGTGGCACCCGGGTGTCGACCGGGCACGACGGCTGCCAGCCATTGCGCACGGCCACGTCACCGACGATCTGCGCCAGGCTGACGTCTTCCCAACTGCCGCTGCGCGTGGTCTTGCCGCTGCCGCGCATGTCGCTGGCCTTGCCGCTGATCACCAGCGTGTCCGGCGGGCCGGAAACCGCCACCTCGTCCACGGTGTAGCGGCCCATGCGCGTAAGGTCGGCGCCGGCATACCCCAGGTAGACCTCAATGCTCGCGCCACGCACGGGCAGCGACACCGCGCCGTCGCGGTCATCAATGCGCAGCTCAAACGAATCCGAGGCCATCCCGGGCCGATCGGAGAGCTGCAGCGAGATCATCCGATCATTGATCAAGGTAGTGATGTCGGCACCGTCGGCCACGATGCGAAAATTAGGCGTCATGGATTTTTTCCAAAAAAAAACCCGCACAAGGCGGGCAAGAAAGTAAGGGGTTTTAAACAAGAAGCGACACCAGTGTAGTCCATCAATCCCACAACGAAATGACGCTGTCCGGCTCCACCACCAAGTCCGGCAGCGTGATCAGCACGCCGGCCCGGAACGGTTGCGGCTCATCGGCCAGGCCCTGATTGGCCGCCAACACTGCCTCGACACTGCGGTTCAGGTGGCCGTAATAGTGGTGGCACAGGGTATCGAGCAGATCCCCATCAGCCGTTCTGCAGGTCATCGCCATAACGGACAAACTCCAATGAAAAGCCCTGCTTGCGCGGGATCGCCCCGGGTAGCAACGCGCTTTGCTCTTCGTCAATATTGGTCAGGCACCAGTTGCCCAACACCTCTCCATAACCGGTGGTGAGGTTCAGCGGCAGCAACTTGGCACCGATGCTGCGCAGCCTATCCAGCTGCTTCAGCCCACCTTTGTAGCTCGGGTAGATCGCGCCTTTGATCGTGATTTTTTCCTCACCCTGGCCCACCGCCTGCTGTGCCGGGCGCCGGGTCAGGCGCTCCTGCGCGGCCCAGCGAAACGCCGTCTGCCGGCGCAGCTCGTCAAACGCCGCGGTGTCCAGGTTGAAGTAGTACGGCCGCTCATTGGCTTTCAGTGGGTAGAGGATCAGCAGGTGTGGGAACGGCTTCACCGCGTCGGGAATCGGCGACATGTCGCCGGCAAACCATTCCGAGGGGAAGATGTTGCCCAGCGCGGCATTGGCCTTGCCGGCGACCTTGTTGAACGCCGCGCCAAAGCGGCCAATCTGCTCAGTCAACGCGGAAAAGTGCTCATCAAATTGAGACAGGGCGCGCTGGGTCTGGTTGTAGTAGCTGGCCACCTTGCCGATCTTGGCCTGCGCCGAGTTGATTGCACTTTGCAGGCGGCGGGTCTTGTCGCTCAGCTCCTCGCTGAGAAAGGGTAAGCCTTCCAGCGCATCGGCCGCCCCGCTGATTTCATTGAGCGCGCCATTCATGGGTCCGGTCATTGACTCGATGTCCGTGCGGCCGGTTTCGCCGGCGTCGACCATGTACTTCAGGCCACCCTGCAGGTGCTCCAGGTAGGTTTTTTCATCCGCCATAACACTTCCTTAGCCCACATGGGGCGCATCAAACAACTGGCGGTCACGCGCCTCCCGGGCAAAGTCGTCGAACTGGCGCCGCAGGTACGGCATCATTTCCTGAACGAACTGCGCCGGGTCTTTCACATCGCCGTGCACCTGAAAAACCGGAGCCGGGGCGAAGGTGAATTGCTGATCAACCTTCGGCCATTCGGGTGTTTTTGCCGCCGTGTTCGACATCAATGCCGCCGCCGTCACCGGCACAGTGGTAGCGTTTTCAATCGAGCGTACGACCGCTCCCACCCCTTCGCCGGCGGTCATGGGCAAGATGCCGATCGGTGCTTTGGCCGGCGTGTCCGGCCCGCCAAACAAGGCCTTGCCCATGGTCGCACCCACGTCACCGCCGCCCCACGCGCCGACCATGCCACCGATCACTCCGCCAATCGCGGTTCCAATCAGTGGGATGATCGAACCGATGGCCGCGCCGGCCGCTGCACCCGCCAGGCCACCAGCCAGGGTACCTGCCGCCTCGCCGTAGCCTTCGGCCTTCTCATCGCGCGTGGTCGCGTTCTGGTAAGTGTCCAACACCTCAATTCCGGCGCCGACCGCCGCCAGCGCCCCGCCAACTTTCATAAAGCGGGAACCGCGGGACACCCGACTTCCGGCACCTTTTCGTTTTCGACCTGGATCTCGATCCAGCCCGTCGTCATCAACGTCATCCGCGTTGGTCACGAACACCCGCTGCACGATGTTGGACCGGTCACCGGCTGAACCACGGGCGATGTTCACCAACCCCCGGCCGATCTTCAGTGCGGCCCAGGCCTTGCCCAGCACCAACGCTCCGGCAGTGAGTGCCGCCAAGCCCAGCACCGCCTTGGGCGTTTCCTCGGACAACGCGGTCAATCCACGCGCTGCCGCACCAATCCCGGTGGCCAGCGCATCTGTCGCCGGACGCAAGGCATCCCCGATAGCCCGAAGCGAATCGTTGAACGCCTGACCGGTTTCGGCCCAGCGTTGTGACGAGGCCTCGCGCCGCTCGCTCAGGTTTTTGTCGAGTATGTCATTGCGCTGGCCATTGGGGTCCGCAGCGTCCCTTTTCAGGTCCGCATACAGTTTTTTGTTCTGGGTGTAGGCCATCAGCGCGGTCTTGACCTGCATGTCGGCAAACACGTCGCCGGTGCGCAGGGTCGCGGCCAGGGCATCGGCCATCGCTTGCGCCTTGGCCGGGTCCGTCTCCTGGTTAATTTTGGTCAGGCCCTGATCCAGCTGTTTGGCCTTTTTCGGGTCGGTCTTTTCCACGTACCGGCGAGCCAGTTCAAAACTGGCTTCAAAGGTCGACAGGCCCTTGCCAATGGCGGCATTCATCGAGCCCTGATAGTCAATCCCGGCATCGGCATAACCTTTGACCGTTTCCCCTGAACCGATTTTCGCAATCCAGTTTTTCAGGTTGTTCGCCGCCTCATCGGCACTACCGGCGCTCTTGATCTGAACCTGCAGCATGGCGCCCAGCTGGGTCACCGCATCCTGACCAGTGATGCCGCTGCCGGCCATCTGCGCCAGAAGTTCCGGAAACCACTTGGCCATATCGGCCGCTTCAAAGCTGCCTTGCTGGCCCAGCAACGCGACCGACGCCAAGGCCTGCTCCATTTTTATCGGGTCGGTGATCTTGGCGTTGTTCTGCATCGCCAGAATCATCTTTGCCGTGTCGGTGCCCGACGCGCCCTGCCCGACCGCAAACTTGGCGGCCACCGGGGCGTACTTCAGCGCTTCGGTCAGATCCATGCCGCCACCGACCAACTGGTTCACCAGCTCGGCCACCTGGGTGTTGGCCATGCCGGTGTCTTTCGAAGTCTGCACAATGTCGCGGGCGGTACTTACTTCCTGTTGAGTATTGGCGGTACCGGACTTGATCGCGATGTCACGAATGATCGCCTGAAAATCCGCACTGACTTTGGTCGGCACCGCAGCCAGGGTGGTGCCGGCCACCGCCGTGCCGAAACCGCTACGCAGGCTTTCCTGCCCCTCCTGCACCTGCGCCATGCCTTTGGCCTTGAACTCGGCGCTTCGCACCACCTTGCCCAGCGCCAGGTACTCCTGACGCAGGCGGCCGACTTCGACCCCCTGCTTGCGCAGGCTGCTCGCGTTGGTCTCCAGTTTGCGTAGCAGGGCATCGGCGTTGGCCGCGCCGCTGTCGTGAGCCTTTTTCCATTCATCGCGCAGGCGTATGGTTTCGCCGATGACTTTCTGCAAGCCCTTGGCGCGCATGGTTTGCGCCTCGAGCTTTTTCATTTCGCCGCTGACGTTCTTGAAGGCGGCGCCGAGCGAAGAATCGACGGCACCGCCAATCACCAGCCCGAGCGAGAGTTTGTTCGCCATGCAGGGTACCTGTGTTCAAAGGGGGATGGGCTCAGTCCGTGAGCCACCAGACCATCTCGGAAAACGACAGGCCCTGAATCTCGGCCGCCGAAAAATTCAGCTCGACAGCCAGGCGTTTGGCCAGGGCCTTTTGCAGGCGGGGGTTAAACCCCGTCGTCTGCTCCCAGACGAAAATAGGCGGTCTGCAGACGACGGTAATCACGCATCAGCAGCCCCTCCAAATCCGCGCGGCCGATGCTCGCCAGGCTGCAGAACAAGACCATTTCCTGTTCTTCTTCGTTGCTTCCGCCCTGCAGGGTCGCGGCGCGCATCTCACGCACCGTCGGCTCGCGCAGGGTCAGCTTGTCGACCTTGATGCCATTGGCCTCGCTCGGTTTGGATAAGAGGACGGTGGCGATGCCATCGCCCAGTTGCAGCCACTTGGGCAGGACATTGTCTTTTGCGTTACTCATGGTGGAATTCCTTACATGCCCAAGGCAGACCGCACAGCGGCCAGTTGATCGGTGCCATCGATGACGCGGATCGAGTTGAGGGGATCGATTTCAAACATCACGCTGCCGTCGATCTCCAGCTTGTAATAGGTCACGGCGACGGCGTACTTGAACTCGCCTTTTTCACCCGGTTTCCAGTCCCCCGGGTCGACTTCCTTGAGGCTGCCCCGCAGGGTGGCGACCACCGACTTGACCACACCTTTCTGACCCTTAAAGGCACCGCGGAACGAAGCGTTGAACCCGGTCAGGTCGGACTGGCCGAAGAACTTCAGCACCTCGCGGCGCACGCCATTGGTGAGGAAGCTGGCTTCCAGCTTCTCCATACCCATGTCGAGCTCGACCGCCGCGTCCATGCCGCCCGCGCGGTATTCGTCAGTCTTGAGGGTCAATTTGGGCAGGGTCAGGCTCGGCACATCGCCTTGCAGGCTGATGCCGTCGACGAACAGGTTGGTGTTGTAGAGCACTTCCGGAATCATAAAGCGGCCTCCTTAGGCGGCGGTGTCCAGCACTTCAGTGATCCACTGATCGGTCACCTCCACGCGAAAGTTCGGGTTTTCGGCCGGCGGCACATCGGTGAACCGGATATTCCAGTACACCTTGCCGTCGCTGAGTTCGCTGGAGGTGTTCAGCTCTTCGTCGGCATAGACTTCGAAGTTGATGATCGCGCCCTGATTCTTCAGGTCGCGCATGAACGCCTGCAGGCCTTCGGTCACGTCCTTGACGTAGGTCGCAGTGATCGAGCGGTCGACCGCCCACTTGTGCGCGTAGAGGATGGCGTCCATGACGATATCCAGCGTGCGCACGCGGGTGACGAACTTCCATTTCGGGTCACTGGACAGTGTGCGGTTGCCCCACAGCCGGTACCCGTCATCACGAATGATCGTGGTGATATTCGCGTTGTTCAGCACGTTGGCCCGGCAGGACGCATCGCCGTCGAGAAACTCGATCGGCCGCGTGGTGCCGGTGATGCCGACAAACTCCTTGTTCGACGGCGACGCCCAGAAGCCGTAGGTGGCATCGGTCCAGGCAAACAGGCCGGCGGTCCAGGCCGAGGCTGGTGCGTTGACGGTAGCGCTGGTTCCGGTGTCCCAGAACTGCACGCCCGGGTCGACCATGTAGGCGTGTTTGCTGCCGAAATTTTCGGCATAGGCGATCGCCGCTTCGTCGGTGGTGTTCGGCCCGTCGAGGAGGGCCATCGCCCGCATCTTGTCGCCCAGCGCCACCAGCTCGGTGGCCACCGCCAGCGTCGCCGAATACCCCGGCGTCACCAACAACCGTGGCTGCGCGTTGAACTTGCTTTTGCCGTTGAGCAACGCCTGCATGCCGGTCCGGCTACCGTCGGCCCAAACCCCGCCGATGATCGCCGACAGTTGTTCGGCCGGATCCTCCAGCACCGGCACGCCGACGGCGACAATCACCGCCTTGGACCGCTTGAAAATGGCCTTGCAGTCCTGGGTGATCGCCGCATCCGGTCCCCAGGCGGCGACCGCTTCGCTTTCGCGGGTGATCAGCAGCAATTCGTTGGCTGCAGCCGTGGCTGGCGGGCCCACGGTAAAGGTGTTGCACAGGCCGATGATCGACGCGGACGGGGTGGCGATATGCCGGGCGCCGGTGTCCACCAGGGTCACGGTGACGCCGTGAAAGAAACTCATAGAGTGATGCTCCAGAAACGAAAAAGCCCCGCATAAGCGGGGCCGTGGGGATGTGCGGTGACGTGCAAAATAGAAAAGAAAACGCCCCGGCAATGCGGGGCGTCAGGACGCGGTGCGGGCCTGCCCGTCCGGCTTTAGCGGCCGTTTATCACTGTCTGGAAAGTTTGGCGAAGTTGGCCAGGCCCGCAATTCATTGCGGTAGGTGCGCCAGGCGAGTTCGGTGTTGAGCGCGGCCGGGTCAGCATCCAGATGCTTGTCGATCTCTCGGCCAGCCCAGTGCAGTTCATTTTCGATCCACGATCGTTCTCGCCGGCTCTGTAGCGCCAGATCGCGTGCGGCATCGAGCACCCAAACGAGACCATCCCAAATATAGGCCGCACTCGGTCGCGGCAAAGCCGTCAGCTCGGCCGGCAACTCGCCCGGCATCGAGTGCGTCACCTCGGCACCGTCAGTGGTGCGGAAAACCACGCCCCGGAAGTCGGGCACGACACCCCATGCATCCTGCTGTCTAACGACCACCTGTTGTTCCGGAGCTTGTGGTGGTTCATCCAGCGTTGCGCCAGCCGGCAGACCGCAGCCAGCGCTCACATAGATTTCGTTCTTTCCGAGGTATTCACCTGTGGATTCACTGAACGTGTAAGCCTCGACCCAGCCGCTCTCTTCAAAAAAACCATTCACTAAAGTAGTCATCAGTACATCCTGCAGATGTAGTTGTACGCCACGTTACGCATACGGGTTTCGGTACTCACACGGACAACTGCCGATGGATTAAAAGTTGCAGACATATAGCCCGTTGTAGTCATGCTTGGTGCAGCAGGGATATTGGCCGTCGTATAACCAGTAGCCGTAAATACGCCGGTCGCGGTGTTAACAAGCAACATCGAATCATCGTCCTGCAGCCTGAGCTCACCCGTCATGTTTTGCATCGTGTCGAGTTGAAGGCTCAATACCGGGCGCCCGGAGTCCGGGTCAATTCCGCGCCCGCCGTCCAGACCACGAATCGATTCCCCGCGTAGGTCTGGCAAGAAGCCGCTGGGATATACGGCTGCCAATATCGGGTACCACTCGACATTGAACGGCTGCCCCCCCATCAACACGCATTTCTCGGGTGGCGTAGCGGTTGGCCATGGAAACGGCACGCCGATAGGGACGGCAAATATGGAAGCAGGATCAAAATTGCTTTCGGTCCAGATCTTCCCGAAGTCGGTTGCATCAACCTGTAAACCCACGTCGCTCGAGGCGGGTCGATAACCAATGTAGACCTTATTCGACTCCTGACCCGCACCACCGCCTTGCTGCACGGGAGTGAAACCCAGTGCCGCCTGGTACGCAGCAGGGTCAAAGTTGCTAGTGTTCCAACCCGTTACCCACTCACTGAATTCATATCCCTCTGGGGTCTGAACTGCGCCTCGGGTATAGGTTGTACCGGAGTTATAGCTGGTGATTTGTTGCCAAAGGGTGTCTTGACTGACTGCAACCAGCATGGGGGAGAATTGACCACCCTCTGGAACGTTCGGGCCGGGGTTCACTCGGTACATACCCACGGTGGTGACTGTGTTTAGATCGGTGCCGTCGGGAAGGACAATCCCCCCGTGACCGATGCCATAAGCACCCGTGAGCAATACACGGCCTGGCGTGTCATCTTGGGGAGAGGTTTGTTTAACCAGATTGGTTGAGTCCCAGATGCTTTCCCATTCGCCCCAAACACCGGCAGTCAAGGCCCGACGGTATAGGGTGTGGTCGGCATTCCCATAAATCTCCTGGAAGGCATATTGACCTGGTGTAATCGCCGAGACGCGAACCCAACCCTCATAGATCCCGCCACCTGGCCCCCCTATGCCATTGCTGATGAAATAGAGGGCCGTCTCCGCGTTCAAGCCACCGATGTCAACATCACTGACCGCATAGGCGGGCCCGCCCCAGCCGAACGCTCCGACCTTCATCAGCGCATCAGGCGTTCCATCGTGCAGATGGACCTGCACGTCAGCGGTCGCGGCGGTGCCCAGCCCGAGGTTATTCCGAGCCTCGACCACATCCGCAACATCGCCCAGGTTTTCACTCACCGCCAGGGCATCGGTGATGCCGTAGCCGGCCAAGGTGGTCGGATTGGTGCCGGCGATCACACGCCCAAGGGCATCGACGGTGACACTGCGAAAAGTGCCCACACCGCCCCCACTGCCGCCCGCGATCATTTCAAACTGCAAACCGGTGGTGCCGAGGGTGATCGGCGCGTCGGTGACCAACTGCCAGAGGCTGTCGCCGTTGGTCGTGCCCTGCTCGACGTGGATAAACAACCCCGGTGTCACTTCCAGGCTGTTGTCGGCATCGACGGCCCGCGTCCAGCCTTCGGCGCTGACCACGTAGACACCGTTGTTCTGGGCCTCGGCCTGGGCGGTCACCAGCACGCGATCACCGGCGGCCACGGCCACGCCATCGATGGTTTGCACATTGCTCAGGGTGATGGCGACCGTGGCCGCCACCCGCGCTGACTGTTTGTGATCCAGCTTGGCCAGCGCCTCACTGATCGCCAGGTCGACGTATTCACGCGTGGCCAGCACCACCGCCGGGTCAATCTTCAGCACGATGTTCGCCGAGCTGCTGACGATGAAATTCATCCGCACGACCTGGGTTTTGCCACTGCCCTGGTCCAGCAATGGTTTATAGCTTGGCGCGCAGTTGGCCACCGCCACCAGATCACCGTCGACATCGTACAGACCGATCTCGCGAATCCATTCGCCGCCGACTTCCGGCGGAATAATCTGCTCAGTGATCACCGTGTTGGGATTGGCCGGATCGACCCGGATCTGGTTGATCGGCGCCCGGCGCCATTCGTTGATCAGCTGAGTCTGCAGGCGATCGGGAATCGGGTCAGTGCCGTTGGCATCGCCCAAGCCCATCTCGGTGAACATCCAGTCCAAGCCCATAGCAATGGCATTGGCGTGCTTGGCTTCACCGACCGCCGTGAGAATGGCAAAAAACTGACTGGTTTTATCAATCATAGGGATAAACGTCCAAAGTATCGGTTTCATCGACGCAGAGCGCCGGGCCAAAAGTGCCGGTCACGTCGATGTCTTTCGGGGCCGGCGGGTACACGTCGATCTCCTCACCTTCTTGCACGCACACGGCAATGCCCAGCACCCCCTCGGTCTGCAGGCTGAGCGCCAGGTTGGTCATTTGCCGGCTGACCGGACGGGCGTCGTCGATCAACCACGCCAGTTCCTCGTATAGTTCCTCGGTGATACCGGCATCGTTCAGGCCGACCTCTAGGGCGAAGGTGCCGGGCACGCCTTCCGGCACGGTGTCGAACCACTCGACCACGTCGATCAGGTAGCCCAAGGGCTCGACCACCCGACGCAGCGCACCGATGGTGCCTTTGCGTGCATGCACGTCGTACGCCGAACGGATCGCCGTGCGCTTGGCCTCCTGCGTCCAGTTATTGTTCCAGCGGTCCACCGACCAGGCCGACGCTAGGTACGGCAACAAGTGTTCCGGGCAGGTGTCGGCGTTGTACAAACTGCGCAGCGGAATCAGTGTGTTTTCGTAATTGGCCGCTTCCACAGCCAGCTCCAGCGGCGTGCTGTTGAGGGGCAACTGACTGCTCATGTCAGGCCCCCAGCGTCACGGCGTAGCCGGTGCAATACGCGGCCTCGGCCTTGCTAGGCTTGATATCGGTCCAGCCCAGCAGCTCTACCCTGGCGATGCCGGGAATGTGCAACTGCGCATCGATCCCCGAGCGCGCCACTTCCAGACCGAGGCGACGGCGTGGGTTGATCCACTCGCTCAGACGTTTCTGGCTTTCGGCCAGGTAGGCTTCGTTTTCGGGCCCCGGAGCCTGCGGGTACAGCACCGCTTCAATGTGGTAGTCGATGACCATAGCGCTCTGCACCGTGAGGCGGTCGGCCACCGGCCGCACGTCTTCGTCATTTAGGTGCAGCCGGACCTCTTCCAGCAGTTCCGGCGAGGCGGCGCCGCTGCCTTCCAGACTGAGCACGGTGACCACCACCACGGCGGGTGATGGACTTTCCGCCGTGGCATCGGCAACCAGGCCCGAGGCGTTGCGCGCATGCAGGATGTAGCTGTTTCGCGGTCCCGCCGTGGTCAGCCCCTCATACGACATCTGCACCCGCTCACGCAGGGCATCGTCCTCTTCGAGCACCTGCGGCGTCGGTGGCACCGTGCTCGGATCTCCGGCCTGAATCACCAGGCGTTGCAGGTTGACGTTGGCGGCCAGGTGATCGAGGTCGGCCCGCTCGGCGTGGGCCAAAAGCAACGCCTTGCCCGCGTCGTTGACCCGCGCCCGGTTCTGCAAGGCGCCATACGCGGCCTGCTCGATCAGCTTGAGCACTGGGTCGCTCTCCAGCTCCGCGCTCCAGTTGTCGCCCATGCTCAGACGGAAGGCTTCCAACTTCTCCTGGTAGACGACCTCGAAGTCGAGGTCTTCGAGCACTTGCGGCGGCGGCAGGGCCGCCAGTTCCATGGTCATGCGGACACCTCCAAAGTCACGTCGCTGCCCAGGTACTGCCCAGTCAGCTCAAAGGTGATACGCCCGTCGAGAATGGCCACGGCGCGCACACGTCCGAGTTTCAGCCGCGGCTCCCAGCGACCCAGGGTGCTGGCCACCTCCGCCTGCACCGCACTTTTCCAGCCGTCATTGACCGGCAGGTCGACAAAGCGCCGCAGCTTGCTGCCGTACTCCGGGCGCATGCGCCGGCTGCCCAAGGGCGTGGACAAGATGTCCTCGATGGACTGGCGCAGGTGATCGAGGCCGGAAATGAGTTGGCCGGTGCGGCGGTCCAGTCCGATCATCCCGATCATGGGATCAGCCCTCGACCGCAACAAAATCCTTGCGGCCATGCAAATACTCGAGCGCGACCGTGTCATCCGATGCCACCGCGACCTGACCCTTTTCCACTTTCAAGGTGCGCCCGGCGTCCAGCAGGATCAGCACCCGCGAGGTGTACAGCGTGTCGCGAAAGATGCTCAGCGTGGCCGGCTCGGGTGCATCCGTGGCGGCGGGAACGGCCTTGGTTTTACTCGTCATGCTTTTCTCCAGACATGAAAAAGCCCGCGCGCGGCGGGCTCAAAGTGAATGTGCACTCAATGCGAGTGGTTGCTGCTGTTACCGCCGGCATCCATGATCGTGCCGGCACCGCTGATGTCGCCGGACACGCTCAGCGATCCGTCGATAGCCACCTCACCCGCCAGGGTGATTTGGCTGGCCGTCACCCGCACTTGATCCGGCGTCACTTCAAACTGCGAGCCACCGACCGTGATAGTCGCGCGACTGCCCTCGGGCAGCGCAATGCTGTAGCTGCCGGCTTCCCAGTCGTAGACCAGTGAGCCGCCATCGTCGAAATGCCAGGCCTCGACGTGCTCGCGGTTGTCCGGTGGCGTCCCGGCGTTGCCATACAACCCCGGGATAAAGGTGCCCATGGCCGGATCACCGCTGGGGCTGAACAGCACGCCCTGCTCCCCCGTACTCGGCGCACGCCAATGAAGGGCCTTACCGGCGGCCAAGCTATGCCAGCGCACCCAGGCACTGACCCAGGTTCCGGCCTTGACCCGCACCCGCCCGGCCATCAGATCTACGCCGACCACCACGCAGGGCAGCAGCATGGCGGCTATCATCCGGTCGTGTTCGGCGCTGGCGTATCCCATGCCAGATCCTCCGGTTGAAAGTAGTGATCTTCATTGCCGGTACCGGTGCAGCCATCGACGTTCAGGTACAGAGAACCCGGCGGCTCGACTGGCCATAACCATTCGGTTTCACCGATCTGGAATATCTGCTTCCACTCAACAATCCACACCACAAATTGCGCCAGCTCCGGCATCGAGTCGTCCGGGAATGCACGCACCTCCTGCACCTCTTCGACAAAGTCCAGCCCCCAATACTGCCCACGCAAAATCTTGCTGATCTCTGCGGCCAGAATGGCAGCCTGCAAGGCCGCTTTGCTGATTGTGGAATCGACCATGATGCACACCTGAAAGCGGCCGCTCAGGGAAGTTTTGCCGCTGCCATTGTCGGGTGCTTCGCCGATTTCCGTCAGGGCGAACAACACCGCCGGCAGACCGACTTCAGCATTCAGCTCGGGAAACGCCTCGACGCTCACCACCGACGGCAAGCCGGCGCGGAATGTCGCCTCGATCGCATTGTGTAAGATCGTCAGCTCATCCATTGTTCAAACTCAGTATGAAAGTGACCATGCCGGCGCCGTCCGGCTCGCGCTTGCTGACCTTGTAGCGACCACCGCCCTGCTCCGCCGGTAGATCGATGGTAAGAAAGGAGTCTTTCTCGATGCCCACCGCCTCCACCACGCGAGCGGTGAAGGTGGGTGCCAGAACGTTATCCGTCACGATGGCATTGCCCAGGCGCACGCTTTTCGATTTACCGCCGACATCCGCACCGACAAAGGGCGAGAAGAACGCACCGGACAACGGTAGGCCGTCCGGCTTGATGGCGCGATCGCCGAGGCGATCGACCAGCACTGCATCCATCCGGGCTGTGACGTCACGAAAGCGGCCCAGCGTGGTCACTGAATCAACAACGCTTCGGCAATACCGCCGACCGGAGCACTCATCAGCTTGCCGAAGGGCACCGTGTCACCAGTAGCCGTGAGCGGATCAACCAGCACGCCGGCTTGCAGAGCCACCTTTTGCCCCTGCAGCAGCGCTGCATCGGCAGGCAGGCGCCAGACGCCGTCGAGATGGCCGACCAAGACATCACCCGCCACACCACTGGCGATCGGGATGACCACCGTATCAACCAGCACCAACGGCACCCCCGCCATCGCGCCACCGTCTGGCGCCACAAAAGTCAGCGTGCTGCCGGGACCCGAATAATTCTTGGACATGCGCATTTCTCCTGCACAGAAACAACAAACCCCGCTCGCGGCGGGGGTGTTTAGGGGACTCTTCAACCGTTAACGGCTGGCTTTAGCAAGTGGCACGACACCGACTGATTTGTTCAGACCGCGATAATCCAGCGCCGCGACCCCGGCATCGATCCGAACCTTGCTCGTCACACCATCAATGGTGAAGCCCTGCTGTTGCTCCATGTAGGGCTGTTCAACGCCGTCCAGGTAAGCAACTTCGATGGTGTCAGCACCTTGGCGGGCGGCCTCATACCAGGTGACCGGCGAATCATCGTCCAGGCGTGGCTCGGCGATCACCGTGGCGAAATTGCGGATCGGGTTGTCGATGCCAGCATTAGTGTCGACGCCAGGCACCGACGCCGAGCGAATCAGTTGGTTGGTCTTGTCTTCCAGCGCCACCGGCACCAGGACAAACGCCGGGCGAATGTTCAGGGTGCGAGCCTTGCCACCCTCGACCTCGGTTTTCTGCAAGGCCATGGCGGTCTTGGCCTTGCTCAGCGCCTCAATCGACATATTGGCGCCGGTACCGGAGAACAGGTTGTTGCGCTCGGCATCGAACAGCGCTTTGCCGTCGCTCATCACCGGTGAATGGATCAACGTGTCATAGACTAGATCACCGATGGTGCCGCGCGCGGCCAGACCCATGTTGTAAGGCACCGTGCTCAACTGGTCGAGGTCATCGTTGATGATCGCCTGCCGGGTGATGCTGAACATCTCACCGTAGGTTGCCAGGCGGATTTTTTCGCCACGGTCATTGGTGGTGATGTACTTGTATTCAGCCCCTGGGCGAACTTCACGCAGGCTCGGAAACGCACCCATGCCGACCCGGGACGCCACCTTGAAGTCACTCAAGCGGCCCTTTTTGGTCCACAGGTGATAGGTCTCCGGCGCCTCGTCCCAGCCGAGCAGGACCGACTTGGCGGCACTGTCCACCAGGATGTTGCCGAAGTCGCTGGAGTCATGGGTGAACGCCAAGCCGACCATGGCCATCGGATCAAGGGTGGCCACTAGAATGCCGCGATCATGCAGCGAGGCACGGGCCAGCTCGCGCAGGCTCATGTGGTTATAGGCGTTGTCTTTCTGATTTTCCGCCTGACCCAAACGGCCCGCCAGAGAGGCGCGCACCGAATCGCCGACCAGATTGCCATTGCTGATGTGGCCATGATGCCCGGGGCCGCTCGTTGGGGTGGTGGTCGAACCCAGCGCGACCAACAGTTTTTCACGCGCCATCTCGGCCGTGCAGCTCAGGTCATTGAGGCAGGTGTTGAGCAGCTCGGTGTGGCTGGTGACCAGCGAGCCGCAGAACGCGGCATTGATTGCGGTACGGCGAGCACTATCCGCAGCCATGACCTGGGCGCGCATCTGATCCAGGGTCAGCGCAACCGGCGCCGGATCAACAACCGGCGCAGGTGTCGGGGCTGGAGCTGGAGCGGGCGCTGGGGTTGGAGCAGAACCGCGTGGATTGAACAGATTTTTTGCCGAGGTAGGCATATTGGTGAACTCCTGCATTCGTTTTGAAGTGAGTTGGGCGGCCGCCTTGAACGGATCAAGCACGTTGTCAGCGAAACCGGCCGCCACCGCTTCGTTGCCATCCATCCAGGTTTCCGCCTTGAGCAGCGCCTGAATGTCCTCGATCGCCTTGCCCGACTTGCGCGTATACGCCTGAATCAGCGTGCTCTCGACCTTGTCGAGTAAGTCGGCGTACTCGCGCATGGCGTCGGCATCACCTACCTGACCACCCCATGGCTTGTGAATCATCATCATGGCATTGGCCGGCATGTTGATTTCATCCCCGGCCATGGCAATCACGCTGGCCATCGAAGCGGCGAGACCGTCGATGTACACCACCACCCGCGCCGAATGGCCGCGCAGCAGGTTGTACATAGTGGTCCCTTCAAACACGTCGCCGCCCGGAGAGTGAATGTGCAGGTTGATCTGAGACACATCGCCGATGGCGGCCAAATCGCGGGCGAACTGTTTGGCGGTAATGCCCCACGCGCCGATCTCGTCGTACAGCATCACCTCGACTACCCCGCGCTGCTGCGCCGCACGGAGCGAGTACCAGCTTTCACCGGGCTTATTCGTCGGGGTTATCGAGGCCCTCGGCCTCATCATCGGCAGGCTTCGTTTTGTTTTGCTGTTCATTGCTTTGCGATTTTCCATAGGTCTCGTGATAGAAGTCCGAACTAAAGACCAGTCCCTGTTCCCGGTTGGTTTTGATTTCCGAAGCCCGGGAACGCTTGAGTTCCTGCGGATTGCGCTGCCGCGCCCGCGCCACTTCCGATTCATCGGAAAAACCGGCCTCGACCAGAATTTTCCAGGCATTGGCCTCATGGATCGGGTTGATCCAAGGCATCACCGGCCCTTGGTAGATCGCGCCAAACACCGTGTCCGGATCAACGTCGACCGGCACCTTGATCACCCCGCTGGCAATCGCCATGTGCAGCCATTCGCGATAGACCGGGCGGCTCCAGTAGTCGATAAATTCGTGCTGCAGCAGGTCATAACCTGCCTGCCCCTCGACCAGCTCCTGACGCTGTGCGGAATAGGTGCCGTCGTAACTGCGGGCAACACTGGAGTAGGTGCCACGGGTGCCTGCGGCCACGGCCTTGAGCTGACCGTTGCGGAAGCCTTCCAGAAAAGGGTTGGGCCGATTGCTTTCGATCATGCCGACGTCCTCGCCAGGCAGCAGGCCGTCGAACACCATGCCCGGACCGATGGGAATGCTGCGAGCAGCGGCAGCCTGGCCATTCACCGCCGATGGCGTGGTGTAGTCGTCCGGTGTGCCTTTTTTGATGTACATGGCCAGTGCCGCGCTGATACGTGCGGCAACCCGTTCGCTTTCCTCGTAATCCTTGATGTCCGCCAAGCGAATCAGCACGGCATGCAGCAAGGGTTGACCGCGGTTTTGACCGATGCGCTTACGGTGCGCGATGTGAATCATCTGTTCGACCGGCACGCGCTTGGTGGTCAAAGTCAGCTGGAAACCGGCGGCATGCCCGGGGTGATGCTTGACCAAGTGATAGGCCCGGACCCGCCGCCACTGATTGCGCTCGATACCCTGCACAATGCCCTTGGCTTCATCGTTGTATTCCCACGGCAGGTAATCCGGCTCCAGCAACTCCAAAGCGAAGGGCACCACGCTCAAATGCTCATAGCTGGGCACACGCCCCTTGAGCTTCTGCGCCAAGGCTTCGCCATCGCGCAGCCAAGTTCGGCACACCTGCCGCTCCATCTGCGGTCGGGACAGCTCGCCGGACGTTTCCGGGCGCAACGACCACTCGGCCCAGCGGGCCTTGATCTGCGCAGCAAATTCCAAATGCACTTCCCCGGCATAGCTCAACGGAAACGGCTCAACCGCGATGCCCATGCCGCCCACCACCCGCTCTTCCAGGCGATCGAACAAGCCGGTGACGATGTCGTGGTCTTCGTCCAACTTGCGGCACTGCTCGCGCAAAGAGCGCGCCGAACGTTGCAGCGAGCGGTCCGCGCTGGCCGATTGTTTTTTGGCTTGGTGGGTGCGGGTCGCCTGCGCCGCTTCAAAGGCCATGATCGTGCTACGGGCACGCAGTCGGTCAGCCACCAGCCCGGGAAACACCGGGGCCAGCACACGATCCAGCAGGTTCATCGGAATGTCGCCAAGGCGTACGGCGGTTGCCCCGCCACTGCTGCCTGTTGTGCTCGCAGCCGGCGTTCCCATTCCAATCGGCCGGCGCGGATTTCCTCCAGGTCATCCATGATCAGCTTGCGACCGTTAAAGAGGATTTCTTTGCCCTGCAGGATGGCCAATTCGGCCTCCAGATAACGGTCCACCATGTCTTGAGCGGTTATAGCCATGCGCCTTGCCCTGTATTAAGCCAGCCACCCGACTCGGCGGGCTGGTCGGATGATTGTTCCGTCTCTACCTGAGACACCGGGGCCGGGGCCGATTCCGGTGCGGCAACGGTGGCCGGTTTGCTTTCCTGCTCGATACTCACCGGCACAACCCAAGTGCCTGACGGCAACTGCTGTGCGAGCAGGTCGAGATTCATGCCAAAGCGCTGCTGTGTTATGCGTAGCGCTGCCAACGCGTACACCAGGCAATCGAGCGCTTCGTTTCGTCGCCCGCCTGCGTCCCAACGCTGGACGCGCTGGTGTTTGACGATCACCCACTTGCGGCGCTCGGCGGTCAGTTGCCGCAATTCGTCTTCGCCGCAAATCATCTCGTTGGCAGGCAGGTGGATACAGCCAGGCACAGGCACGCCCGAACCGTCCGGCTGCATCTTGAGACGGCCATAAATCAGCTCTTTGGCATTGTCGGTACCCACTTCGACCAGGTACGCACGTCCGCCTTTGACCTTGGTTTTCTTACGCGGCCAGGTCGCAATCGGCTTGCCGTAGGTCGAGGCACCGAATACAGGGATCACCCACTGGGTGCCGTGTTTGATGCATTCCTCACGTACTTCGTCGCAGTAGTGACCACCCTGGTCCCAACACCAACGCTCCACACCCATCACCGTGCCATCCGCCCGGGTGAAGGTCTTGTGGATCTCGATGCCGACCTTAGCCCTTAGCTCGATGCTGCCCGGGTCACCTTGCAGCACGAACTTATGGACCAGCCATGCTTCCTCACCCGCGCCAAACGCCCAGACCCGGCCTTCATAGCGGTCATCCTGGGTATCAATACCGCCGAATAGGGCAACCGCTTTAGCCGGCACTTGCGGGTAGATCTCCCGGCGCGCTTGCAACTGCTGCCATTCCAGCTGCTCACCTTGGTCTTCTTCCCACGCTTCGCCCAGGGTGGTGTTGACGAAGGTTTTGAGCTTGCCCCGATCCTTCTTGATCTTGAGCCATTCCGTGACGACTTCAGCCCAGGTCACAAACTCCGAGTACACCGTCCAGATATGGAAAGTCACCGAACGCGGCGACGGCATTGAAGTGTCCACATCGGTGAACCAGTCCATACCGTCACGCGTCCAGATACCGGTCCGCTCGCAGATGTAACGACCGTTGACGGATGCCGCGACCATTTCGTGGTATTCGAAGGTACAGCCATGGCCGGACTCGCACAGGTACCAGGCCTTGGTCACCTGACCCAGCTCATCTACGGCCCACTTGATACCGAACGGCGTAGCCGGGTCACCCCACTTTAGGTATTGCTCGGTACCGCAGCACGGGCACTTGATGTTGAAGCGCAGAAAGTGTGGGGAGTCATTGGCCGCCCGAGTGATCTGGCAACCCTCCCCCGAGGTTTCCTCATTGGCGTCGGCGACAACCACTGTCGTCGGGGTCGATCCGCGTATGGACTTTTTGAACGTGGCACCTTCCAGGCGTTTGTCGCCAAGAATGGTCGGGGCCCCCTCACCCTCGATGTCCGCGTTGAACTTCGACAGCTCGTCATAAATCACTTCATCCGGGCTTTTCTCCCGGTAATTTTTCGCCGCCGTGCCACCCAAGCACCACAGCATTTTGGCGTTATCGAAGCGCTTTTCATCCAGCGTATTATCGCGATGCTTCACCCCATACCAAGGTGCCAAAGCGCGCATCACAGGACTGTCACGAATCATCGTTTCGATGTGCCGCTTCATCATGCCGTCAGCGTCGCCATCGGTTGGGCACCAGACGATGACGTTGCGTTTCTTGTGCTGGACCTTGTAGCCCATGTTGGCCACCAGCATTTTGGTGTAGCCAACCCGCGCCGACTTCAGCACGTTGACTTCACGGATCAGGTCGTTGCCCATCGCGTTGAGAATCGCAACCTGAAAAGGCGCTGTCGTCCAATCACCTTCCTGATAGGACGACTCTGACGACAGATAGAAATGTTCATCGGCCCATTCAACCGCTGTGCGCGGCGGCTCTTTGTAGAGCCCGGCGAGCCCCTTGCGGACACCCTCAACCAGCGCCCTCATCCAAGGTGTCGACAAACTCATCAAGCAACTCCGGCAAAAGATCAGCCAAGCCGACCGCATCGTTACGCGTCACGGCGACTTCGCGCTGGATCGCCTCAAGGTGACGCACCTCGATGTCGGGGCACTTGCGTTTAACCTTCAAGTGCACGGTGTCGAGGGTTGACCCGAGCTTTGCGCTCAGGCGAGACAATGCGAACAAGCAAAAATCAACCGGTACCAGCTTCTTGGCCTTCACCTTGTTGCGCATTTCCTGAGCGTCCGCCTGCTCAGTTGTCAGCCGCAATTTTTGCTGCGCCTGTTTGTACTCAATGAGCGGATCGATCGGATCACCGTTGTCGTCGACAGGTTGGTCTTTTGTCACCTGATGCTTGAGCCGGTTATCCAGCACCGACCGGACGTCGTAGAAGACGTCGCGGCCGATCTTCGCAACAGGCTGCACGCCCCATTTATCAAAGGCCTGAGTCGTGATGCCGAGGCTCGTAGCCATGCGCGACTTGTTCAGCCAATGAGGCTCGCGGGAGATGGTCGGATTGGCCATGGACTAAACAACAACCTCGATTCAAAAATGGGTCATATATAGCGAAGCAGCGGGGCCCGAATTACCCCCTGCCCCCCGCCCCCTCGGGAGGACCCGTTAAATTTTCGTCTGGGCAAACAAGTCGAGCATTACCAGCCAGAAACCGGTCTTTCTTGCTCGTCGTTAGGGCTTGGCAGTGGCCATTGCATCGGCAAATGCATCGCGGAACTCAGCGCTGTAGTTGGCCTTGCAGATGTTGTTGGCGATCTTGAAGAACGGGAAGATCGTGCGGTACATCGGCGCGCTCCGGCTGAAGACAAACATCGGCCTGATCGCATCACCGAACGCCGTCTCTTTGCGCTCCCACACACCGGCCGTTCCTCCAACGATGCCGGAGAAATAGCTCCTGGCATTGCCCTTGCGCTGACTGCGCTTGCTGTTCGAGGCATTGGCCTGATAGCCACGCGATGTTTCGGCTGCCCCCAAGCCCGACAAGATCCGGGTCATCGTTCCTCGGGAAACGTTGCCATGCTTGTCGAGGACGTTTGGGTTGGGGATAGCGAACTGGCTGGACTTCATGAAGCCTCGTGCGATCAAGGCCATTTCAAAGCGCTTATGCGGTCGTGGCCCGCCCCTGACAGTCTGCTGAAGGTAGGTATCAGCGGGGATGCCAGAGGTCCAAGAGTCCTTGAAATACACCTCGGCCGGCTTGCTTTTGGTGGCCATTTTGACGAACAAGCTGTTCATCGTGGTTCGGGTTGGCCGGTCCAAGCGCTGCGCCATGACGGCCAGTTCACCCTTCTTCACCCGCCGAGCCAAGCGTGTAGCGGTCAAGGCAAGCACATGCGGAATGTGCTTTTTCTCCAGCTCCAGCAGCGCTTCAGACACGGGCAGCATGTTGGGCGTGATCTTGATTTTGACCATTTAGTTTTCCGCGATAGCCGAGAAGTAGCTGTCTGGCGGTCCGTTGAGCGAGCCAGGCTGCTTTATCACGCTATGAATTATGCGATCTGATACCAGCTTTTCTGGCCAGAAACTGGGTGTACAAACCGCCGGTTACATCGGCACCGATGACCGCGATTACGATGCCTAGGCCGGCGGCAAGATAGAAGCTGCTCCACAGCGCCATCGCGAGCAACAACGTAGCCATGCCCAACAGGCCAGACGCAAGAAAACGCAGCGCTACACGCTGGAGGATCTGCCGAAGTCCAAGGTCAGTACCTGATGCTCTCAACATCTCCCCAGACAAACCAGCCATGCTCAACAATACCAATAGCCAAAGGGGCACATCGGCGAGCGCCTGATGCTCTGTGTTCATCTGTAGTCCTCGAATAGGTCCGGCCTCTATGTCACTGTCATCCGCTCGGAGCAAAGAGCCAGGCGTAGGGCCGAAAACGAAAAAGCCCCGCTCGATGGCAGGGCTTATAAAAGGGTACAAAAAACCGACTCCATGGTCGGGTTCTTGAAAGGCGTCTCGCTGCGTTCACAGCAACACACGCTGCTATAAAAGCAGGTCTATCCCGTGCGGAAAAGATCTTTCCGCAATATATGCGAAATTACCCCCAACTTGACTACCGCGTTTGCATTTGAACGTACCGCCGGATGCATGAACTTTGCCCATTATGCTTTAACCATGATGTACAGAAAATAACGCACGCCAGGCCTGTGCGACAGTCGGCAATCGGCCAAAAAGGCCATTCAACATTGTCCGCCTGCTAAATCGTCCCCGGGTTTCCTATCTGCCTTGTTCTGCCGTGTGCCCCAGCGGCAAAGCATTAACTTAGGACTTATATCCTGCTGGGCGCCATCTGGACGAGCGTACCCCCACATGCGGGGAATCTCATTTTTTTGGGGGGTGAATTTGGGGACAATTTTCGTCTGAAAGCACTAGCCAAGAACGCAACGTTACAGGCCAAAAGCGCATCCAAGCGTCCTTCACTCATATGGCTTAATTATTGCCTTACTGCTCATACGAACTCATGAGTTTCACGGCCCCCAATTTACCAAGCACTAAAATAAAAACGTTTATGGGAGTTTGGTGTCATGTGGAATCACCCTTTGATGCTCGCGGTTGTCTACCTGACTATTACCCTCAGCATCGGATGGTTGTTTACCATGGCCATCCTAGAATTGCTTTGATCCAACGGAATAGGTGTTGCTGCAATCATTAACGGAGCCAAACGACAGTCTCACTCTGCCCACTGCTATCGATTACTCCGTGGTCACCTTAGGTGGCCTTTTTTTTACCCGATGATTTAGGCAGCAGCTTGACCACCTCAGACAGCTGAAGCTCAGCCCTTTGCAGTGCAGACGCGGCACAGTCTGACCAGATGGTTTGAAGAGGAAGCAGATCCATCTCGACCTGGACCTTTTGGCACCACTGATAGTGATCGTGCCAATCGCCCAAGGCGGTTTGAAGCCCCTTCAGCAGTTTCGCTTCGCCCGTGGACAACCGTTTGACCTGCTCCGGTAGATAGAGCCGATAACCGCTGAGCGGCTTTGGCGGCTCATCCAGCAAGCCGCGTCGCTGGTAATAGCGAATAGTCTCGATGTTCACCCCGGCAGCTGCCGCCAACATGCCGATACTCAGCCCTGTTGCCATCACACGCCCCTTGATTCTGTACCCGGGTACGGGGTTAGAGTGACTCTAGGTTAGATCGATTTAACGGAGAAAACGATGACTCAACAGATCGGCGGATCCTGAGACGTTAACCAAGGCGACGACGAATGCGGATTATCCCTCCACCGTGCACAAACGAGGCAACTACTAGCACCGTCATCTTCGAATCCGTGTTGACCTGCCCGCATTGCGGTTTCGCCAAGCAGGAAGCCATGCCCACGGACGCCTGCCAGTTCTTCTACGAGTGTGGCAATTGCAAAACCCTGCTACGCCCGAACCCCGGTGACTACTGTGTGTTCTGTTCGTTTGGCATGGTGAAGTGCCCGCCGATTCAGGAGCAGCACGGATGCTGTGGTACGTTATTCGGTTTATCAGACGCCCCTAACGCGCCTCAAACCGTGGTTATGGGAGATCAGTGTCATGTGGAATCACGTGCTGATGCTCGTGGTGGTCTACCTGATCATCACCCTCAGCATCGGCTTGTTGTATACCATTGCGCTCCTGCATTGGTTTTGATCCTACGGGTGACGATCGGTCAGTCCGCAATGGGTGCCGTTTTCGGTAGGTAGCCTTGTCCCGATCACAGTCGTTGGGGAGTGGCTGCAATGGGTTGTTTACTGTACTTGGCGACAAGCAGCAATTGGCCGATTGTGTTGAAAAAGTCGGTCCTTCCAGGCATCCCTCGTACTGGCTGCTGAAAATGCCTTTTTTTCGCGCAGCTACGCGAAATCTGGGCCCGGAACCCTCTGCTCAAAGTAAAGATTTCAATCTCAAGCGCGTACTTTTCTGCTGTGGAAACCGTGGCCGACTTTTTCAACACAATCGGCCAGTAGCGGACGGTGGGCAGAGTGACGGCAAATCGGTTGTAGGGATGATCAGCTTCACAAGCACGGCAGCGTTACAAAACGCAAAGCGAGCATAACCACGCGTTGCACCTCTTCATTGCCCTCGATACCAGCGAAGGCAGCAATGCACTGAGGTAGAACGATGTATGGAGTGTGACTAAATTCGTTTTTAAGGGTTCTGGTTAGACGCTCTACCAAGTGTAGAACTTGGTCAGGGTTATCGCGTCGCACGGGGTGTGCCAGCGGGTGTAATTCTCATTGACGCCGCTCTTTGGGCTTCGAGGCTAGCTTGGTCTCCAACTCAAAAATCTGCCTATCAATTTCTGCCAGCAGAGCACGTGTAGTGGTCAACTAATCCCGGACACGACGTTAAGTTTTTCTTCGACCCGAGCTGGCGCCAACCCACCGTTGAATTGGTGAGGCCGAACCCAGTTATACCGATGCATCAAGAAGTGGCTGATATCACGCTGGGCTTCTTGAGCTGTTCTGTAGCCCGTGGTCGGTATCCATTCCGTTTTTAAGCTGCGGAACACGCGCTCCATTGGCGCGTTGTCCCAGCAATTTCCCCGGCGACTCATGCTCTGGCGCATGCGATAACGCCACAATCGCTGACGAAATAGCCGGCTTGCGTATTGCGACCCCTGATCCGAGTGAAACAGCAGACCCGAAGGCCTGCCACGCTGCTCGTAGGCCATATCCAGGGCCTTGATCACCAGTTCAGCGTCCGGCTTTTGCGACAACCCCCAGCCCACCACCCGGCGCGTGCATAGATCCAGCACGACCGCCAAGTAATGCCATTTCCCCTGGGCCCAAATGTAGGTGATGTCGCCGCACCAGACTTGATTCGGGGCTGGTACATCAAACTCACGGTTCAAGGTATTCGGGATATCGAGTCTTTCTACTGTCGCTCGTTTGTAGGCATGTGAGCCGGGTTGTTTACTGACTAAATCTAGCTCGCGCATCAAGCTGCGTACTTTGAATCGACCGAGCTGCTCACCGTCTTCACGCATCAGCGACAAGATGCTGCGGCTGCCGGCAGCGCTACGACTTTGCGTGAACAACTCGCTCACCCGGCTGCGCAACCGAAGTCGTTCAACATCAGGCGTGCGGCGCCTAAGGCGCTGGGCGTAGTAGCACGAACGAGTGACTTCAAACACCTTGCACAGCCAATCAACTGGCTCATGGACGCTCAGCTGATTGATCAGCGCGTACGCTCGTGATCTTCCGACATCAAGAGCGCGGTAGCCTTTTTTAATATCGATTTTTCCCGTTCAAGGCGGGCGATCCGGGCTTCCAACTCCTGAATTTTCTGTTGTTCCGGGGTCAATGCTTTGCTCTGCGGCGTGACGCCTTGGCGCTCCTGCTGAACCTGATCAACCCAGCGGCGCAGGGCCGACTCGCCGACGCCGAGTGAACGGCTGGCTTCGATGTAGCTGTAGTTTTGCTTGAGCACGAGGTCGGCAGCCTCGCGTTTGAATTCAGCAGAAAAGGAACGGCGTTGTTTGGTCATCAGACACCTCGATCTGGCGAGCATTCTCGCCTAAATGGGTGTCCGGTTTCATTAGACCACTACACACGTAACAATTTCTGCTGTCCTCTGCAGAAGTCCAAGCGGTATTGATTTTCAGGCTGTCGTCGCTCAGTAAGAAACGTTTTGAAGTCGTCTTCAAGGGCAGCTACAGAGTTGGCGTAAGATTTACTGGCTTCTTTGGTATTTGCTGCACCAGTCCTGGAGGTGCCAGAAGAATGGATAGCGTACCTATCAATCCAACTATTGAGGCTGGTAATGTTGGTTTCGTATGGTTCGCCTTTTGAGTTCATAACAAACTTACGCTTATTAGGTTTCTCGCCAGCAGCTGTAGCTTGAGCAACATGCTCTAACCACTTTTCAAGTACCAGTCTCCTCTTCGTTTCCCGCTCCACCGTCACCGACCAAGACATATTGCCTCCCCCTGCTCTGCGTTGGACCGCTTTCAACGTTCGTGAGCACAGCCCTTAAAGTGTAGCTCAAGCCGCCCAGCCGGGTGAAATCAAGCTGGGCTGAAGCAAGCCTAATACCTAATGATTGGCAATATAAAACTGTCTAACGGACTGCTATCGGCCGATTCTGTTGAAAAAGTCGGCAATGGTTTCAACGGCAGAAAAGTACGCGATTGAGATTGAAATCTTTACGTTGAGCAGAGGATTCCGGGCTCAGATTTCGCGTAGCTACGCGCAAAAAAGGCGTTTTCAGTGGTCAGTATGCGGACAGTCTGGAAGAACCGACTTTTTCAACACAATCGGCCAAAAGCTGCCTCTCATATGGGCTCTACGATATCGGGACCGATTCATCCTGATCTGCCAGGCCATCGACTCCAATCTGGTGGTTCGTAAAGCTAGACTATGCTCGTGGAATCGTTCAATTAGGAGATATTCGTGGGATATCTTTTGAGAGGCCAGAGAATGTCTTCTATTGGCCGATTCTGCAGTTAAGAAAGGCGCTCCGAAGAGCGCCTCGTTTGCTGCTATCAGTTGATTTGTTTCAGATCAGACCTCCCCGAGCCATCAATGTTGATGCGCCGAGGCTTGGCTTCCTCTGGTACAACCCGCAGCAGATCAATGCTCAACAGCCCATTGGACAACGATGCATTTTGAACCTCAATGTGATCCGCTAAACGGAAAGACAGTCGAAATGCACGTTGAGCGATTCCCTGATGAAGGTAAATCGTCTCCTGATCGCTTTCTCGCTTGCCACCGGCGATGGTCAAAACCTCCTTCTCGACTTGAATGTCCAAATCCTCCTCACTCAGACCCGCCGCAGCTATGACAATTCGATAATGATCGTCACCGTGCTTCTCGACGTTATGAGGTGGGTAGGTAGTCGAGGCCGCCTCGCTGCGTAGCGCGGATTCAAAAAGGTCGTTGAAACGATCAAAGCCTACCGACTGACGGAACAGTGGGGCCAACGAAACGGTACTAGCCATAGCTAAATCTCCTGAGTTTTCTCCAAGTGATTTATGGCGCGACCCGATTTCGGCATCGCGTACAAAAATATATAGCGATGTGAGAAAAACGATTCAAGAGGAGCAAAAATAATTTTTTATTCTCAAAAGACGAAGGCATCAACGAGGTCATTTATATTGGCCAAAGGCATCGGCTTGGCACGCCCTTTATCGCTTCGAAAGCTGACTGGTTGCCGGAAGGGCAAACACTACAACCGGGACGACCTCAATAACCAATACAGAGCTAGACGACTTACTGAGAAACGAAAGCCCCAAAGTCGCAGTTAAAGTTATTGACGTTTGCCAATCTGGACCCCCTACATAAAAGATGAATCGCCCCTGATTTTGTAGACGCAAATGACTGGCAGCAATGGGTCGTTCTCTGCCTGTCGCAACAGGCAGCAATCGGCTAATAGCTTAAGCAGCTTTTCGCATTTCATCGACAGCACAATCTATCCACGCGATCCCTGCTCTCACTAATTCCCGCGTCTTCCCTTCACTTATGCCGTAGTGCTTGCCAACCCGAAGCATGGGCCATTTAGCACCGTAGTAGAGCCAAATAATATCGCCCATCTGTCGGTCACGATGTGAGAGCCGCGCAATCGCGCTATCAATAGCTCCGGCCCATTCATCTGTGATGCAATAGCTCTTGCTTGCCGACACTTGCGGCATCGCCTGACGCATTAGTGCAAAAGTCGGAGAGATATAGGTTGGGACACCGGCCCCATCCATCCGCCACCATCCCCACTGCTCCAGCAGGTATTCGGTATCACCCAAAGGTCGGCCCGCTGGTTTTCGAATCATCATGTTCTCAATCCCCTGTGTAATTTGTGCCGCCGGCACCGCGACGGTTGTTCATTTGGTGATACTCGGTCTGGTCAGATATCGACGAGCTCTGCTTAAGCACCTCAATTTCACGCTGAGCCTGCTGCAGTTTGAAACTCAACTGGGTGACTAATTCGTCCGAAGAAAGCACCAACCTGCTACCCAAAACAACCCAACCTGAGCCGTTGCAAGCAGTACAAATCTGCTCATAAAACACTCCTGCCACTACCGCTTTGCGCTTGCAGATCGAGCAAGGCTCCAGATCGATTCGCTCCCTCTTAATGCCAAGCGCCTGCCCTTTATGCATGTTTGAATCCTCTTGTAAGATTAATTTCTGTTTTCGGCTTCAGGCCAACCAGCCTGAGGGGTCCAGGGCAACCGGCTTACTCACGCGTCTTGCTCCTGTCTTGTCCTGCAATGCATCAAAACCCTGTGCGTCGAGCCAGCAATGCCACCGCTCCAGGGCGTTGCGCTTTACCACCTCACCCATCGCCTGAAAGTAGGTGCGCTCCAGTTCGGTCAGGGCGTGGTTGAGTAGCAGTTTTCCCACCAGTGAATCGACACCGAGGTTGGCCCAGATGGAAGGTGCCAGTTTGCGCAGGTCGTGACTGGTCCACTCGCCGGCTCCCAATCGGGCAAAAATGGCAAAGGCCTGGCTGCGTGAAATCGGGCGCCCCGCACGTGAAGTCGCCGGAAACAGGTACGCCCCGTCGTAACCCTGGGCCCGCTGCTGCGCACGGTAACGTTCCAGAAAAGCCACGGCCTGCGTGGTCAACGGCAACAGGTGGTCGCGCTTGGATTTGGTGTCATCGGCTGGGATGAACCACTCCCCCGCCTCCAAGTGGATGTTTTTCCACTTGGCCAGACGGGTTTCGGTGATCCGCGTGGCATGGGTCAGCATCAACACCAGCAGCGTCACGGCCGCCGGTTCTGTGGTGAACGCTTCACCCCATTCGGCCAGCAGGTCCACCACGGCGACGTGTCGCAAGCGCGCGCCCTTGGGCTTGATTTTGGCCTTGGTGAAGTGACTGAACGACACACCAAGCAGTGGATTCACGGTGATCTTTTTCAGCGTTAAGGCGGCGCCAAACACCACCTTAAGTACGTCCAACACCGACTTGACGTAGGACAGGCTGTATTCAGCCTGCATGTGCCAGACCAAGTGTCGGTCCAAGGTATCGGCATTGAGTTTGCACAAAGGCAAATCACCCAGAGCGGGCAACAACTGGCAACGGATCGCCGACAACGACGATCCCCGGCGGCTTTTGGACAAACTGTTATCGGTGTTCAGGCGCGCGGCATACCACTCCAACACCTGCCCGACACGCTCCCAACCATCCACCGTGGCAGCAGCCGACGGATCGGCCAACAACCGGGCCTGTACGACCGGCAAGCTGTCGAGCATGACCCGCGCCGGCACATCGGGCCAGTTGGCAGCCTTTTTCCATTTGGCGCCCTTGTCGAAACGCACCAGGTGCCAACTGCCTTTGCTACGGTCGTGACGGTAACGAAAGCGCAGCGGGTGCCGAGGATCCTTCAGCTCGGTAATGGTCGGGTCGACGGCATGCTGTTTGATGACGGCATCAGACAGTTTCACAGTCAGGGTTTTCAAAGTAGCAGTCATTGGTCCTCGCCCCTTTTGCCAAGCAGGTCGACCACTTCAAATGTCGAGGGCCACATCCAGGCGCCGTAGCGCTCGGCCATTGCCTGGTCAACGAACAGCGCCAATGCGTGATCGGGGGTGCTGCCCAAGTCCACCTTGTACGAACAGCAGAACACGGCAAACCGATAGTTTGCCGGATCCGGAATACCCAGGCGGCGATCAGGCAACTCCAAGCTGATCCCCATGCGCTTGCCCATTAGCCCCCCTTTAGCAGAGATTGCAGGAGCTTGAATTTGTCGAGCGCTTCAGCATTGACCTCGCGCTCTGCCTCAACGGACAACGCCACTTCCTCGATACGCGCGGCGAGCTTTTTCATGCGCTGACCGACCTCCTCGGCAAAGCTGATTACCTCGCCAGACAGCACCGCCAATGTATCCAGAGCGCTACCCTCAGGGTTCTTGGTGGTAGCCTCGGCCGGCTTGGTTTCTTTCGACATGCTCTGTGCTCTCTGGGGCGTGATGGTGATGGCGGTGCGCTGGAAATGTCCGTTAACAGGTTCACGAATGAGACCTGCGTCCTTCAACTCGCCCAAACCGCGACGTACGGCCGGAAACTGGGCACCCGTGGTTTCGGCAACCATCAACGAATTGAAAATATCGTGAGCACTCCAGCGCTCCTGGATTGGCACGACTTGAAATACTTTGCGGGCGAGCGACGATTGCCCGGCGAGCACGTTTTGTTGCTTGGCGGCGTTCATCAGAAGCCCTCCTTACCGCGTTGAGATTCCCAGTCGAATGCCACGCCAATGCAGCCGTTTTCGCGGATGCGGTCGACACAGCGCGCACCAATGGCGTCGTTCAGTTCGGTGGGAGACAGGTTGCTGACGATGATCGTCGGACGGCATTGCTCGTAACGACCATTGATGATGCTGAACAGAGTGGCCAGCTCGAACTCGCTCTGCTTGGTTGCACCAACTTCATCGAGCACCAGCAGGTCCGCGCCAATCACCTCCCGCAAGATGTGCGCCTCGGACTCGCCTGAGCGATCATTGAACGTCGCCCGAATCTCGCCGATGAGAGTGCCCACCGTGCGGTAAATCGCCTTGACCATGCATTCGTTGATCAGGTGACTGGCCGAAGCAATGGCCAGGTGGGTCTTGCCGGTACCGACCTTCCCCAACAGCAACATGCAGCGACCTTCCCGGCGATGCTTCGAAAAGTTGTCGACATAGTCGGTACACGCATCCAAGGCAATCTGCTGGGCCGGATTCGATACGACGAAATCGGCGAATGTCTTTTCCGCGAAACGCTTCGGAATCCGGGCGCTTGAGTGCTGAACTATCCGAAACTGACAGCGTTTGCGCTCGAGCTCTTGCATGTCGCGCTTGTTGCTCGCGCAGACGGGACACCCAGACAGGTTGCCACCCTTGAGGATGACCGCCGAATATTCGCCATGATCGAAGCAGCTCGCTGGCTGACGGCCGATGACACCGAATTTGCGGTCCATGTGAGCGCCGAAGTTAGAGACGGAAGGTGCCATTGGCGTTCTCCTTGGTGCCGGCCTTGTAATCGCGAGTGTCAAAGCCGGAATGGCGGCTGGTCGGAAGTGGTACGGGGATGACTGCTTTGTCGGGGAAGATCCCCGTCCATCCGTTGCTGATCGAAAGGGATAGAACGGAGTCGGGGGCTGGATGGTTCGCCAAGGCCTTGGCCTGTTGTTCGCAGCTCTTAGCGGTGAGGGGCTTGTGGATTTCCTTGCGGTGCTGGCACCAATCGCCCCAAACCTCGACGCTGACGTTTTCCGGTTTGGCGGCCAGCGGGTCGAATCTTGACGATTTGCCTGGCGCATTAGCGCCCTGACTTTCCTGATTACTGGTTACCTGATTGGTACCCTGATTACTGGTACCCTGATTTGTCGGAAATTTTTCCGACCCTCCTCGGATTTTTTTCCGACCCTGTTCGGATATTTTTCCGACCTTGCTCGGAGATTTTTCCGAGGTAGATCGGATTTTTTTCCGACCCTCAAACGCATCAGAGGTCGGATATTTTTCCGACCCGTCCAACTTGCGATTCCACTCTTTGGCCTTTTCGGTCAAACGAAACAAACTGATGTTGGACGTGTGGGATAGCTCGATCAGCCCGGCGGTCTCGAGCCCTTTGAGAAGTCGATACGCGGTATCTGGTTTGTCGGTGAGCAAGGGCAATTCCTCCACGATCTTTGCCTTGCTCAAGGCAAAGAAAATCCCGTTATCGGTCTTGATTGGCCTTGCCCAGCTAGGACACTCGTAGACAAACGAAAACAGCAGCGCCTGTTGGGAGTTCAACCCCCACTCCAGCGCTTTAACTTGGTTGATCGCGATCGTGAACTGCATGTCAGCCCTTCCCGCTTGGCGTTCGGGCTGGGCGTTTCGACTTGTGCAACTCAATCAGTGCGGTCACCTCCTCGTGTCGGGCAGCCAAGTGTTTCGCGTGCAAGGCCAGAATCTCTGCGGCTTCCGCTGCAGTGATTTCTCCGTCCTCCAGCGCTAGGGCAAGAAACTGGTCAACGCGGCCGCGCTTCACAGAAGTACGTAAAGAGCGCTGGTGCATGTCTACGTTGTCCAGCTCACCAACCTCAGGCAGACGAACAAATACGCCGCCGTACATAGCGCAGATGTAGTCCGGCAAGAAGGTGGTTTTGGCTTCAGTCTCAAGCGTGCAGACCTCATCGTCGGTGAGGGGCCTGACACCTGCCGACTCGTAAATCCGGTTTTTGAAGCGTTTGAGATTTTCTTCGCCAAGAAAGTCAGAGGCGTATGCAAGTCCGCCAGGGAATGCATTGGCAGAGGCAATGACTGCTTTGCGACGGGTGTCTAGCACTGGCGATTTCATCGTCTAGTTTTCTCTCGGCGCCGTTGCGCTCAAAGTTTGCTCATGAAATGGGCAGCATCCGGCGACGCGGCCTTTTTGCGCTTTGGACCGGGAATGGTCTGAGCTCTTCAGCTGTGAAAGAGCCATCTGCGTGTTCAGTAACAAAAATGTCACGACCAACCTGCAGAGCTTTGTTGAGCGACCCTTGGGACATCCCAAGCAGATTTGCTGCGTTGGTTTGCCCACGTGCACGAGCAAACTCATCCAGACTTTTTCGGCTCATCTCGCCGATCTCCTTTACTAAACACCCAATAAGTATCTCCGGCGGAATTTATTTTATCAAGCCCGGCGGCATTTGATTAAATATCGCCGCTAGGAATAATCGTGGAATGAAAAAACGCGAACTCGAAGACTGGGAAAAAGAAGAGTGCTTGGCACTCAAAGCGGCTGTGGATGCCTTCAACACAGGCAAGTCGCGGCGTGACGCCCTGACTCAGGGAAAGATCGCAGATGCCCTAGGCATAAATCAGGGCTCCGTCAGTTCGTACCTGAACGGCTACAACGCACTGAATGCGAAAGTCGCTAGCGCAATTGCCGGATTGATTTCCAAGCCCGTGGAGTCATTCAGCCCTCGACTGGCTGATGAGATTGCGAAAATGGCGCAGTCCAGCTTCGAATCCAATGTCGAGGCTGGCCCCCCCATCTATTCCTCACCTCGCAGAATCAATATCGAAGGCACCGCACAGCTCGGCAGTGAGGGATATTGGACAAGCCTTGACCAGGCAGCTGGCTGGGTTGAGACCTACTCCAGAGATGAGGATGCCTACGCACTTCGGCTCAAGGGTGACTCAATGGCACCAGCGATCCGTAGCGGGTGGGTCGCTGTCTGCGAACCTAATCACCGCCTAGTGCCGGGTGAGTATGTGATGGTCACCACCGTTGATGGACAAAGCATGGTTAAAGAACTTCTCTTCGAGACCGAAGAAGAGGTCAGCCTCATGTCGATCAACTCGGCTTACGGCGAGCGGCTGACAGTAGCTCGGATTGATATCGAGAAAATCCATTACGTAGGGGCAATTCTTGCTCCCAGCAAGGTGCTGGGCAGAATCTAAATTTGAGCCCTTCGATTTGTCTCTAATTCCCTTGAACACCTCCCTCCTAAAGCCCGCAAACTGCGGGCTTTTCTCTGTTAAATAATTGTTTTTAATCGTTAATCTTTAGCGCTTAGGGTTCAAGCCATTCACTGTGTATCCATACATAAAAGGAGCAGTGCTATGGCAAAGCCAAAAAACAAACCAACACCGCCAAATTCGTTTGAGCTTCTTGGACTCCGTATCCAAAAAATCATCAGTGCCCCCGCTGCCCAAAAACGAAAAATGGCAGTCATTTGCAAGGAAGCAGATGAATGCCTTGAGGACTGGAAACGGCTCCTTGAAGAGATAGCAGAAACCGAGCACGTACTAGTGCGTCAAGAAGATGACTGCGCCGCGCGTATCTCTTGGGACCTCCCCGCAAATATCTAGCCCAAAGCCAGCCCGACCAGCACGGGCCTTTTTTCATAGCGCGGATTTATATCTCCGGCGGCATTGACTTTAAATATCCCCGGCGGCAATATTTGTCCGCCGCAGTGAATCGCGGCGGCAATACGGGGCCACCCGCCGCTCTTTAACAACCCGATCGATTCAAAGCTGTCAGCTGCAAAAAGACTAACGCACCCGGCGTGGGCGACACCTACCTAAGTGCGCCGTATCTGGGCCCCGCTGACAGCCCGATCAGATTTCACTTCATAGCCTTGGCAGCAGGGCTATGTGGGAAATCCCCCTCCCCTGCAATGAGAAAACACCATGTTCGGAATGAAAAAACTCTTCGGAAAACAAGTCGGTAACGCCCAGGCCGAAATGAAGAAGGTCGTTACCCGCGACTTGATGCAGGCCATTGTCGGTGGCGGCTTATTGGTTGCCGCGGCCGACGGAGAGATTGAAGCCAGCGAGGTTTCCAAGCTGGATGAGTTGATTCGCTCTAACCCGAATTTGACGCACTTCGGCAGCGAGATCACCGAAACCATCAATCGTTTTACAGGTCAGTTGAACGCCAACTTTCAAGTAGGCCGATTGGCGATCAAACGCGAACTGGCCGACATCAAAAACGTTCCGGCCGATGCGGAGGAAGCCTTCGTCAACATTCTTGCCATTGCCCAGGCTGACGGCCTGATCGAGCCAGCAGAGTTTGTGGTGCTGAAGGAAATAAGCATGCACTTCGGCCTGCGCCTGGCTGACTACGGTATCGAGGCGTGAAGTACGCGACAAAGGTTCTGTTAATCCTGCTGGCACTGATCCTGGGTGGCATGTTGCTGAGCAGTCTTGCCTCTCGGGCCACTTGCTCCTACTACGGCTTCCAGACTGACCGAGACACCCGCTACGCCGCGTTTGTTGGCTGCATGGTTCTGGTTGACGGGGCGTGGTTCCCTCGCAATGAAATCCGCGTAATGCAGTGACATTTCACTGATGCCGCTTCTTGCAAGGCGGCATTGGGAAACCCACTCACGCAAGGAAATGGACAATGCTGATTTTGACTCGCAAAGAAGGCGAAAGCATCAACATAGGCAACAACATCACGATCACAGTGCTGGGTGTTAGCGGCAAACAGGTACGTATCGGAACTAGCGCACCAAAGGATGTCCAGGTGCATCGAGAAGAAATCACACAGCGCATTCAGGCGGGTTTGTCGAAGTCCGCAATGGCAACACCTACGATCACTTAAGCAGGTCTTTGTGACGCAAACAATGCCCGGTTCAGATCGGGCTTTTTTACGCCTGCCATTTATCAATCAGCCCCCCTTCCCTACCCAATCGCCACCAGCAGGTGGTCGGAGTGCTGATGAATACATCTAACCTATTCCGAGGGATCGACCATGCATCCATCATTTCAAGAGCGCATCGATGACCTCGGTGTGCCGCTGCAACAATCAAGTGCCGTCCGGGTCGGGTACTTCGCCCGTATTGGACGACCAACCCCAGCCAAACCGGTGCGCTACCAAATCGCCGGCGGAAGCTTCGGCATGTACCAGATTAAAGACCTCACCACAGGCAAGACTTGCGCCTTCAGTGGTACCTACAAGGCCGCTCACGACCTTGCCATGCAGTTTGAAGCAAAAGCCAATCGCCAGATTGCAGTGACGCTATGAAAAAGCGAAAGCCCAATAACATGCGTACCCGGTTAGAGCGAGCGAGCCGGGCACTGCTCAATGCCAATCACGTCGCGGTGGTCCACATCGACCCCAGCGGACGCCAAGGGATGATCAACAGAAAGAGCTGCAAGAGCATCCCGCCAGGGCAGCGCATGGCAGAAGCAGTCTGCGACATTGCCCACCGCTGGACGATCTATGTCAGCGTCCAGTGTCGCGATCAACAAGGGCACCGCTACACTAAATCAGTAGAGGTTGCTCCCCAAGGCAACTATCTGGCCGCGCACCTCGAAAAAGTGATCGAGGAGACCTACAAAGACCTGGTCGCCGAGAGCAATCCGAATCATCGGATTGCTTCGGGCTGGATCGCCATTCCCGCCGAAATATCGCTGACTGAAGAACAAGCCGCCCAGGTGTTCGACGCCGTGGGAGTCTGGAATCAGCAGAGGGCAGCATGAGAAGCATCAGCAACCAGGTGCGCCAGCGCCGGCGACAGACATGGCTGGATCTGCCGGCCCACAGAATTGAAGAGGCAGGCCGTGGCAGTAGATCAGAAAGCCCGGTCAGCGAAGATTGCAGCGAAGAGAAAGAGCCCACCCCGCCCAGTTGCCCGAGGGAGCATCGTGCGAACGTCGCCCCTACGGGGTGAGCTGTTCGACATTAACCCACAAACCAAGATATTGCATCACAGCTTCAAACTTTCGCCAGCGCGGGGCCACGGCATTGAAGTAAGGGTCCACCCCACCAGTTACCTCAGGGGAGAGTGTGTGTAACGCAACTGGTGAGGCGGACCAATAAACCTTAGCGCACCCGATCAGCTCGCCTGACGCCCCTCATCTGATTTCACAATCCACTTACCAGCCTGCCGGTGAACGGCGGGCGAGGAATCCTCATGACCAAAGAAAACTTGTACGACGAACAAATCAGCCCGCTGGTCCAAAAGATCATCGCGATCTGCCGAGAGCATGAGATCGCCCTACTGCTTTCCGCTCAGCTTGAGGACGACGATAAGCGAGAGCTGTTCTGCACCACCATCCTCCCTGGCACTGATGAGGTGTCGTGCGAGAAGTTTGTCCAAGCGTTGAACATCATCCGGCCGCCAAGTCGACCTGTCATGTATCTGACTACCACTCATGCCAATAGCAGCCAAACGCTAACCGCCATCATCTGACCCACCCCCACCCTCTGCCGCCACGCACGGCATGGAGCAGCTCATGAACATCCAGTTTCTTTCCCACGAGGAGGTTTGCGAGCTCACGGGCGCGCGGACTAAGGCAGGACAAATCCTCAACCTGAAGAAAAACGGCGTCAGGCACACCATCAAGGTGAATGGCTGGCCAAGCGTCACCGCAATGGCCGTAACAGCGGTCGGAATATTTGAAGCAGAAAAATTAGAATGGAAACCACGCAAGGCTAGCTGACATGGGACGACGACCAAGTAAACCGGGCTCAATTGCCCGACTGCGAGAGCGGAAAAAAGCCAGCGGCCGGGTTTTCTATTACTACGAGATAGGCGGAAAGGACCGGAAAGAGATCGCACTGGGTAGCGATTACGGCCTGGCGATCATGGAATACGCCAAACTTGAGCGTGACCGCACAGCGACTGCCTTAGTCGCCAAAGTGATCACGTTCAGGTATGTGGCCGAAAAATACATGATCGACGTTGTGCCAACGAAAAAGCCGGCGACACAGAAGGACAATATCAGGGAGCTGAAGAACTTGATGTCATTTTTCGATGACCCACCAGCCCCCCTCGAAACAATCCAGCCACTGCACGTCCGCCAGTACCTGACATGGCGCAAGGCCGCACCGGTTCGAGCTAACCGCGAAAAGGCCCTGCTCAGCGCGATCTGGAACTTCGCCAGGGACGTTGGATATACGGCTCTGGCCAACCCATGTGCTGGGATTAAGGGCAACAAGGAAACAGGTAGAGACATCTACATCGAGGACGCGCTGTTCAAACGAGTGTATGAGAAGGCAGATAGCGGCCTTCAGGATGCAATGGATCTTGCCTACCTCACCGGTCAGCGGGTCACAGACACACGCTTAATGGACGAACGAGATGTTCGCGACGGGCAAATCTGGGTGCTGCAGGGGAAAACAAACGCCAAACGGCGGATTGAGATCACAGGAGAACTTAAGATTTTGATTGATCGGATCATGTACCGAAAGTCAGAACATAAGGTCCGCTCAACACGGCTGATCGTTACAGAGGATGGCACACCAATGTCGGTGGCAATGCTGCGAGGGAGATTTGACTTGGCCAGGGAAGCGGCTGGTGTTGCGAAGTCCGAGTTTCAAATGCGTGATTTACGCGCCAAAGCCGGTACGGACAAGGCGGAATCAAGCGGCGACATTTTGCAGGCCAGAGATCAACTTGGGCATACGACCGTAGTTATGACCGAGCAGTACATCCGCAACCGAATTGGCAAAAAAGTCTCGCCAACTAAGTGAATTGCGAACCAAATCTAAAATTGCGAACCGGAAACAAACAAGGGTTTGCATCAGCTTTCGCCCGCAAACCCTTGATTTTAAATGGTGCCCGAAGCCGGAATCGAACCGGCACGCCCTTACGAGCGGGGGATTTTAAGTCCCATGCGTCTACCAGTTTCGCCATTCGGGCGGTAGCGCGGTGAAGCGTCCAGGTTTTTGCCACATAACGATCTGGCAGTTCTGACGCCTGTGCAGCAGAGGTGGAAATATATACATCCCGCCCCGGTGAAGCAAGTTCGCAAATACCCTTTTCAAGACTAAATCTTGCAGGCTACTGCAAATAAAAAAGCTCCGTAAATCATAGATCTACGGAGCTTGTTTATTAGTGGAGGCCGAGGTCGGAATCGAACCGGCGTAGGCGGATTTGCAATCCACTAACAAAGCTAAGCAGATCAGTAGGTTAGCATGCGATGCGTTCCGCAAGCTACTGATTTTTAAAGAGCTGTAACCCAGTCAGATCAAGCGTCTCTATTGTGGTTGCGGAACTCTTTTCATCTGTACCCGCTCCTGTCAAATGGCGCGCCCACACAACTGTATATTTAAACAGTAAAAAGGAATCGAGCACCGACAATCTTCACTTTGATTTGCTCGCCACCTGAAAGATTTATTTATCGCTACCAGGAGTCGCAGAGTGTGCGTACAGCTTCAATAGCTGCTTTGAAAGCTCGGCCTTCGTTTGACTCTTAAGCTCTGCGCTGGCCTCAGGAATTGTCGCAATGACCTGGACCGCCATACCAACGGCGTTGATTCTCTCAAGAACCGTTACGTACTCCTTTGATTGAGCCAAAATTGATCGATAGATCAGAAGAAACGAGCCACCAATAAAACTGATAAGTACACCGGACGCAGCGGCCACGATGGAAACAGGTAGTTTTTCTGGGTTCTGAGATGCTTGAAATAGCCCATAGCTCACGAACGCAAAGCCACAGAGCATAACGACTAAGGTCAGCCAATAAATTGATTGGACCTGACTAAGGTTACGATCCAGATAGCTTTCGAGTTTGACTCGCGCGAGATCCCAAGCCAGCTGTGGTTTCTCGGGGTGTTCTCGAACACGCCGCTCTACGGTTTCGATTATTTGCTCTCGAGCCTCTCGGTCGATTAGCGTCTGATAGGCCACAACACCACAGCCAATGAGCCCTGTTAGCACGAGAAGCGTAGCAGCGACTCTCTGAGCGATGACTTTGTCAAGACCTCCTGATTCACCAAGCACCGCTATAGGTATCCCGACTGCCGTTAAGGCAACTGCTAATCTCAGTGCTGCCCGTACGTGCTTGTCATCACGCTTCCAAGCCTTAAGCAGTGATTCAAGTATTGAAATATATGGGTCAAACATCATGTCTTCCGGCCAAATAGCGTGCGATAAGGTGGGAATTACTTTCCAACAAGCAGAAAGGCTAGCGTGCCACAATAGATCCAATGCGTACCAATTTTGTACCACCAATGTTGAAAACTGAGCGTTCCGAATTCAGCCTGACCGACATCACTCCTCGCCAAGCCATCATTGGAAGCTCAGCTATCGTGCGTTTGCCCCATTTTTGCCCCATCCCCGACCAAGCTGCCACTCGGGTTAACGGTCGCGCTAGGGAACCCTAACGACTACGAATATAAATCGCTGCTACAGACCGCTTCCAGCTAGTCTACATCCTGCTACCCTTTCCTCTTCATGGAGGAAACACCCGTGCCAAACGCAGATCTGCTCCCTTCCCTGCTATTCAAACTCAACGAAAATCAACTTGCCCTCGAAGCCGCCATCATGGAGCTCTCGAACTGGGTCGAGCAGCATGGCTCGACAGAGGTCGCCGACAACGTGCGCAGCGCCCTAGAGGCAATCGATAAGAATGATGAGTTCATCAAGATGACGCTCGCGGTGCTGATGACGCCCGAGTGACTGCAATCGACCGATTGACCAGAAACAATCGAACTAGCTTGCCTGAACTTCACTCACCAGGAATTGCGTCTGTTACCAATAACTCTGATTCACAGGCCTCTTATGAATACCTGCATGCTCTGTCTGCAACAGCACAAACTCGTCAAAGCACACGCGATCCCCGAAGCCTTCTTTCGTGAGCTGCGAGTTGATGGGGAAAAGCCACTTCTGGTTTCTAGCGAACCTGGCTTTTTTCCAAAGCACGCGCCAATTGGTGTATATGACGATACAATCTTGTGCAACGTATGCGAGAAGAATTTTGACGGTATCGATAACTACGGAATCGACGCATTACTTAGTAAATTTCACAAATATTTTCAGCCGCTTGAGCGCAATGGCGAAACCCTAGGATTTGAATCCTCTCAAGTAGACAAAAATCGACTACTTCAGTTTCTAGTGGCCGTTCTATGGCGAGCCTCAGTATCGTCACATCCTTTCTATTCAAAAGTAAATCTTGGCCCTCACGAATCTCTGGCACGCGCAGCGCTAAACACTAATACCACTGCCCTGTCTCCAGTATTTGATGCCGTTTTATCACGATGGCGCGATGAAGGTGAGCATATTCCCACTACAGCCATGCTTGATCCAAGACGTGAAAAGTGGTTCGGTGTCAACGCATACCGCCTCTATTTTGGTGAGACCGTCGCTTACATTAAAGTTGACAAGCAGCCTTTCACACCTCAACTCAAGGCAATCTCATTGCGTACCGCGCCACCTATTTTCGTTGTTAACCGAGTCTTGAGCGAGTCAAAAGATTTTCACATGATCAAGCGTACTGTTCAGCGCTCTCAAGCCAATAAACTCAAATATCGCAATGCGCGCCTTTCAGACAAGTGAGCGGCCTCCTTTCCACATTTGATCCACCTCCGACATCAGTCGCTTCACCCTCAAGATAAAAATGCCAAGTGTGACTCCATCAGGAATACAGTGGCGCCCCGCAAAGCGACCAGAAACGAAGTCTATGCCGAGTGCAGAACAAGCACCACGTGCGGACCGTGTGGATCGCACCATTGCCATATTTGGTATGAAAAATATGGCATGGCCGACATTGTTATTGACGCTTGTCTGCGGTCGCCCCCAGAAAAAGATGGCAAAGCGTATCGTAATCTATAATTTTAACATCTGGATAACGACGACACGCTTGGAACACTTCGTCACTATCTGAATTATCCCAATTACCCACCACCAATACTAAGTTTGGCGCATTAACCTCAATCTGATACTTCTCTCTAGCAAACTTGGCATTTTCAGGATAGGTAAAATATTCTCGATAATTTGCAAGTTGAGCTACCCCTTCTTCAACATAATCAATAAATCTTCGACGTTTCCGCCCACCCTTTGTCACATTCTGCTTATCAACCAAGGCAGTTTTTAGGTCGTAAATATCATAAAAACCGTCCTCTCTCCTTACCAAAAGATCAGGATTTATAGCGACGTCTTCGCAAGTACCATCATGCTCAATCCAATTAAGAAAAGGCTCATAAAGAAAATTCGTTGTTTTAAAGGCTCCATGCACGACCTCCGGATGAAGGCGAAAAAATTCACCCAACGTTGTCTCATGCAATCCCCGCAACAAAAATAGATTTTGCAGTTGCCCCGCTACCAACTGCCTTTGTACATCCTCAGTTGGCACGCAATGCATGCCATGAACTTCTTTCTCCCCCATGTAAAATTTAAAAATATTCTCTAAGCCGCCAGAGTTAACATTATTTTTGACTATCATTAAATGAAGTACGTTTTTGCACCTGTAGTACTCTTCACGCACATTAACAAAAAGACATTCATCTAAAATACAATACTGAAACCGCTCGCCAAAACCTAACAAACTTCCGCTACCATTTTCGCGCACCAAGGCAGACTTGGTAAGCTCAACACAAGGAAACCTCTCGGCGACCTTGTCTAGGTCCGACGTTTGCGAAAATGTTATACCTGCGCTTCTAGAAAACTCATCAATTCGAAAAATAGGATCAGGCTCATCATCATCAAACTGACTGAGATACCTGTAAATAGATTTTTCACTATGACGCTTGAGGGTAAGCCCAGTGTATTTTTCGGAAACGCCGAGGAGCTCACAAGTATAGTATCCAGAACAATTCGTAAAAAGAATCATATTAGGAAAAAGAACTTCATGCCCCTCAGGAAAAGTCAGGCGACCTTTGTCTTTCTCTAAACTTTTCGCTGAAAAATATTGCCTCCAATAACCTGAAACCTGCTCAACAAATTTATCAAACAGCATCAGCAACCCCCAATGAATTACACCAAATTATCTAAATATCACAGCAGCTCAATAAAATATAGCCGAACGCCACCACCCAATCTATTAATTTAATATACCAACATCACCCTCGCTGGCGCTCGCCGAGGCTTACGCGGCCGACCGGATGTTCAGTGTTCAACACCCGACTACACGAACGAGCATCTTTGATAGCTAAAACAGCCCACCCAAAGATGCCGGTACCCAGTTCATGATGACCAGTTCGCCGCTGACCTCAGCTTTCACCTGTCGCTGATTCGTCGTGCTGTAACGGATCTCCAATGTCTCGAAGTGAAACCCTTCAAACACCCGCCGAATGTCCGGGTGGTCGTTGATGCTGACCATTACCTTGCCTTTGCAGCGACGCATGAAGTCGGCCATCCGCTCGTAGTTCTCGAATGGAAAGTCCACGCCGTATCCGACCGTCTGCCAGTACGGCGGGTCCATGTAGTGAAAGGTATGGGCACGATCGTAGCGTTCCGCGCATTCGAGCCAGGGTAAGTTTTCGACGTAGGTGCCAGACAACCGTTGCCAGGCAGCTGAGAGGTTTTCCTCGATCCGCAGCAGGTTGATGGCCGGGCCGGTGGTCGCGGTACCGAAAGTCTGCCCGGTGACTTTACCGGCGAAGGCATGATGCTGCAGGTAGAAAAATCGGGCCGCGCGCTGGATGTCCGTGAGGGTTTCAGGACGGGTCATCTTCTGCCACTCGAACACCTGGCGCGAACTGAGCGCCCATTTGAACTGGCGCACGAACTCTTCGAGGTGGTTCTGCACGACGCGGTAGAGCGTCACCAGGTCGCCATTAATGTCGTTGAGGACTTCAACAGGCGCGGCCTGGGGGCGCATGAAGTACAGCGCGGCTCCGCCGGCAAAGACTTCGACATAGCATTCGTGAGGCGGAAAAAGGGGGATGAGACGGTCGGCCAGGCGGCGTTTGCCGCCCATCCAAGGGATGATTGGTGTGGACATAGAGTGCAAGACCTTTACTGTATATATAAACAGGTGCTAGGCTCGCCGCGCTTTGTGCACGGAGCAAGAGCCTAGGCCGGGCTTGCAGGGACCATCTGCGGGAACGGCGGCCGGGCTGGATGTTGACGCATCCAATCCGGTCGCTCTTTTTACGTTGATGAAATTACGAAGCCGAAATGCCGACCCAGCAGTTCGTCGCCTTCCTCTCGCCTGATCGCGACACCTCAACTACTGTATATAACACCAGTATACGTAAGGTGTGACCGTGGAACAGTACGAAATCGAAGACACCAGCGATTGGCTCGGCTGCCCGACATCGCTTGAAACCTGCCGGCATCAACTCCGGATGATCGAGAACGAAGTCGAGGAACTGACCCTGCAGCTTCGCCAGGCCCGACAGAACATCTTCAAACTCGTCGAGATGCACGCCGAAGCGACCAAGGAGTGCAATACGCTTCGAGTGCAGCTTTCCGATGCCATGGCCGATGTGGCTCGAGGGCATGCTCAAGTAACCGAACTCTCCAGTGAGCTCCGCGCCTTGGCGAACGTTAAACATCAGAACTCGCACCTGTTCGAGGAAAACCAGCGCCTGCTCAGGGAGAAGCGGCAGAGCCGATAGCTCTGAAGTACATGCGCGAGTTTGCTGGCGTTTTTGGACTGGGGGTTAAAGGGCTTCAGGGGCATGCCCCCCTACAATTGGTACAAAAATGGTACGTAAATCTCGACACCAAAACAGTAATTTACTATTTGACTTCAACCTTTAAGCCTCGTCACCATTATCCATTCCTAGCAATAAGTCCTCCCAGTTAATATTTCCTGCATTTATAACAGCCTTGATAGCATCTGCGCACAACTTAAGCCCTTCAGTAAGTCTCCCGCAGGCATACTCATGTTCTTTTATTTTTGAAGTTAGTTTGCCTGTGTGCGCCGCAGTCGATCTATAGGTGTACACATCCCTGAGAAGCTTGTATATTTTCTTACGCTCATCTAAATCCTTTCCCAACAGCCACGACCCGCGCAGTCTAAACTGAAGAGCGAGCTGTGTTTGATCAGGCTGGTCACGCAAAAGCAGAGCCTCTAAAGCGACACCTAAATCTATCGCCCTATCTACTGGATTATGATGCCTGGCAGCCTCCCTGAGCCTATGCAAAGGAACATCGAGTTTTGAGCGCCGATCATCACTTAGAGCTAAGTATTTAGACAGGATATTTCGGAAACTTTCCAAATCTTCATCTGTAGCCTCCCGAGATCCAACCCCTAAATCAGCCCACCCCGATGATGACCAAGAGCATAGATCAAGTGACTCTAAAAATGAATTTCTAAGTGCCCCAGAATAGTAACTATGGCGAATTGAGTTTTCTGGAAAAATCAACGGAAGTAAATTTGAGATTGTTCCCACAATAAAATATTTTTTCGCTTCAACTTCAAACTTATTCAAGTCAGCATCAAAAGGAAAAAACTTTGGCTTAGCATTAATCACCTTGTAAATAACAGAGTCTGGCGGATCATCAGACTGATAGTCATTGAAGGGTGACATCACGCCAAAATTTCCTGTATGCAACCGTAATTTATAATCATTAAGATGTCGAATCAGCGGTAACGACGGAACATCTTCAGGCTTGGCAATAAAGACACCATCAAACAGCTCTACAGAACGAACAACTTTAATTCCTCGCAACATCAAAACTTGTACGCAAGGGGTGTAATCTTGACTTACATAATCAATTAAGGAGTCAACCGTCTTTTCAATGCCATTATTCAGTGCTCCGATTACAAGCAACTCGGCGACAACGCTCACCCCTACAGATCTCGATGCGGTTCCTAAATTCACGCTATTTTTGATAATTTCTTTTATTGGCGGCAGATCCTGCATTTTCTTTATTAAGTGATCAGGAACGTTAATCGATACCTTCCCGTGCCGAAACGGACGCTCGCACCTAAATAGCTCGTTAGAAATTTCTATTAATTCCTGGCGATACATCCGATGCTCCCCGATGAACTTACAAATCGTACAAATGGACAATCTACACATCGGCAAAATAACATGCCAATACCGACCTGCAACGATTAGTATTCAACGCCCTAGCGAGACACCTCCCGTGCGTACGCCTGGCACGCCCCCAGCGCGATCAGTCCTTGGTCGCCGGCGTCGGTGATGGCGACAATTCGTTGAGCATGCGCTGGGTCAAGTCGGGCGCGCGTTCCTCCATGAACCACGCCGCCGGCGCCGGTACCGGCTGGCACTGAACAGCCACTGGCTGAATCCGTGCTGTCGAGGAGGACTGACAGCCGCAAATCAGCAGTGGCAAGGCGATCGCGCAGGCGAGCCTGTTTCGTTTGAGCATCGCTCAGTTCCTTGTAATGGGTTTGTTCGCTGGCCGACAGCCGCTGCTCGAGGGCGAGACGTTTGTCCTGCTCGGTCCGTTGCGCGGTGGCGGCAGCATTGTTGATGGCGTCGAGGTCTGACTGGTGCAGCCCCACCTGCTCGGCCAGCTGCTTTCCGTAGCGCCAGTCCTGCACCTTCCAGATACCACCCGCGGCGGCCAGCACCAGCAGCAGAACGCCAGCCAGGGCGCCTTTCAATGCACCAGGACTCATGGCACATCCTTAAAGAAAATGTGATGGCCGAGCTTCAACGTCTCCTTGGCGCCTTTTACCCAGGCCGGCGGCTTGGGCATGGTAGTCGCGTAGTAGTGCGTGGCACCTCCGGTGGGATCCGGCACCTTTCCATCGATCACCTGGTCAGCGGCAATCCGCGCCTGTGCGAGCTCACGGAACGGAATCGGCTTGGCGCCACTCAGGGAGGCAAAGTTCGGGTCGCTCCTGTTCCAGCAACTGAACTGGTAGGGCTTCTGGCACACGCCGGCATAGCCCTCCCCCCACCACGATTTGTCCTTGCCATCGTTCACGCGGTTGCGGATGGTCCAGGCCACGGCGATCTGGCCGGCCAGGGATTCACCGCGGGCTTCGCCCCACAGCGTGCGGGCGAGAATGTCACGGTCTTTATCGGATACGGTCATCACTTTTCTCCAGGCATAAAAAAACCCGCTCGAAGGCGGGTCTTCAAATTTCAGGTACAAAAAAACCGCTCAAGGCGGCTACTCATCTGGGCACCATTTAACGATGTGCTTTTCGTGCGTCGCTGGCCGCCATCATCCCTGGTAGTCGTTCGGCGAAATATCGACTTGGCAATCGTCCATATTCAATGCCGCCGCCGCGTTGTGACGGATGCGCAACTGCCAATATTGCCCCGGTGCACCGGACACCTTGAATACGGTCTTGATGCGATCCTTATCCGGGTTGACGCCCTTCGCCTCGCCTTCTCCATCGACGTAGGTGCCGCCCGAGTCGACCAGTTCAACGGCGATGTACTTCGCCGCGCCATCCACCGCCATGATTACCGATACGGTGATGGTCATTTTCGAGCAGCCGTTCGGCATGACCAAACGCGTAGGGTTAGTCAGCGAAAAGGCGCCTACGTTGTCTTCTGTAATCGTCGCGAACGATATTAGGTTGATCGCCAGGCCGTTGCTGATCGACTGATTGGTCTTGCGGATCTTGGTCGAGCGCCCGCGCAAGGAATACGGCAGAAGCGATGCCGGAATGATCTGGCGTTGCGGTGTGTAGGCGTTCAGGTCGTGGCTCACGTCGTCGATGAGAATCTTGAAGTATTCGTAAGCCTTTCTGCCGGTCGCGGCCTCAAACGCCGCCATGTAAGCCGGAATGTTGGTCGACGACAGGTTGGCGATGATTGGCCCCGACACTGGACCGGTGCAGCCGCGCATCTCAAAGCGGTTGGGGATATGGCCTTGGATCGCCATCACGCACGAATCAGGTAGACCATCAGGACCCGCGAACAAGAAGCAGTGGAATAGCTGAACTTCCGTACTGTTCCAGGGGAACTGGGTATTTGGTGCGCCGATATGAGCAACGATTTGCATGCCGCCGCTTTCGCCGCCGAAACGGGTGTGTGAGGCGGTGAAGCTGCCGTAGTTATCGACCCAACGGACATTGGGCACCCGGTCAACGCCCACGGTGCCCATGTTGGGGATCATGAACGTGTCTTTGATGTGCAAGCGCGTCAGGGCGTTAGGGTCGCTGGGGGACGTACCCTTGTTGATGATGGCCGCCGTCGAGGGCGCCATGTTGGACTTGTCCTGTTGAATCCAGCTCTGATTGACGCTCATATGGTCGCAAGCGTTGTTGATCGCTTGCTTGCACGAGAGAATGCGCACCTTGTGAAGGTTGCACTCGGTAGACAGGTGGGACCATGCGTTACCAAGGGCATCTGCGCCAGTGGCGAAGGTGTTAATCGCGAAACCGTCGGCCAGCATGATGTCGCAATCCATGATCTCGACCATGGCCGAGTTGATGTTGTCGTTGTGGAAGTTGATCGGGTTGCGACCGCCTACAAAGTTGAAACCTTGGATCTTCCACTGGTAAGCCACACCCGCGAAGATATCTTTCATGACTCCGCCGTTCTGCGTGATCAGGACTTCTTCACCCTCAAGGTTTACGTAGGGTGGAATCGCCAATTCGTCAGAAATGCGGAGGTCAGCTGAACGCACAATCACCCGTGGCGTGGTGGCGCTGTAGCTGGATTTAAGGCCGCCAATAGTGATCAGGCGGCTGGTCGTCTTATTCGGGATATCGGCCAGCATGTTCTTGAACTGGACGGTATCGTCAGCACCACCGGCAACATAGCCAGCAAACTCAATTTCGCGCTGAACCTTGCTATAGAGACTGCGCACAACTGTGTTGGCGCCAGGGATCTGGATCGAAATATTCTGAGCGCCAAGCGCACTCATCAGAACCTGGCGAAGTGAGATGTCACCCACAGCCAAAAGCTTCAGGTTATCGATCGACCAGGTTCCAGTGAGCGTCAGCGGGAGCGTGGCCTGATCGGCCACTCGATAAAGTTCGCCATCACGTTGCACCAGCTGGGTTTGGCGTTGGACAACTACGCCCCCGGCATAGGCAAGAAAAACAGTTTCGTAACCGGAGTGCTGCAGCAAGTTTTCGAAATCATCTCTCGCCTGATCAAGAACCTGATCGATTTCCCCTCGAACCTGCTCAACGGCTGTAGCCACATCCACAGTCGAAATGTCGAGCAACATCGGCGCTACGTAGCCGTAACGACTGATCCGAATATCGATGCGGTTGGTCGTCGAATAGAAGAACACGCGGGCGTTGGCATCAGCGCGCAAGGGGTTCTCAAGTGGAACGGTGCCCGCCGAATCCGAAAACAAGACGGCGCGGTCCTGAGTACCATGGGCGAACACATCCACGGTTGCATCAGGCAATAGGGCACCGTCTTCGGCTCTTGCGGCGAAGAACTGAATGGGTTGCATAGTTGTTCTCTGTCAGGTCGTAAAGGTTATCGCCGGGGCGAAATTGAGTTGCGAGCGAACGCTGCTCCAGGTGTCATAAGCCGCCGCGCGCAAGTAGTAGGTCGTACCCGGCGCCAGGCCTGTGATCTGGCCAGCGACCGAAGCGCCCTGATACCCGACGGTGCCCGAAATGGTCGGATCGAAGCCGGACACGGTTGAATAGACGTACATGTAGCCCGCCGCGTCCGGGGCCGAGCTGGTGCTGCAGCTCACGTTCGCAGTGGTGCCAGTCACCGTTGCGGCAACGCCACTGACTGCCGGCGGCGCCGTATTGATCACCACCAAGGCCGTCACCGCCGCATTGCCCGCCGAGTTCCGCTCGATGACTTCCACGCGATAGCTACGGACCAAAGCACCGTCCACCAGCGCGTCAGCTCGTTGATAGGTGAACGTCGTGCCGGTGGTGATGACTTCACGCAGCAAGGCGTTATTAGAAGCGTTGCGGATCCTGATGATGCGATCCGCCGCGTTGCTCCCGGCGGTCCAGCTAACGGCGAAATACGGTGCCTCGAACGCCCCGACCAACAACAAACCTTGCGCCGCAGTGGGAACTACCCGAGCCGGATTGAGGGTGATGCTGTAGGCCGTCACGTCGGCCAGATCCTGCAAGGCTCTCCCGAACACGTTGAATGAGCGGAACTTCACCCACACTGTTTTTCCGATCTGATCCACGGTGTAGCTGTACTTCCAGATCGCATCATCAAGGCGAACGAATGGGGCACCCACCGGATGACTGATCACGGAGGACCTGAGACGCCCGCGTCGCAGGTACTGCAGGTTGTAAGCTCCAGCCCCGGTGAGCGTTGCATCTCGATAGCTGATCAACTCACCGTTGACCCAGCACAATGTGGCACCGCTGTCGGCCTCGGTGGTCGTTGCGGCTGTGAGCTGGCCAGCGGCTGACAACTGCACCTTTAGAGTGTTGGTGACGTCAGGATCCACCCCGACGGCGAGAGGCGCGGTGAGCTGACCAATTCGGGCGCGCCCGTATATGCTTTCAACCATCCGATAACTGTCGCCGTCAGCGCTGATCCAGACCTCACAGCCTCCCCAGTTTTCGTCGGCACCGGCCACCGCTCCCCAGACCTGTGTCTCGCCGGGAAGCAACAAGCTATCGGGTGGATTGAAGATAATCGGGGCCAGCACGGGACCTGGGGCAGCGTTCTGATTGCCCTGATACCCGGCCTTACTCTGTACCGGGTAGTTCGGCGCACTGCCGACACCCAGCAGGGCATCTTCGGCAACGACAGTGAGCTTGCCGTCCTCATCTTCCTCAATCGACATCAGCCGGACCAAACGGCGATCAATGTTCAGCCCGGGCTCAGTCACGGTGACCAGATCCATCGGCTCAAGCAGCACATGCTGCCAGCCCAAGGAAAACTGGTATTCGTTGCGGATGTAGAGCTTGCGTTGAACCAGCAACTGAGCAGCGTGCGACGCGATCGCCGTGTTGCAGATCTCGTAAGCCTTGATGGTATCCATTGGCCTGGAACCGAACTGCTCAATGGCCGCCTGATCAAGGCCGCGCACTACGTCGGTGTTGTACTCATGATCACGATCGAGGATCTCCAGGGTCACTTCGTTGTAGCTGTCGGCCTGGCTCTTGATCTTGATTTGAATCGGTGGCGTCCCTTCCTCCGCCAGAAAGTCATCATCGGTCAGATCCGCCACCGGGGTGACATTCGGGTACCAGGTGACGCCGTTGCCGGTGACGACCTGGTCACCGAAGGGAATGATCTTCATCTTCCCTGCTGACCAGACCAGTTCGCTGTTGGTCAACTGCAACCAACGGGCGATGGCTTCGCTGGCCGCGGCCTGCTCATCAAGGACCGGGCTGAGCAGCAGGTTCTCTGCCAGGCAGTAATCCCGATAGTTGTTCATGTCGTCGATCCACTGCGGATCAAACCCGACACCGTCCAGCGGATCCATCAGCAACGCCGGCAAGAAAAGCCCAGGGTTCGCGTCAGGCAATCCCGGCACCTGGTAGGGACCATCAACTTCGAAGGTATGGTTCTGCACGCCAGCGTTATCGTTGAGCAGGTAACGCGGCGAATACACATACGCCGTACTCGAGTAAGCGATCGCCTCGGCCGGGTGCTTGGTTGCAAGGTAGCCCCATACCGGTTGATCGGGCGAGCCGGTCATAAAGCTAAAACCGATCTGGGCCAGGGACGACTGCACGACACCCCCTACAACCTTTTCCTCGAACACTTCCTTGTCCCGGAAAATCCGGCGAACCGCGCTAAGTGACCCCCGGCCGATCGCCAGAATGAGCGCCGCATAGTAGGTGTAAGTCGTGTCCTTCTGAGTCGCACCGCCGCCGCCCTTGCCGCCGGTCTTGGTCTTGGTCGTCTTGGCGACTGCCTCGAAGTCGGTGTAGTAGATCAGGTTGGGACTGATGCGATTGCGCCCGGCCATCCAGGCGATCGGCTTGCCTGCGGCGCTGCTCTGGATTTGCATGGCGTTGATGCGCGTGGCGCTGTTAGAGATCGTGGTGCTGCTGCCCCCCATCGCTGCCTCCGTAATTATCAAGTGTGTAATAGCGCACGGGCCGGCAGACAAAACGCTCTTCGCGCATGTCGGCCACTTCAACGCCGATATCGCGATAGGCATGGATGATCCGGTGATCATCGATGACCACGGCGGCGTGGCTGTAGGTGCGCCCGAACTTCCAGATCGCGACATCCCCCGGCCGCGGGCTCTCGACCTCATGTCCGTACTCGTCCAGCCAGCCCAGGTACAGCTCCTGGCTTCGGTGCAGGTGCCAGTCCTGCGCATAGGCCCCCGGATCGATTCGCGGCATCAGGCCCGCCGAATGAAACACCTCGATCAGCAACCAGGCGCAGTCGACTCCAACACCGTGGAGGTGCTGTCGGTGCTGGTAGGGTGTTCCGAGCCAGTGCCGAGCCTCGGCCAGCACCGCGTCACGTTGCTGCTGCTCCTGGTCGGTCATAGGGACGTCTCCGCTACCGGGATGAAGGGCATGCCGCGATAACGGCCGCGGTTGCCGAATTTGTTCGTGCAGGCATCCAGCGTGCGTGGGCAACCTGGATAAATCAGGAACTGATCCCCGGGTGCCGGTACCGCTGGCAGGCCCAGGATCAAACTGACCACGCCGTCCCCCGACTGGCGCCGCACCGTGCGCGCAACGCCGGCATTACCACCGTTCACAAAACGGATAACGCCCTGGTCAAACCATCCGTTGCCCGCGGAGAGATTGGTATGAATGCGCAGTGCTGTGGTGTCCGCCAACACCTGGCCGGCCGTCTCAAACAACGAGCGGTTCACCCCACAATCCGCGCTGTACACCGTGCGCAGGCAGCCGGGCTGGTAAACGCCTTTGGGCACCTTGGTATCCAGCAACTCCATCGGCGACTTGACCTCGACGGTGGCTTGTTCGCGGTCCGCTTCGACCCCTGCCACTCGGCCGATGAAACGGATCACAGTGCCGACCACGGATCCGCCCCAGTCGGGCATGAACGCCCGGGCAAGCGTCAGGGTCGCGCCGTCGAAACCACCACCGGCAATGAACGCCAGCACCGGCTCGCCCAGTAGCGTGTCATCAACGCCGGCATACAAGGTCACGCTCAAGGTGTCGACCTCAATGCCTCGAACGATCCGCACACCCGTACGCTTGATCAGCGGGCCGGATGCCGAATAGTTCACACCGCCCGCATAAAGCTGGATGCCGGCGTCGGTGTAGCGCAGGACCTGCCCGCTGGCCAGGGTGATGGTGTACAAGTCAGCCATCACGAAGCTGCGCGCCGTGGCCAAAAACTGCTGCAACTCAGGACTGGCTGCGATCATGGCTTGATGCTCGTGAATGAGATGTTTTTCATTTCCCAGATCTTCCCGAATGGCTGCGCGCTATCCAGTGCGTCTGAGTCATAGGCACAACGGAAAAAGAACCCCCCCGTCCACTCCAGCGGCGCACCGCTGGCCGGTGCATGGGTAAAGGTGATTTGCCCCAGTGCATCGACGGTGAAGCCCGCTGCCGGCACGCCGGCCACGCTCAAGCGCTCGATGTTGACGACGCCATAAATCGGCTCGACCCAATTGCCAATGGCCCGGGACAGTTGAAAGGTTCGGGTAATGCCGTCGCCGGTACCGAACCGATGCTTGTTGACCTGGTGATCGGTGCGATCAAAGAACAGGAACTCGCCAAACTGCCCTTTGCGGTCGTTGAAGAAGTTCAAGATCCGCGACCATTCGTCCAGACCTGGTCGCTTGCGAATCGCGTTGTAGTTCATCTGGAACGTCCACAACGGCGCCGAGTAATACGCCGTCGTTCGGCGTCGACCACTCACCGATTTCTGCACTCCAGTGCTCCACTCCGGCGCCTTCTTCGCGAGCAACGTTTGCCCGGGCATATGCGGCAACACGTCATCCGCCATCAAACCGCGATCCGGAAAGCCCGCAATCCAGCGTGCCGGAAAAAAAGGCCCTAAAAGCATGATTACCCCTTATGCCTTGATGGCACCGTTGCGCTTGAGCTTCTGCATTTCCTCGGCAAACACTCGAGCGTTACGACGAATGTCCGAGGGCGTCAGACGGCCGCTGTTGTCGTGGTAGTGATACCCGCCTCCACCGCCCCCCAGTTGGCCTTCACCATTCGCCGCCTGGCGGATAACGTTGGCGTACTGCTTGGGCAGAACCATTTCCTGTTCGTGGAGTTGGGTCATCGGGTTGGTACCTGCCGGGATGTCGTAGCCGCCCTCGGCAGACGCCACGTTCTTCACCATCCCGAACACAAACGCACCGGCCGCCACAGCCGCCGCCACCCCAAGGGCGGGACCGATGATGGGAATCGCCGACATCGCCGCGAAGGCGCCGGCCATGGCCTGCCAGGCACTGGCCATGATGTTCTTGATCGTTGCGGCGCCCCAGATCGCCACGGACATTGCAGCCCCGCCCGCCTCCGCCGCGGTGCGCATGCCAACGCCGGCCACCGTCACACCGGTTTTCGCCGTCTCACCGAAGATCCAGGCCATCAACGGCTTGGTCACCATGTTCTCGATGAACGCGCCACCGATGCTGCTGAACAACCCATTCAACAGTCCGCGGGTGTTCATGGTGCCGCTCAGGATTCCATTCATGGCGCCGGACCAGCTCCCGCGCAAACTATCGACCATGCCCGTCCAGTTGCTCCGGGACTCCATCGTCTGCTGACGGCCAATGACAGCCATGCTATTGCGGTGGGTCTGCTCCAAGGCTTGAATCTGCTGCTGGACCTGCTGCAGGGCGACCGGGTTGCGATCGGGGTCCTGCTCCAGCAACGCCTTGCGCTGGACCAGCGCCCGGGCCTCAATTGCATACCGCTGTTTTTCAAACTCCGCCTGGGCCTGCAGCAGTTGCCCTTGGGTGATCAGGTTGGCTTGCAGATCCAGCTGCGCCATCTGCTCTGCATGGGCAACGTCCGCCAACCGGGCCTGCTGGTCGGCGCCGAACTGTTGCTGTTTCATGTTGGTGATCTGTTGCTGTTTCTCCCGCTCGATCGCCACCACCTCAGAGGCCGCCCGCTGGTACTCCTGGGAGTCCTGGCCATAAAGCAGCCGGCTGCGATCCAGCGTCTGTTGAGCAATTTGCAGCCGAGCGTCCATATTGTTGCGGTACTGCTGGGCCTGGGCTTGCAGATCGGCAAACGCTTTGCCTTCGTCCTGACGCCGAAGCCCGTTCAAGGCACCCAGGTAGTTGCGCTGCACCGTGAGCCTTTCGGAGGCGCTGAGGTCAGTCCGTTTAAGGATGCCCTGCCAGTAGTCCATTTCCTGCTGTTGCGAGAACTTCAGAAAGGTCCCCTGCTCCGACTGCAACTGCGCGTGCGCGACCTTCTGCGCATCCAGCGCTTCAGACCACTGGCTGACCCGGGACTTTGCCGCCCCAGTCGGTGCGGTCGGAGCGTCCGTTTTCGCCGGCGGTGGTGTAGTGGTTTGAATCAGGCTTTTGCGATGCTCGACGGCAGCGGCGTAGGCCTGTTCAAGCTTGGTCAGGCGTGCGATCTCAATGCCATAGGCGGTGGGAGCGACGCGCCCTTGCTGGGGAGCCTTGGTCAGCGCGGTATCGCCGCTCGCCGCCATTTCCGCGACCTTGGCTCGCTGCGCCTCGATTCGTGCCATGCGCGAGCGCATGCCGGCGTCTACCTGATCGATCTTCGTAGAGGTGAGTTGCATACTCTCCAGCAACAGACGCTCTTCCTGCAGCGTGCCCTCGAGCTGGGCCCTGCCTCCTCCACCCCGCGACCCTTTGTTGTCAACGTTTGCCAGCATCGCTTCATAGCGAGCGACATTCGCCGACACTTCCTCGACGGTCAGCCCCACCCCCGTCATGCCTTTGAGAATGCCATTGAACCAACTGGCGGTTTCAGCCAGACGCTTGTTCAAGCTGATGAAAACGGGCTCGAGGACAGTGCCAATGGTGACTTTGAGTTCATTGCTCCTCGAGTCGAGCTCAGCCTGGCTCCCCGTCAGACCTTCGGCGGCCTTCTGCGCATTGCCGACCTGGGCCTCGGTCTCCTTCATGATCCCGTTGTATTCGGCCTGAATTTTCTGCGAATCGCTGAGCTTGTCGCGCGACGTGCCAATGCTCTTGGCGTACTCGTCCCACATTTTCGCGACGTTTTTCGTTACCCCGGCGTTGTCGACCAGCACCGAGTTTTCGTTCTTCAAGCCCTCGGTCGCGGTCACCACCGCTTCGGACATACTGAGGCTGGCTTGTCGGTTGAACGCCGCAGCGTCCTTCAAGCGGTTGATAACCGACACCGCCTGGTCAACGCTGTAGCCACGACTCAGCAAATTCTGCAAAGCCTTGGCTGCATCCCCGACGCTGACCAGGCCATCGGCGGCCAGCTTGTTGGCCTCATCCATGGCCCGGCCGATACCGACGCCCGCATGGTTGGCCACCGCCTCCAAGCCGCGATAAGCGGCCTGCTGCTCGATCGCCGCATCCTTGCTGTCACTGACCATCTGGCCCAGCTTGAAGGCACCGAGTCCAAACACGCCCAGAATGCCCGCGGCTACACCGCCAAGCCCAGAGCGCATAACAGTGGCGACGCCCGCAAAGGCATCATTCACCGCCGGACCAAACTTGCTGATCTGGGCCTGGCTACCGACCATGTCCGTGTTGATGGCCCGCAACTCTCGGCTGAGCGTGGTTCGAGCGTCACGCATGTTGCGCTCGATGCTTTCAACTGCGCGGTCAAACCCCTGAGTGCCGGCAGTGAACTGGTACGCGATATTTCTATCCATGCCGGACACTCACTGTGCAAGAAATGAAAAACTCCGCCGAGGCGGAGTTCCGTTGATGGTGTTCACGATCACTGAAGCGGCTCGGATGACACGACAAACGCATCCAGTGCGCCGCGCAAATGCGGCGGCAGCTCGTCGCGCATATCGGCTGCCAGTGCCGCCATGTTGGCCGCCAGATCAGGGGCCGGCCCCTCCGCCTGCGTTGGCTTGTATCCCAGGTACCCGGCAACCAGCACATGCACCGGTGGGTGGTGATGCCAGTAGTCGGTCATGTGCCCGACCATGACCATGTCCCAGTCACGCCGTAACGTGACCGGACTCTGGCCGGTACTGGCGATCAGGTGTGCGTAGAGCTGGCCCCAGTTGAAGGGGCCACTGCTTCCCCCGGCGTCGCATCCCGGACTTCCATGCCCGAGGCGTTCATCACCGCATTGAGGGCATCTCGCATGTTTCGCAGGTCCAACAGCGCGGCAACCTCGCTGCGCTCGATATCGGGATAGTTACGTCGCAATGCCGCGTGCGTCGCATCGATCACGGTCGCGACGCCGTCCTTGTCCATGTTGCCCGCCATCACCGAGTTGATGCGGTCCAGCAGTTGCTCCAGATCACCCAGAGCCAGCGGCGGAATCACCAATACCTTCCCGGGAAACGCGAAATCGACACCCGGTATATTCACGACCGTCATTCGCTGGCACTCCAGTACGCGACCTCGCCAAACTCATCGGCGTAGCCGGTGAATTCAAAGTCAGGGATGGTGTAGTCGTCCTGCTTGGTACCGAGGCTCAGCTTGTTGCTGACGAAGTTCGGCACCCGGACATAGATCGCTTTGCCCTTGTACTTCAGGTACAGCTCACCCTGGAACACCGGCATATCGCCCATGGGCAAGTTGCGAACCGACAGACTCTTGCCCGTGGAAACGGAGTAGCGATAGTCGATAAACACCGGTACATCGACATCAGCCGCCGCGAAGCTGTACTCGCCCGTCGAGGCGTTATAGGTGTACTGCCCGACTTCAGGAGCGCTCAGCACCCGCTCGAAAGGCAGCGCCCCGCCGCCACGTACTCCAAGATCACCTGCCAAAAGACCACCAGAGGGCGGCGTCACGATGATCTTGCCGCCGGCAGGTACAGGGGTCGGCGTGGTCGCGTGATGCACCAGCACCTGACCGGGCTGCAGGTTCTGGCCGAACACCAGCGCATTCCACTGCGAAAGGCTGATCTGCGCCGCTTTGGCCTTGCCGGACAGCTTGCCCTGACCGCGCGCGGCGTCGACCGCGAACTGCTCGCTACCGAACAATTCCTTAGAGTCGTAGGACAGATCTACCGAGGCTTCCTGCATGATGCCGAGCAGGATGGGGGTCGGTGAGGCCAGCGAGTTGCCATAGGCGTCCATCAGCGGGGTGGCATAAAACAACCCGCTGCCGAATGCAATTTGCATAATGTGTTCCTCAGTAAAAGGTAGGGCCGGACGTCAGGTCGCCGGTATTGCACAGGTAAGTGAAGCGGTAACGCACCATGCAGTTACCGGCTGTGTTGTCCCCGTCTTCCTCGATCCAATCGATGTAGAAGCGTTGAACCCGGTCCGCCTCAACAAACGCATCCTCGGCCAGCATGACGGCATGAACCGCGACCTTGACCAGATCGGCAACCTGGTCCCAGGCCTCACCGGTGGTGGTGTTCTCCCGTGCCAGAATTTCAACTGACAGTTCGAACTGGTTACGGTCCACCGAGTGGCTTTCGCGCTCGGTGGTTTCCAGGTCAGGCCGCAGCACGATGGCCGGGGTCATGCCCCGCGTCAGCGCTTCAGTACGGCTGCGAAACACACGATCTTCTGCCAACGTACCGGCAGCCAAAATCAGCGCCTTCGCCTTTTCGACGATGCGTTCTTGAATCGAGGGCATGGGATTTAAACCTTGGTGAGAGAGGCCAGACTGAAAGCGCCGTCATCGATCATGCGGCGATCGCGCACCCGGAAAGTGACGCCACCGACGCTGATCAACTTGGGGTTGTCGATGCCGAGGCGTTCAGCCTCGGCGGTGATAACCAGGATCTCGTACCCGGTGGACTGACTGTTCAACCCACCCATTCCAACAATCTCGTCGGGCATATCTCGGGCCGCCAGAAAGGGTTGTCCATCAATCACTCCCCCGACGTCGAAATCTTCCAGGAAGCCCGCGAGATCCTCGTTAAGCACTGCCACCTTCCTTGGCCTGGGTGCCTTTGCGAGGGACGCTGGCCTGGACTGGCTGGGCGACGGCGTCCGCCTTCACCTCAACCAGCTGATGGCGAAAACGTTCGGCAACGTCGGCGGGCAGTTCAATCTGGCCACCGAGTGCGGTGACCTTGTTGTCCGGTCCGCGAAAGGTCCCGGACACGACGGTGTAGGTCTTATTCCCCATCACTGCCCCCGGCTGCTTTCTCGACCTTACTCACGCGTTGCGCCAACGCCTTGTCCGGTTCGCCAGGGATAACGATCACCTCCCCCGCCTTGAACTGAACGGCATCCAGAATGACGTAGCGCCCCTTTTTGCCCTCGACTGGTTCCAGGCTGTGCGCACGTGCAGCAGCCTGGGCAGCGGTCAAGATCAACTCACCGCTATACAGCGTGATGGGCTGATCAACTTTGTACTTCGGCATATCGATGTCCTCGATAATGTGTAGGCCCGCGGGCTTACACCAGTTTGTTCAGGACGGCGTACTGCCAGCGCCCGAAGCCAACGTTGCGCCAGGTGTCGACACCGTACTGGTGGGCATCGTTGTCAAACTCGTATTCCGAGCCTTCAGCTTTGGCCTTCATCACCACGTCGGTTTCCTGCTGGCGAATGAACGCTTTCAGGCGACCGTCAGTACGCAGGGTGACGAACTGGTCCTGCCAGGCGTTGAGACGGACGTTGCCCACCACGCGTACCACGACGTTATCCGGCATGACGATTTCGCTGATGCTGGTACCGCGGGGAACGCTCAGCGCCGCTTGGGCAACACTCAGCAGGTTGAACGGCACCATCACCAGGAATTCGCGAGCCAGTTCGTTGATCGGTTCGCCCTGATCGTCTTTCAGGCTGGTCAACTGGGTGACCGACTTGGCTACTGCCTGCTGGAACTCTTCAACGCTCGGGGCCGTCGGGGTGCCGTGCACCTTGGCCGGAAGGTTGGCAATGGTTGTTGTGATCTTGTTGGACTGGACACCGCTCTGGCCTTCCTGGTGGTCGGTGTCGAAGTAGTACTGCCCGTCGTAGCAGACCTGGCTCTCGCCGTTGAGCAGCAACACCGACAGCAGGCGCGCCCAGTGCGCGTTGGTACGGTCAGCCAGCTCGCCCAGACGAATGCGCAGCTGACCGGTTTTGTCGCGGCGCAGCTCCTTGACCAGGACTTCGATGGTCGCTTCAAAGTGCAGGTTCTCGATTTCGAGTTCAGCACTGTTGAAGCCCTTGGCATGACGCCCGCCGATCCATTCGCGCAGGGTTGGCACCATGCCGATCCATGGATAGGTTTCTTTGGCCTGGTCGGAGTCGAACAGGTTGGACACCGCATCGATCCAGGTATTGCCGACATTTTGTTCGAGCAGCTCGTAAAACGTACCGATCACGGCACGACTGGACAGTACTTCAGCACCCATGGGTGATTCTCCCGAAGAAGGATGAATTTGAAAAAAATGGAGTTACGCGGGGTGTTACGGAGCGACCGGAATGGCCTGCGCAGCGAACTTGACGATGCCAACGCCGCCGCTAACGAAACGGTGCACATGGCCGACGCGGCTATTTCCAGCCGCGGTCAGCACGAAGGTGCCGCTGTCACTGGCATAGACAGCCTTGCCGATGTCCGTGATCGCCAGCGCAGCGACGGCCAGCTGAACCTTGCCGTGCTCACGCGTGCGAACGCGGATCGCGCCAGCGCCGCCGACGCGGTTGTCAGCACTGCGATCTGCAAAGCCGGCAAACAGATCACCTGCGGCGAGCGGTCGAGCCAGGCCGCTGGCGGCAACAATGCCGATCGCCGAGCCTTCGAAAATTTGAGCGCCGCCGGCGACGGGCAGATCATTGATGTCCCCCGTTTCGTATGCGCGTGGGGTGTCGAGGGTAAGTGGCATAGGATTCTCCAGGGCCAGGGGTTAGAGGATTTTCCAGGTACTTACTTTTTCAGGACCTTGATCAGGCCCCTTTCGGAAGCCCGGCGATAGCCGTGATAGGCCTCGAAGGTGCCGAACTCATTACGCAACTCCTTGTCGCTATCCCATGTTGCTTTGGCGCGCTCTTCCAGCGGCGCGTCCGGATCCTCAGTGGTTTTAGCCGCCGGTTCCGGGTCGGGTGCAGGGGCATTCGGGACGGGCTGCGGGGCATCGCTGCGGAGCGTTGCCAGGGCATTTGTGCGTTTGGCCCGTTCCGCTGCGATCACCTGGGCGGAAGCCTCAGGGCCACTGGTAACGCCGTCGAATTTGAGACTGGCGATCAGCTCTTCATGGCCAGGTAGCGCGGCGGCTTCGACGCCCTTGATGCGATCGCACTCGGCGCGTGCACCTGCGGCATGGGCGTCATGCTCCAGTGTGGCCAGCAGTTCGGCATGGTTCGCGGCCAGGTACTCACGGTTGATGACAGGTTTATCGCCAGGCTCGTTACTTGGCTTCGTTGCGGTGGTAGACATTGATCGATCTCCAGTTGAGGTGTTCAGTTCAGCGATTAAGTTTTCCAACGTGGACTCGCGGTCGGCCATGCCCAGCGCCACTGCGTCAGAGCCAATCCTCATGTCGCCTTGACCAAAATCGGCGAGTACGTCGTCGACGGTCACACCGCGATAATTCGCAACGTCTTCGATGAAGATGCCGGCCAAGCGATCGACATGGCTCTGTACGACGGCCCGACCCTGTTCGGTCGTAAAGTCCGGGCGTTTGTTCGGGCTCTGGCTGCTGACAATCTCCAGACTGCCGTCATCCTTGTTGGCCCGGATATTGAGCACGGCGCCAATAGAGCCAACACCACCGGTGCGACTCATCACGATCTCGTGCGCCGCGGAGGCCATCCAATAACCCGCACTGGCAGCATTGCCCGACACGTAAGCGACTACTCGTTTAGGGGAGGCGCGAATCATCTGCGCGAACTCGGCGATACCGCTGGCTTGCCCGCCCGGGGTATCCATCACCAGGATGATGCTTTCGGTACGTGGATCATCCACCGCCGTAGTGAAATCCTTCGCCAGTACGTCCAGCGAGGTCGCACCGGACAAGGCGGTGAACAGGTTCGCGTAGCGAAAGACCGGACCAGTGACCGGAACCAACGCCACACTGCCGCGCTGGGTGACCGTGCGGCTGTTCTGCAGGGGGCGGCCTTGGCGAGCCTCCACGGCTTCGGGGCCTTCATGTTCACGCCGGGCGATGGCGGCGATGGTGTTGAGCATGTCCGGGGTAATGGCCCAGGGTTCACGCGACACCAGGTCGAACGCCGTCACCCGGTGCACGGGTGGTGCGTCGGTTGGTTTATCGGTCATGGTCAGGTCCGTTCAGGTAAATCGGGGTTTTGCGGCAGTTGATCTTCAGGCTGTGAGGCCGGCGTTGCCGACAGGCCGTCCTCCATGCGGCGCCTCACTTCCAGTGCGCGCTGCTCGTGGTTTTCTTCCCAGTCGCTGCCGTCGTAGAGCATGGATTCCTTGGCCAGGGTGCTGACGCCGAGATCGACACGCCCCTTGGCCGCGTTGATGTCTTTGAGCGGGTCCACCGTCCCCGGGCCATCCCCCACCCACAGCGAGCCGCAGTAGGCATAGCGCAGTAGCGGGTGATCGAAAAAGCCGGGGGCATCGACATCACCCTGAGCGACGGCTTCCTCAAGCCAATGCTCGTACACCGGCTGACAGAAGCCGGTGCCAAGGAAGTCACGACAACCGCGGATGAACTGCCAGGCCTCCATCACCGCCGCACGGGCGGCGGTGTAACTGGCGGTAAAGTGCTTGATCAGCACCTCATATGGCAGCTCCAGCGCCATGCCGATTTGCCGCAGCATGGCCAACACGAACGGGTCGAAGGCCAGGTTCGGCCGTCCCGGTGCGGCGGTTTCGATCGAGGCGCCATCGTCCAACTCGGCCACGATGCCGCCGCTGAGCGAGCCGTCCCAACCACCCGACTCGCGCCCGGCTGGACTATCACCGCCCACCGGGGTGTTGCCGGTCGCCGCCGAGGCCAGCGGGCTGAGCTGGCCGCCGTTACCGGGTTTGATAAACACTGCGAAGAACGCAGACACCACGGCGGCTTCCAGCTCCGCGTCGGTGTAGCGATCGAGTTGCTTGAGTTTTTCGATCACCGGAGTGAGGTACGGCACACCGCGAGGTTGCCCCACACGTCGGCGCCGATACAGATGCAGCAGCGCCCGGCCACCCCGTTCATTGAAGAACGGGCGCTCATCCCAGACCCGCTCTTTAACGCCCAGGGCACCGGGATGGCTGCGCAGGATGTGCGCCTTGACGGGCTCCCCGTCCGCATCTCGTTCGATGCCGGCGGTGAGCGTTTCCGTGTCCGCCTTTCCCGAGGGATTGCAGATCCGATCGGCCTCAATCAACTGGATGCAGGCTGAATAGTGCTGACCCGGACGTTCCTTGTGCGTCAGCAGCGGAAACACGTCACCGCTGCTCAAGACGGAACGCCACGCCAGATCTTGCAGCCCATAAAAGTTTTGTTCGCGGGTGATGTCGCACGCCGTGGTTTCAGCCCAGGACTTGAACAGCGACTCGGTGTTGCGTTGCCATTCCCGAGCGGTGTCCTCATCCCAACCGAGGATCTGCCGATTGACCACCGACTTGAGGGCCAGGCCGGTGCCCACCGTCTTTGTGGTGACCGTATTGATCGCCCCGCCACCGATCGGGTTGTTACGCTCCAGGTCGCGGCAACGTTCCCGCAGTGTCGGCAGATCCGGAAGCAGATCTGCCGCTGCACTACCCGCCGACGTATTCCAGGCACTGAGCGAGCGCTTGCGTTTGGATGCGCCGCTGTAACCACCCAGCGCCGACAAGGTCATACGCGCCTGCATACGTTTGGCGCCGCTTTCGGGGCTGAGCCAATTGATCGCCCGATCCAACAAGGTGGGCTCAGGAACCTTCGGTGCGCGACTCATAACGGCGTGATCCCACGCAGCGTTATACCCCGAGGTCGTCCGCTGGCCAGCCGATCAACCTGGCCTTGCCAGTAGTCGATCATCCGCGTGATTTCAGCGGCATCGGCGTACTCAAGTTGCCGGGTGCCGATGCGATAGCTCTGTTTCTGACTGACCTTGATGCTTGCGTCGAGCCACGCTTGAAGCTGGCTCTGCGCCTGTTCCAGTGTGATGGCCATGGGTTAGTTCCTGCGTTGGGAGAGCACACGCATGGCACTGCGGCGCCCAGAAATAACTCTCCCGCCAGTTGGCGGGAGCTCAGGTGGTTCAACAGGTGCGGCCGGCGCCGGTGGCTCAGCAGCTGCAGCAGGCTCAGGATCTGGATCGTGAGCCGGCTCAATCGCCGGGGGGGCATCGAAGAAAAGCGCCCCCTGCCGAATCTGGGCATCAAGCGCCGCCCAGTCGTGCTCTTGCAGCAGGTGAGTTTTCAGCGAGCGGGCCGCGTGGAGGGCGTAGGTTTCACAGTCGGTGGCTTCGTTCGGCTCACCGGCCTTTTTCTGCCACACCTTGCGGTAATGATGCCGGCGGCTGGGGGCTTTCACTTCCGCCGTGATCTGCCGCCAGTAATCCGGCCGCACTGTCTTGTAGAAGTGCATCCGGCCCGGTCCGTCTCCGGCCAGCGGCAATCGACCCTCAATCCAGAGATCCTTGGCTCGCGAGGTGCCGACGATGTATGGGCGCAGGCCGTACTTCGACGCCTTCTGCTCTTTGTCGGTGTCCACCCCCTGCCGCGGTGCGCTGAAGATTTCTTTTCGTTCATCATCCCGGCTGTTGCCTCGCTCGCTGGCGCCCTTGATCGCCATAACGCCGCGTTGTTGATGCTTACGGCAAAACGCATAGGCCGCGTCCTGGGTGACGGTACCGTCCGAGGTGTCGAGTGACACCGCGAGCACCTTCAACTTGGCACCGCAGGCGTGGGTGATGGGAGCAAACAGCAGTTTCTCCAGGTCCAGCCACACGCCCTGATCGGGCAACACCACCTCGCCGTAGATCTCGCCCCAGTAGAGCAGCCAGGATTCCTCACCCCGGCCCCAAGCCCGCATGACTACCGCGAGGCGGTCATGCTGGACGTCCACGCCGGCAGTGACCACCAGGCCCCCCATGGGCACGAACAGTTCGGGGTAGTCTTCCGCCCGCTCTGCCAGCTTGTCCGCCTCGGGCAGGTCGGATTTGTACTCGTAGGCCCGGCCCTGCTTCTGATTGACGAACTTGATCAGCAGCGACAGGTCGCCCATCGACGCTCGGTGCTCTGCGTTGAGTTTCTCGCGCACGATATCGGCCAGACTGGTGCCCGGCAGGCAGGCATAGAGTTCGTTCAGCTCAATGAAGCCGGCACGCCCGGCAAAGGGTTTTGTCGGTACCCAGCCACAGTTCGGGTCACCGGCATCAATGGCGTTGAACACCGTGTTGCGGATGTTCTCCTTGCGCTGGTAGTCGTCCCAGATTTCCCCGCAGTGCGGGCAGGCATAGCCCGCTGTTGCCGGATCCGCACGCCCGTAGATTTCATGGGGCTGGGCTTCTTCTTCGATGTCCAGCCACTTGATGTGCGCGAAGTCCAGCACATGAGCCTGGTCGCAGGTGTGGCAGATGATCGGCAACACCCGGCAATCGGTCTGGGCCAAGCGCGCCTCGGTCTTGCTCGCGCCCTTGATCGCCGGCGTACCACCCACCAACATTTTCGAACCGGGATAACGCTTGCCACGCTCTTCGAGCAGGGCGATCGCATCCCCCTGCCCCTTCACGTCGTCGCTGGTGTCGTCTGGTTCCTCGACCACCGACAGGCCGACAGACGAAGTGGATTTGACGTTGCCGGGAGAGTTGGATGCCACCAGCTTGAGGAACCCGCCCGGAAAGGTCTTATGGTCCCAGCGGTTGCCGGAGGTGCGACTGACGTCGACCGGCATCAGCTTCGCCACTTCCGTGTTCGCCGTGACACCGAACTTAAGCTTTTCGTCGTGGAAGTTCTTGCCGTCCTTTTCCTTGGCAAACAGAATCATGATCGGCCGCGGCAGGTTGTGAATGAACTTGAACAGGTAGCCGATCAGGAACCACGTCCAGCCGATCTGCGCCGCCTTCATCAGGTCCACTTCGCTGACCCGCGGATCATCCAGGGCAGCGGCAACGCCGAGAAAGTAAGGTGTGTACTGGAAGTCGTAGAGCCCGTGCAACACGCCGCTCTCTGAGGGCAGGTAAAACTCGGTGCTCAGGTAATGCGCGGTCGGAATGTCACGCGGCGGGTTGAATTTCCCCGCTGCTGCCAACAAGCTCCGCGCCAAGTTTTCGCGCGTAGCCTGCAATTCGCTCGGTTGTAGGTCCAGCAACTTTGGCCACCACTGTTCGATCAATCGTGAGTTTCTGCACGTTTTCGATTTCCTGAAGGATTCGCTCAAGGCCGCCCAGGTATTCCCGGTTTGCGAAGCTGGCCCAGTCGGACAGCACCCGCTCAGCCTCGCCGGCGGAGATCAATGAGCGCAGCTTTTCGTGATACGCCAGCCGGCCGTTTGCCGCCTTCTGCTGCAAGTCATCGATCCGCGCTCTGTTGAGTTGTTCGAGCTGGCTACCCCCGCGCCCCGCCGCTTTTCCCCGCAGGTCGCGGATGTAAGCCGTGCGGATCTCGTCGAGGGGCGCCGTCTGCCCGTCCAGGCTCAACCCCTTGAGCACGTCGCGGGCATTGCGCTCACTCATGTCCAGGTGTTCGGCGATTTCACGTTGGGTTGGCATGGTCTGGTCCTGTTGCTGACAGGGAAGCGGAACCCCCTATGTCAGGTTGAATCTGCAAAAAAGTCGGGGTTCGAATTACCCCATTCTCAATATCGTCCGGAAGGACCCATTGATCATGGCAACATGGCCCTGCCCCATGCCCAAGCCACCCCAGCACCGGGCGAAATCGAGGCCCGGCGTCACCCCCGGCCCATCTCGCGGGCCAATGCCCGTCGAAACAGCGGTTCGAACTCGGCAGCCGCCACACGATTGGCGACACCGTAGAAATCGAAGCGACGCCGGTAGGTCGGACGCTTGACGAAGATCAGGATGGGACGCGCCCCGCTCCCGACACGCTGCCAAATGCCCAACGGCGCAGTGCCGTTGCCTGGGCGTCCAACGAAGTAGTCAGGGGCATTGCGATTGCGCCGTTTACTGCGCACCGTGCGGTTGGCCATGAAGCCCGATACCCGCTCGGCGGCGCCAAGCGCTGACAGTATCTGTACGATCTGGCCCCGGCTGATGTTGCCGTTGCCATCCATTCGAGCCCGTCGACCTGGTACCGCATACATGTCGGCAGGCATCAGGCCATAGTGGATCAGTGCCTTTTCGAAGCGCTTGTGCGGTCGATTGCCGCCGTCCATATGCACCGGCAAGTACTTCGAGGCGGCAACACCCGAACTGGCTTCATCCTTGACCCACACGCGAGCGAACAACCGGGTGGCTGTGGCACTGCGTTTATAGATCGAGTTCAACGTCCAGCGGGTGGGACGATCAAACACACGGGCGAGCTCGGTTTTCTCGGCGAGCTGTACCCGCTCGGCGGTGAACGTCAGTGCCTTGGCCGCTGCCGTTGGCACCTTGTTGCGGGCCAGTCCGCGCATCTCACGCACGATCTTGTCGATGTTGTCACGCATCTCAAGCCGCATCATTGCCCTGGTTCACCACCAGTGGCGGACGACTCACTGACGCCGAGACGCTTGGCGGCCCACCGTTCATACAAGCCAATGGCGACATCCGCGCCGGCCATCGCAGTCAAGCAACCCAAGGCGCCTGCCGTCCAAATCGACATGCCGGCGGCAATCATCAGCATCATTGCCGACACGCCGCAAACAATGCAGGCACCAGACCGCAGCGCCAATCGACGCAACAACACCCAACCGCGCGCGCCGTCTTTGTCAGCTCGCCACATCTCACCCGAAACGCCACCGACCAAGGCCAGGACGATCACTAACCAGATCGGCATCTCTGCCAGCGCTTGCTGCTCATTTGTCATGTTGTGCCTCAAGTGAAGGAGTGTGCCGGACGGAAAAAAGAAAACCCCGCCGGGGGGCAGGGTTTCAGTGTCATGACGTGAGCCAAGACGGAGTGCACAGCACGTGCTCGGGGAGCGCCAAGGCGCAAATTTCATATCGTGGACACTTTTTACCCCCCTCCGGAAAAACCGAAAAGGGGTCATTTTCGGTAGGTCAACAAACGACTTGAATACGACCACAATACGACCACAACACGACAAAGCACCCCGACGAACGGTAGTTAACAGCACCGGACGCGCTTGCTCGTTGATGCTCGAGTCAGGTTGGTTTCCTGTGTACCACTGCGGCGATCGCGCCCACGCGTTGTCGCGCTGCGTACAGTCAGTATCAACAGCACCTGTTGGTGCAGCCGATGAACCCAGTTCCGGTAAGTCCGGTCGGCATCCTCAGCAAGCTGCAACAACCGCAGTTGCTCGCGCACGGTCATGGGAGGCTGGGCCAAGTAGCGATTACGGGCCAACAGGGCCAGTTGGGCGCCCTTCTTCGATTGCCGTTCGAGCTGGGCAACAGCGGCTGCCACCTCGGCACTGGCGTGGTCCAGACCACCACCTGCCGACATCATTAGATCTCGTGAACCTGGAGTGCCTCGTGGAGCACAGCCGCCATACTGCATGATCGTCGCCATCGGACTACCCAAGCCCCCACCGTCGCCTACCTGGCCGTGCTGAGCGCCCCAATGCTGCATCAACGCTTCAATTTCCTCGATCATTGTCCCTTCCCCCGAAAAACCGAACCCAACACAGAAAACACACAACCCAACACAAACCCAACACAAATAAATCCCTTTAAAATCAATGCTTTTATTAACTTTGAGTTGAGTGTGTTGGGTTTGTAGGGTTTTTCAGTCCTCGCATAAGGAAATTTATTGATCATTGCTTCCGGTGAAAATAACGTCACGCATGCGCGCACGCGACACCAAACCCAACACACCCAACACAGCAGCCGCGAACCCGCGAAAACAAAGGCCTGAAATTGTGCTGGGTAGCCAAAACCAACCCGACACACACCTGACACACCCAACACACTTTTAGACGTACTCATGCGGCAGCCGCCTTGATGTGGTCCCAACTGTCCACATGCCAGCCCGCAAGCTTCGCCTTGGCCCGCCAGTTTTCGACCTGCTTGCCCAGCTCAGCTGCCTTCAGTGATGGGGGCGGGGAAGCGTCCGGATCGACGGGAAAGAAGAACGCACCAAAGCGCCTGTTGTTGCCATCGGTCCAGGGAATGGCGCGGGTTTTATCGACCTCAGAACTGATGAACAGCGAGAACTTCGTCTGACTCATCACATGCTCTTTGTTGCGCTGACACCATTCGAGGAACAGCGAATAGAGGTCGGTTGACAGACACGGCCCCCAAAGCCCCTGGCCCAACTCGCTGTACTTCCACAGATGCAAGAACGTCTGCCACCCGGCGCGACTCAAGGCCACCAGACGCTCACGGGCATCAGTCGAAGGTGGTCGCGTCCGCTGGTTGAAGTCACCCAGATCGACGGACAACAACCAACCGTACAGCGCCGCAACGCCACCCTGTTCCAGCTCCCGCCCGATCGCCTTTTGCCGCTCGACCGGCAAGGTTTCCATAGGCCACATCACCAGCATCCGCCGGTCGCTGTCACTTATCGGCCACGGCAAAATTTCATTGCTTAGGAACACCGCGTTCATATGGTTGGCTTCCTCCCAACCGTTGATGAACTTCGATTCCATCCGCACCGTCTTGCCGGTGATCAGATGTTTGATCTTGCCCACCTGGTTGTATCGCTGATCGCGACTCACTACCTCTTCAAATACCGACCACAACTTGCGGCTTTGCCAGGCGTTGAAATTGCTCTCCAGCTGCGTCTGACCGACTGTGGCCGCGTACTGGCCGTACAGCATGCCCAGTGCATCCGCGAACAGCAGGCTTTTACCTGAGCCTTCCATGATCGAGTGCATCAGCACCGCGGTGTCCATCTTGGCGCCCAGGTGCTGCAACGGATACGCCAGCCAGCGGGTCAGCCATTGGGCCGCTGCTTCATCGTGGTTGCAAAGAAACGAAATGAGCCAACGCAGGTTGGCGCAGGCGTCGTCATCCCTGACCGGCTCGAGCGGCAGACCATCAAAAGTGTTGATGTACACCGCAGGATCCTTGCTCATGGTCGGATCAAACACGATATGTTCGACATCCACAGTGCGCCGCTCGCTACTGTTCAACCACAGCGGATACGTGTCACCCAGTGCCATCTTCACCGCGCCCTCGGCGATACGCCGCTTCTTTTCCCGGTCCCAGACATCCTTGGTGCCATCGATGTACACGTATCGGTCAGTCGGTGGCATGCCCAGCGCACCGCCCTTCTTGCCCGCCATGCGTCGTGCCTGTTCGATGTCGCGGACATGATCATCTGCAATCAACCGTTTGCCCGTGTCATCCAGCCACGCCTTCGCGAGCGGCTTGCCAACCCGAGCTTCGAACGCTGACTTTTTCATCACCCGCGACTGATCGCAGTCCCACACATGCGTGGTCCCCTCGACCAATGCGAAACGCCGAAGCAAGTGATCAAGCGTCATCACCTCCCCCGCCCCCCCGTTAGCCGCAGGAGCGGCCTCGCTGGCGTCATCGTTCGCGCAGTTCGGCTCGCTCATCTCACCGGATGGGGTCGGGGGAAGGTCATGCGGATCAGGGCGTGATGAATGCTGCATACCCAGCATGCGGGCAGCGTCTTTCACTGCCTTTGACTGGTCGCCGCCGTGCTCGAGTAAACAGAACACCTCGAAAGCATCATTCTGATGCCCGTTTGCGAGGGGGTCGGCACCGTGGTGCGAATAGACCTTGCCCTCCTCACTGATCGTCACGCCGGGCAGCCCTGTGCTGCTCTGTGGGTAAAGCCACTTACTGCCTCGTTTGATGTAACTGTGCGCGCGCAAAAGCTCTTCAACATCATGACAGCGGTTGAACTCATCAATCACCGACGGCCGCTGACCCACCGACGCAGCTGAACGTTTGGAAACTTTCGCCGGCACCGCTGTAGGCTTGATCGCCCAGGGGCACGCCGCCTCGGCATCGCGCTTAAAGAAGTCCCAGTTTTTCCAGACAGAAAGCAACTCATCGGTCAGCGTTGGCAAACCGTCCGCGGCATTCGGTGGGGTTCTCCAGGTGTAAGGCTTACCGGTACCTGGATGAATCGACGGTGGAAAAACGTCCTGCACCAAACCAGCACGCAGTTCGAATACCGTGAAGCGCTTGTATTCTTCAGCCTCAGCGCGGGCCAAGGCTTCCCCATCGGCATCACCCTGCTCTTTCGCCGCCTTGGCCTTATCCATCAGGCGTTTGTGAATCGAACCGTCAGGGTCTTTTTCATTCGGCCATGAAAGAGAATGCCGGCTCAGCTCAACGCCGTCCGGCACCTTGAACACCACCCGAAAGCGCGCTGGGTTACCAACTATGGTCGGATACACCAGCGCCATGGCATCCAGATCGATACCCAGCAGCTCATACAACACATGCCGGGTCCACTGAACATCATCGACGTCCAGCGAACAGACACGACTCGGCCCGAGCACGACGCCGAGGTTGTGGTTGGGGTTTCGTTGCCAGAACACTTCAGCCGTGGCGGCGTCAGTGATGTAACCGCCCGGCTTGTTCCACCCCTTGCCCTTGGGGCCTTTCTCACCGGGTTCAATAGAGACCAGGGCCAGGTCAAAGGTATTGATGTAACGTTTTGCCCAACTGGCGATGGCTATTCCTTTGGCCGGTTCACTCATCGCCGAGCCTCCCGCAACCCCTGGCAGTCAACACAGGTTTCACAACCCTCAATCGACTGTTGTCGGCGTAACGGAATAGATTCGTCGCAATCCACGCAGAACTGTGCGCTGACGCGATTCGTAGGCACACGCCGACTGCGCTGAAGGGCAACGTCGAGCAGGTATTGCGCCTGGTCGTTGGCACGATCGATTTCATCAGCCATGGTTGCGATCCTCCATCGCCTGACGAGCACCCGCCATGATGCCGAGAACTTCGCGGATCACGTCCATACCGTGCTTTTCGAGTTCCATGACCTCATGAAGCTCCCAAACATTGTCGGCCGCACCATCGTGCATCTTGGCTACAAACTCACCCGTCTCGCCGAGCAATTTGCCCACGGCCTTCAGAGCATCGCGTGTCGCCGGGACCGGCACCGGGCGATACCAAACGGCACCCGCTGCACGCATCAATGCATCAAGCAAACGCGAGTCGCCAGTCAGCCTGATTAGCTCTTCAAGCTCATCAGGGTTCAGCCAGCGGCGATCGTCGTCGAGCTTGAGTTTCTTCTGGAGAGTGTCGTTGTCCAACACCATGTCAAAGGCAAGAGCGGTAATTCCACCCTTGTAGTCACGACCAGCGCGATAGATCGCCTGGCGTAGAGAAAGGACCGGACCAGCGTCCGGCAAAAGATCAGTGCGACTCATAACCGTAAATCCCCTGTTTACGGTGTGGCCGCAGAGTCAAACACGCTCTATCCTACGACCACGACCGATGTGCTGTGCGAATCGTGCTGTGCAGCACGGTTCATCGTTCCAGTCGGCCCAGGGGATTCTTATGGTGAGAGGTCCTGGGCCGACGCGCTATGTAGCGACTTGCATGTACGTGTAGCTCGTTACTTCCGGCCTGTAGTTTCTTTGGTGAGAGGTTTTAGGCCGGTGTTTCATGTGGCGTTATGGTGTGTGCTGCGTATCGCCACCGCTGGGCTGGGGGATTCTTATGGTGAGAGGCCCCAGCCCGGCACCCTTCTAAGCTGCCTAGTTCAGGTCAGCCGCTTCTTTTTCTCGAAGGTAAATTCGCTCAATTGCCTTTCCCGTTTCGTAAGAAATCCCCGCGCCCTTACTGGCGCGATGAATGGTCGGCTGCGTTGACCCGACCTCATCAGCTATCGCTTTCTGAGAAAACCCACGCCCCGCTAGATAGGCAAGCATCTCCTGAATTGTCATGACTCTGTCTCAATGAACTTCCTCATAACAAATCATACAAAAACGTATAACTGCACGCAATACAATTCGCATAATTCGAAAACGTATGGTGTGCCGGTGAATATTGCAGAGCGTCTTCGCAACAAGATGCGCGAGCTTGGATTGAATGAGAGCCAGCTAAGCCGCAGGTCGTCGGTCCCACAACCCACGATCAACAGAATTTTATCTGGCGAAAGCTCAAGTCCTAGAAAGCCAACTGTGGAATCGCTAGCCCGACCTTTGGGTGTATCTCCCGATTGGCTTCTTTTCGGCTCCGGATCCGAGGCGCCTACCGGCTCTCCAAGCGCAAAGGACTACGCGTTGATTCCACAATTTAAGGCCAAGGGTTCTTGTGGGCACGGCTACCTTAATGAGCATGTAGAAACCACCGAGGGGCTTGCATTTAAGCGTGACTGGCTGCATCGAATGAAAGCAAAACCCGAAAACTTGTACGTTATCTATGCCGATGGCGATAGCATGGAGCCGTATATTTTCGAGGGCGACGTTGTGCTTTTCGACACATCGTCGACAGAGCCGAGAGACAAGCAAGTCTATGTAATCCGCCGACCAGACGGTGGCAATAGCATAAAAAGACTGACTCAACAGCTCTCAGGTACCTGGGTAATAAGAAGCGACAACCCTGACAAAGTAGCGAATCCAGATGAGCCCGTTTCCGAGGAAGCGATTCATGAAATGCCAATTTTAGGCCGTGTCATCTGGAGAGGCGGCGGAGTCGGCGGCTAAACCATCACAGCTGCCCCTCTTCTGAATTAACCCGCCAGTGAGCGGGTTTTTTACGCCCACGAAACAAATTATGCGAATTCGCATTGACTGAAATTATGAGCATTCGTATAGTCCGCCTCGTACACCTCTCACCAAAGAGTACGAGACATGCAAACCACACAGCACAGCAATACCCGCTGCCCTGTCTACCTGCATCCAGCTGCATGCAGTAGCCGCGCAGCCGTAGAGGCCATCCAGCGCCGCACAGGACTGCTGGTGATCACTACCTCCAAAGGTCACACCGAGGCAATTCAGCCTCACAACACCGCCGCAGCCGATGAAGATTTCTCCCCGTTCGGGGGGGACGCAGCATGACGACACTTCTAATCGGTCTTGCTGGACGGGCTCGTTCGGGCAAAGACACAGCAGCACAACACTTGGTGAACCATCACGGATTCCAGTCCTACGCGTTCGCCGATCCGCTACGTGACGGCCTGATGCACATCCTCAACCTGAGCCCGTGCGACTTCGAAGGCGACCAGAAAGAACAGCCGCTCCCCTGGCTGGGCCGCTCTCCTCGCGAATTGATGCAGTCCCTGGGCACCGAATGGGGCCGCAACACTGTGCACCCTGAACTGTGGCTGCTGCTGGCCGCGCAAAACCTCGACCTGCTGGCACGCACCCACGACAACGCCACCGGCTTCGTCGTCAGCGACCTTCGGTTTGAGAACGAAGCCCAGTTCATCCGCGAACGCGGTGGCGTTGTGATTCACCTGTATCGGCCATCTGCGCCGGCGGTGAACGCACACGTCAGCGAAGACGGCATCCGCAGCACGGAGCATGACTTGGTGCTGGCGAACTTCGGAACCATCGACGAGCTCCGCCAAAACCTCAACTCCATCGTGGACATTCTGCGCGCCCGCGCAGCCGCAGCCTGAGGACCGCACCATGAACCGCACCCTGGACGAAACGGCCGCAGTGCTCGGCCTCAAACCTCGAAAGTTTCGCGAACAATTGCGGGCGCTCCGCGTGCTGACGCAAAGCGGCGACCTGGCCAGCCATCACCGTGGCGGCGGCAATCTGTTTTCAGACCCGCGCAGTGTCCAGATCGGAACCACCAACCGTTACAAGCACTACGCCGTGGTGATGGTCACCGAGGCAGGCGTGCAATGGCTGGCGAAGAAGCTGGGCATCGCCATCACGCACAAGGACGCCGCAGCATGAAAACCAATTACTTTAACGCTTACACGCAAGCCCTCGGCGCCCTGCGGCTGATTCCAATCTATCTGGACAGCCCGGGTGTGGTCAGCCGCGCCACGCTGATTGGTGCCGCAAGCGAAGCCATTGACCTGCTGGACAGCATGCCTTGCCGCACAGTGGAACTGGCCGAAGTATTTCGCTGCGTCAACGACGTGATTCAAGAAGGCCAGGTGGCCTATGTCACCCCCACCAACTCGCCCGAGTTTCCTTTCGGCGCCGTGGTCGCTGACGAAAAAGGCCAGATCTGCGCCGCAGCCAGGGGCAAGAGCAAAGAAGGCCTCGCCGAAATGATCCGCCTCAAGTTGCTGCCCCCATCGGAGGGGCTCGGGGAGGATGCTGCGTGAGCAACACCATTGACCAATTGCGAAAGGAATGGGCAACACCATGCCCAACGCTATCGGCCATCCGTCAGCGTTACTTCTCCCACATTTCCAGCGACCGCTACCTACTACGCCGCATCAGCGCCGGACGAATTCAGCTGAAAGTGACCCGCCTGGGCGGATCTGGGAACAAAGGCACAGCCGTTGTGTACCTGCATGACCTTGCCGACTACCTCGACTCGCAAGCGAAAAGAGAAGCGGCCTGATTCAACGGTGGCCCCTGCCGTTCAGGGGCAAACAACATCTACTCAATAAGGCACAGCACATGAAAGCCACAGACACGAACGACTTTTTCAACTCACTCAATGCCGGTGTGTTTGCGCAACAAATCGGCCAAGCACTCTCGAACGTCGCCGCCGGCGTCATTGACTATGGCAAGGCCGGTGAAGTGACCATCAAGCTGAAGATGAAGCAAATCGGCCAGAGCAATCAGGTTGCCGTCAGCCACACCCTCGATTTCGCCCAACCCACCAAACGCGGGAAATTGCGCGAAGACTCGACCTTGGACACACCGCTGTACCTCACGCCGCAAGGCCTCACGCTGTTCCAGAACGATCCGACTTCGCAGCTCTTCAAGAGCGAAGACACGCCGGTAGTTCCTCGCTAACAGCAACACCGCTACGCAGTACCAAATCCTCTCACCAAAAGGAAGCATCAATGCCACTCGCTAAAGACGCACTCGAACACATCCTGGCTCAAGCCCACGCAGCCACCGCCCTGCCTACGACACTGGTACCTGTGACGGCATTGCCCGCGGACGTCAAAATTCACAATCTGGAACATCTCCAGGCTCTCCGCTCGCGCTTTCGCGGAACGCTTTCCACCCACAGCCTGGGGGATTTTGCTAACTACACCATCTCCCGCAACGGTCCCGAGGCGCAGGGTTTCATCAATCAAGACGACATGAGCTGCAAAGTGTTCTTCAACCTGGGCGATGAAATCACCCCAGGTCACGCCGACGACGTGGCGATCTTGAAACTCAAGCCAACTGCCGCGTACAAGGCGCTGCAAGAAATTGCCGGGAGGAAGCTCAGCCAACGGGACCTGGCCGAGTGGATCGAAGACTGGCACCTCAGCCTTGTGGCAAGCAAGGAAGGTGGCGGCACCATGCCCATCAGTGCCGCCGTCGCCAGCGTACGGAACATCACCATCGAAGCCCGCAGTTCGGCCACCAGCAGCGAGCACAACTTCGGCGCCGCCCGTAGCGCAATGGACAGCATCGAAGCCGCGAGCGCCGAAAGCCGCATCGAAGCTCTGCACTTCTCGCTGATCCCATACGAAGGCCTGGCTGTGCGTGTCTTCACCCTGAAACTCAGCATCCTGACCGGCGATGACAAACCGACGCTCAAGTTGCGCTGGGCTGGCGAAGAACAGCAAGTCGAGGAGATCGCCCAGGAGTTCAAAACGACACTCGCCAAAGAAGTCGGCGGCGCCGCGATCCTGACCCTGGGCACCTTCAGCGCGTAATCACTCAACCCACGTGGCTACATCCCGTCGCCGGACTCTCACCAAAAATCCCGGCGGCGGGCTCTACCGAGGCACAGCACATGACAGCAATTGAAATTTTCGCCCTGATCGTATTGATCCTGCTTTTCGCCCTCACCTATTGGGCCGGCTATCGCGGCGGTCTAATCGATGGTCGAATTGAGGGCATTGACGAAGGCAAGGCTATTCAACAATCGGATGACTCGGAAACGATCCGCAACCTGCATCTTTCGCTTGATCAGGCCCAGGGCCGCTGGATGCAACTGTACTCCCACTACGAACGCGCACTGGCCGCTTCGAAACTCGGGGAACAAGAGCGTCAGACCCTGCTGGCCATCGCAGAGCAACTCAGAATCGCGGCAGAGACATTCGCAGCGTTCCGCACTGGCAAAAAACTCGAACGAGACACCCTCTCGCTCCGCGATCAAGCGCTCGCTATGGCAACACTTCTGGTGCCGGCTGCCCAGGAGGACGCAGCATGAGGAGCACCCCATGACAGCCCTTCGCCGAAGAGTCCGAATCCGGAGCGGGCAAATGCCGCCTCTCGATTTACAAACCATCTGCGACAAGTGCAACAAGTCGCGGGCACATGGCAACCACCAAAAATGCAGCAAACAGCGCCAAGCCGAAGGCATCGCTCGCCGTAATACACAACATTCAACCGTCACGCACGGGATGGACTAGCACCATGGAAATGCAAAGAGAAACGCTTGCCGAAGACGAACTAGCCACCATAACTGGCTACCAGACCCCTTCCCGGCAAATTCAGTGGCTGATGGATAATCACTGGCAGTTCGTGTTAACCGGTGCCCGTCGTCCGATCGTAGGCCGTATGTACGCACGCTTGAAACTAGCTGGCGTGAAACCCTCAGCGTCCAACGCGATCGCCGAAGCCTGGACACTCGACCTTGCGAACGTGAGTTGATCAATGCGCCATAAGAATGCAGCCAACCGGGATTTGCCGCCGCGCATGATCCGCAGAACCCGCGCACGAAAGAACGGCGAAACATGGGTTGGGTACTACTACAACGGCAGGGACGCCGCCGGAAACAGAAAAGAAATCCCGCTGGGAAGCGATATCGACCAGGCAAGGATCGAATGGGCTCGACTAGAACATAAGGCGGCGCCGAAGCCAGCCCATTTGATGGGCTCGCTGTTCGACCGTTACGAAGAAAAGATCATCCCTGGGAAGAAGCCGCGTACCCAACAGGACAACCTCAAGGAACTAAAACAGCTCAGAAAAGCATTCGAAAACGCCCCCATCGAGTCCATCACCCCCCAGGTGGTGGCACTCTATCGGGATACCCGAACCGCAAAGGTCAGGGCGAACCGTGAAATCGCGCTGCTTTCGCATATGTTTACCATCGCAAGGGAATGGGGCCTCACCGATAGGGCAAACCCATGCTTTGGTGTTCGACGAAACAAAGAAAAACCCCGGGATTACTACGCAAGTGAGACCGTGTGGAATGCAGTTTACGCCGAGGCCGTGCAGGAGCTCAAAGACGCGATGGACCTGGCGTACCTCACCGGCCAACGCCCTGCAGACGTTCTGAAAACTGCTGCAACCGATTTAAACAATGGCTTCTTGATGGTCGGCCAGGGCAAAACAGAGAAACGCCTGCGCATCCGCCTGGAAGATGAAGGCGCCCAATCCAACTTGAGCGCCTTCATCGACGCACTGCTTGAGCGCAAATCAATCAACGGCATTAAAACGTCGACACTGATTACCAACACATCCGGCCTTAGAATGAGTCAGCAGATGCTCCGGAATCGTTGGGATGAAGCTCGAGAGAAGGCTGCAATCAAAGCTGCTGCCAATGGCGACTCTGCACTAGCTGTTGGCATTAGAGAGTTTCAGTTCCGAGACATTCGACCAAAAGCAGCCAGCGAAATCGACTTAGACCACGCCAGTCGGTTGCTCGGACACTCAACCGAAGAGATGACGAAGAAAGTGTACCGTCGTGTCGGTGAAATCGTGAACCCTACAAAATAAAATAGGGCTCGACAATGAGCCCTTTAACTTAGGCCTGTTTATTTTGGATTATCTCAATCAAATCTTCTAACGAGGTTGCCTTTCTAAGCTTAAACAAACTATGTAAAAACCACAAAAAACAACCAGAACCAAACATAGCAAACATCGCAGCCCATGAGTCCGCAGAAAGACCAAATGCGCTTTTAAAGGTCGAAGAACAGAACACCACTACAACACCAACTAACAAACTCAACGGCATTTGCCATTGATCTTTCTTTTGAACACAATCCAAGTGGGCGATGAGGGCGAGCCGAAGCTTATCAGTAGTAATGGTAATGACTTCTTGCGAAGTATTGTTGTGAATTTGCTCAACATTAGCAACGGTCTGAACTCGATTTCCAGGAGCAATTTTCATTTAATTGCACCCATCATAAACTGAAGTTCAATTTTTGTGATTTTTCCGAACTTATACACCGAGGCTAGGAAGGTTATTTGGCGAGTCCCTCCTACCACCGCTACAACCTGTGGAACTTGAATGGTTTGGCCATATGTTTTATTAAAATTATGAAACTTCATCACAGCACAAATAATATCATCACCAACGGCCGGCGTAGTTGTTTTCGAGGTTTCATACTCGATCACAAATATAGGATCCGCCTTCTCGTCTTCTATCGAATTTGTGACATCGTTGGTGATTAGTATCTTTACTGGTAGCCTCCCCCCCTCTTCACCAGCATCCACCTCAAAGCTGACTATCTCGTTCTCAGGTACGAATAGCACCTCACTTAATACAACAGTCGTATCACCGACCTTTATTGGCATCATCCACCCCCCAAAAAAATAAACATCATAATAACATCATCAGTCACGCCCCCAAAGGTATCGCAGCATCATCAAGCTGAGAAACGACTCGGGCCAACGCGCCAGCATTAAGCTGCCGCACGGACAAAATGATTACTATTAACTTCAAGCCTAGAAACGCAAGGGGTGCGGGCGAAAAACAGTTAGCGCGACGTGGTTGCGGAACACCTGCGAAAAATTGCGGAACACATCACCTTTCCGTCTGCAATAAAAAACCCCGTAGATCGTTGATCTACGGGGTTGTTTATAGTGGAGGCCGAGGTCGGAATCGAACCGGCGTAGGCGGATTTGCAATCCGCTGCATAACCATTTTGCTACTCGGCCTCAAAACATTTGATATCTAGTAGCGCGACATCAAATGCGTACAAACTTGGAGCGGGAAACGAGACTCGAACTCGCGACCCCGACCTTGGCAAGGTCGTGCTCTACCAACTGAGCTATTCCCGCGTCTTGGTGTGGCGCATTCTATAGAATCCAGAAGCCCCGTCAACCCTTTGATTCAAAAAAGTTTTATTTCTTTTCAACGTCGGTCTTCAGATGTGGCCAGGCAGCCCGCAAGTACTGGACCATCGACCACAAAGTCAGGCCGGCCGACACCATCAGCAAGGTGTAGCCCAGCAAGACCCAGAAACTGAAATCCTTGGGATTGGCCAGCAGGATCACCAGCGCGAGCATTTGCGCGGCGGTTTTCCATTTGCCAAGGTTCGATACGGCGACGTGGGCACGTGCGCCCAGTTCGGCCATCCATTCGCGCAGTGCCGAGACGACAATCTCGCGACCGATGATCACGGCAGCCGGCAGCGTGAGCCACAGGTTTCCGTGTTCCTGCACCAACAGTACCAGTGCAACCGCGACCATCAGCTTGTCGGCAACCGGATCGAGAAAAGCCCCGAACGGTGTGCTTTGTTCCAGGCGGCGGGCCAGGTACCCGTCCAGCCAGTCGGTGGCGGCAGCAAAGGCGAAGACCGAGGCGGAAGCCAGGAAGCTCCAGTGGTAAGGCAGGTAGAACAGCAAAATGAAGATCGGAATGAGCAGAACGCGTAGAACGGTAATCAGATTAGGGATATTCATCGGCACAACTGGCTACGAGGTGAGGGGGCATTCTACTCGCTGTGCAGATTTGCATAAATCAACTCTGCGAGCTTTTTACTGATCCCGGGGGCTTTGGCAATTTCTTCGATGCTTGCACGAGACAGCTCCTGCAATCCACCAAAATGTTTCAACAAATCCCGCCGACGTGTCGGACCGACGCCTGCGACGCCTTCCAGTGTAGACGTCCGGCGGGTTTTTCCACGCCGGGCGCGGTGCCCGGTAATGGCAAATCGGTGGGCTTCGTCGCGAATCTGCTGGATCAGATGCAGCGCGGGAGAATCGCCACGCAAGGTGAATTCATGCGCGGCGTCGTTCAGGTACAGGGTTTCGAAACCGGCCTTGCGCGTCGCGCCTTTTGCCACGCCGAGCAGGATCAGATCAGGCACGGCCAGTTCATCGAGCACGTCGCGGGCCATGGACAACTGGCCTTTACCGCCATCCACCAGCAGGATATCCGGCAGCTTGCCCTCCCCGTCCTTCAGTTTGCTGAAGCGTCGGGTCAACGCCTGGTGCATCGCCGCGTAATCATCGCCGGCCGTAACGCCCTCGATGTTGTACCGGCGGTAGTCGGACTTGATCGGGCCTTCGGGGCCGAAGACCACGCAGGACGCCACTGTCGCCTCGCCACTGGAATGACTGATGTCGTAGCACTCCAGGCGTTGTGGAGGTTCATCCAGCTTCAGCACCTCGGCCAGTGCATCGAAGCGCGCCGTAATATGCTGACGATTCGCCAGGCGCGCACTCAGCGCCTGCTCGGCATTGGTCACCGCCAATTGCTGCCAGCGCGCTCGCGTGCCACGCACGCGATGGCTGATGGTCAGTTCACGACCGCGCAGCTCGTCGATGGCCGCGATCAGTGTTGGAAAGTCTTCGTGGACCACATTGACGATCAACTCGCTGGGCAGGTCGCGTTCAGGGCTGCTGATGAAGTATTGGCCGAGAAACGCAGCCATGACTTCAGAAACGTCTTCTTCAATACCGACCTGAGGGAAGAAGTTCTTGCTGCCCAGCACCCGCCCGCCCCGCACGCTGATCAAGTGCACACAGGCACCGCCCGGGTTGACGAACGCGGCGATCACATCGACGTCCCCGGTCCCGCCTTCCATGCTCTGCTGGTCCTGGACCCGACGCAGCAACGCAATCTGGTCCCGCAGCTCGGCCGCTCGCTCGAACTCCAGATTGATCGCCGCCTCTTCCATCCCGGCAGACAACTCGTCAGTCAGCGCATTGCTGCGCCCCTCAAGAAACATCACCGAGTGGCGCACATCTTCGGCGTACACCTGAGGCTCCACCAGCCCGACGCAGGGCGCCTTGCAGCGTTTGATCTGATATTGCAGACAAGGACGGGTGCGGTTCTTGTAATAGCTGTCTTCGCATTGCCGAACGAAAAACGTCTTTTGCAGCAGGCTCAGGCTTTCGCGGATCGCGCCGGCGCTGGGGTAAGGACCGAAATACTTGCCCTTGGCCTTTTTCGCACCGCGATGAATGCTCAGGCGCGGAAACTCTCCGTCGGAGAGAAAGACATAGGGGTAGGATTTGTCGTCGCGCAGCAGGATGTTATAGGGCGGGCGCCATTCCTTGATCAGCGTCTGCTCGAGCAGCAAGGCTTCGGTTTCGTTGGCAGTGATCGTCGTTTCAACCTGGGCGATACGTGCGACCAGTGCGGCGGTCTTGGGGGCAAGCCCGGTCTTGCGAAAGTAACTCGACAGGCGATTCTTGAGGTTTTTCGCCTTGCCGACGTAAAGCAACCGCGCTTCGCTGTCGAACATGCGGTACACGCCGGGGCGACCGCTGACGGTCGACAGAAAGGCGCTCGGATCAAAGGTTTCGGTCATTTTCAGAGGCTGGCGTCGACCATGCCATGACGCACCGCCAACAGCGTCAACTCGACATCACTGCTGATCGAAAGCTTTTCGAAGATGCGGTAACGGTAGGTGTTCACGGTTTTCGGGGACAGGCACAATTTGTCGGAAATGATCTGTACTTTCTGGCATCCGACAATCATCAGCGCGATCTGGATTTCCCGCTCGGACAGGGCATCGAAAGGCGAGTCGTTGGTGGGCTGGAAGGACTTGATCGCCAGTTGCTGGGCAATTTGCGGGCTGATGTAGCGTTGCCCGGCGAACACCAGGCGAATGGCCTGGACCATTTCCGGCAAACCTGCCCCCTTGGTCAGGTATCCTGCCGCACCGGCTTGCAACAGCCGCGTAGGAAACGGGTCCTCTTCACACACGGTCACCGCGACGACCTTGATATCCGGATGACTGCGCAATAATTTGCGAGTGGCCTCAAGACCGCCGATACCCGGCATCTTGACGTCCATCAACACCACATCGGGTTTCAGCTCACGCGCCTTGAGCAGCGATTCTTCACCCGACTCGGCCTGGCCGACTACTTGCAGGCCATCGATGTCAGCCAGCATTCGTGTAATGCCTGTACGAACGAGATCATGGTCATCGACTACTAGCACCCTAATCAAGCAGACACCTCGCGATATGGTCTTATTGGGTTGCCAGACACCTTAGCAAAAAGCATCTGGCAGACCTAGCGGAAAGCATCAGATTAAAAGTTTCAATTCATCTTGAAAGGCTGGTCGCAAACGCGTTGCGGCAATGTCATGGATTGATATCAAGCTGCATTCTCAGGAAACATTCATCCTGACCCACCACCGTGAATCCTTTGCGCTCGTACAACGCCCGCGCCAGGTTATCTTCAAAAACCGTCAAGCGTAACGCCGGTCGCCGCTCCTGGTGCGCGACTGACAGTACCTGATCGATTGCCCAGGAACCAATGCCCTGCCCGCGAAACGCTTCGACGACTTGCAGTTCGCGGATGTACAACGCCCTGGCATCACGGCTCAAGCTTACATAACCCAGCCACTGATCGCCGCTTGTCAGCAAGCGGTTGTCCCGCCCTGCCCAGGCCACGTCAAAAGCTTCGTCCTGCCACATCAGGTCGTGCCGAATGTAGTAGTGCAGCATGTTTTTACAGGTCAGATGGCGGGCGAAGGCCAGGTCCTCTGGCGTGGCCGCACGCCATGCGCAGTCCATCACGCCAGCTCCACGGCGACGACTTCCCCGCTCCAGCCCTCGCTGTTGCGCCGGGCCACAACCATCTGGCTACCAGTACCGGTGGCGGCGGCAATCAACAAACCGTCCGACGCCCAGATCGCGCTGCGTCCTGCCGACACCCAGCCACCTGTCGCGCCACCATGATTGGCCATCAACACCACCATGGCGTGCTGCGCGGCATAGCCTTGCAGCAACGCGGTATCCGCGACGTAGCCGTTTTCCGAGATCAGCACGCCTGCGGCGTAGACACCTGCACCCTGGCACGCCGCAGCGGCGGCATGGCTGGCGTGGGAAAAATCGGCGCAGACCGCCAGTGCAATCGTGTCTGTCCCGATGGTCAGGGGCTCCCCCCCGGCGCCCGGTGCAAACGCCACTTCTTCCCCTGGATGCAGATGCTGCTTGCTGTAGACCCCAAGCGAACCATCGGCTCCCAGCACCAATGCACCGATCAGGACCGGCGAGTTATCCGACAGCCTGATCGGCATACCGACAACCGCCGTCACACCGACTGCCCGGGCGAAGTCCCGCAGCGGTTGCAGGATGGCGGCATCCGGCACAATGGCCAACTCGGCCGCGAGCCTGCCTTCGTAGCCGGTCAGCGACAGCTCAGGGAACACCAGCAACTGCACGTCCTGCTCCGCGGCTGCCGCGATGAAGCGCTGATGCCTGGCGATATTGCCGACAAGGTCTCCGGCGATGGAGATCGATTGGGCTGCGGCGATGGTCAGCGGAAACATGAAGCGTCCTTGTGTCGATGTGTTTTTGAACAGACGCAGAGTTTGTCACAACCCTCAGGCCACTCAAGCGATAGAAAACCCTGTCGCCGGCCAATAGCATTTTCTGATTGAATCTGCGCACCGGCCTCTAGTAAGCTCGACCCATCCATCGGAGACAGACCATGTTCAACACCCTCTCACAGCTTCGTACCGCCAGCGCCCTGCGCTCGGTTGCGGCTGCCCGGGTGAATGACGGTTGTGCTCCGGTCAGCTTTTATTTTGGGTATTGGTTTAGCCACTGGCGCGCCTGATACCCACACGGCGCCCACTTTAAACGGGTCGCCACCAGAGAATTCTCAACCCCCGGTCGGCCTCCCGACCGGGGGTTTTGTTTTTTCAGCCCCAACACTTTTAGCGACACACCAGACATTCAGAGGATTCACAACATGAACTACGCCACTTATTACCGTTACGACAGTTTTACCGCCTGGCGATTTACCACCCTCCGCTCGGGACAGCCTGCCGCCTCCGATCGGTCGCCCACAGGTGGCAAGCACACACACACAGCCAGCCTGGCTAATTGTCGAACACCCCAGTAGGGCCGAGCGCGCGGGCACGAACCCGCCACCAGCCCAGGAAGCCTTGAATATGAACTCGTCCGTCTCCGCACTGCCGCTGTCCACCTTGAGCCCTGCCAATGAAGCGCTGACCCTGCGTCTGCCCAGCTCATTGCAACTCAAACAGCAATTGCCCCTCGGCAACCTCCTGACCCAGCAAGTCGCCAGCCACCGCCAGGCGGTTCGCGCGATCCTTAACGGTGAAGACTCCCGTCTGCTGGTCATCGTAGGCCCATGCTCGATCCACGATCCGGAATCAGCCCTCGAATACGCGGGCAACCTTGCCCGTCTCGCCACCGAAGTCAGCGACAAAATGCTCCTGGTGATGCGCGCCTACGTCGAAAAACCCCGTACCACGGTTGGCTGGAAAGGCCTGGCCTACGACCCGCACCTGGATGGCAGCGATGACATGGCCGCCGGCCTGACACTGTCCCGCGAGCTGATGCGCGAAATGCTTCGCCTGGGCTTGCCCGTCGCCACTGAATTGCTGCAACCGATGGCCGCCGGCTACTTCGACGACCTGTTGAGCTGGGTGGCGATCGGCGCGCGGACCACGGAATCGCAGATCCATCGGGAAATGGCCAGCGGCCTGGGCATGCCTGTCGGGTTCAAGAACGGGACTGACGGCGGTGTCGCTGTCGCCAGCGACGCCATGCGTTCCGCCGCCCATCCGCATCGCCATTTCGGTGTCGACAGCCAGGGACATCCGGCGATCATTCAAACCCCGGGGAATGCGGACACTCACCTGGTATTGCGTGGCGGCCATCGCGGGCCGAACTACGACAGCGCCAGTATTGCCCGGGTGAACAGTGACTTGGCCCGGCTCAGGATTCCGGCCCGCATCATGGTCGATTGCAGTCACGCCAACAGCGGCAAAGACCCGTTGCGCCAGCCGGCCGTGTTCAACGATGTACTTGAACAGCGTCTGCAAGGTGATCATTCGCTGATCGGCATGATGATCGAGAGCCATTTGTTCGAGGGCTGTCAGCCGTTGAGTTCGTCAATGCAATACGGTGTGTCAGTGACCGATGGCTGCCTTGGTTGGGCCGGGACAGAACAACTGTTGCTTGAAGCGGCAGGTCGGTTGCGAGTGCAAGACAACGCCCAATAACCGGCAGCACCGGCCGCCCTCCGGCCTTCATGTGAAGACTGGAGGGCAAATGGCGATCAGTGCCCCATCAGGGATTGCACCTGAACCTGTGTCACCCCGGATTGCTGAGAGGTGTTATCAAGGCGCTCGACCGAACAGGAAATACGGATCGCAGAATCTCGATGCTCCCTCCAGAACCGGTAGGGAACGATGAATATCAACGGCTCGCCCGCGGTGTCTCTGGTGATTTCGCGCTCGTCACAGTGATTGAATTTCTCCCCGTCGCATCTCAGGCAGACCATCTCCCCTTTTTCAGCCCTGGGGTTTTCGATGACGACGGTCACGCCATCCTGCGCATCTAGCAGATCCACCCAACCTTCGTCGGCTTCCAGCACCATGGGGGCTGGCAGTGGTCCCCGTTCCATCTTGCCGATCATCAGTGTCGTTGCTTCAGAGTAACGAGGACCCTGCCCTGCTTGCTTGACGCAATAGTCGACGGAAACCGAGGAACCCAGATTGAGCGCAACGCACTCCGGGCTGACCCAAAACGACAGTTCGCCCCCCACCGCAAAGGACTCGACCTTGAGTGCATCACTGAAACTTGCTTCGACCGAAACGCCAGCCCAGGTCAGCAACACCCAGTCGCCCGCCGTCATGCGCGCATAGGGTTTGATTGTAACGATCGCCCCTTCCCTGACCCGATCCGGATCAAGCGTTCTGCCCACCGCGTCGTTCACCGTCGCGGGTAACAGGTCTGACTGCACATCACCCACACACAGCTGTAACCGATGGGAATGCACGAGCCCGGTAAAACGACTGCTCAGGAGCGAGTAGCTGATTTCGAGTGAACCACCGTCGAGCGCCTCGATATAAGCGCTACCCACGGCAAATATCATGTCCTCGCCGACCCGGTCGTCACTGACAAAACGCGTCACCTGATGATTGCAGGCGAGGCCATCGGCATCCAGACCTGCCCAATTCAATAGCAATTTGTCGCCGCAGGTCATGCCTGGGTAAGGACGGACCCTGATCACGGCTTTTCGGTCAGAGGGGTTCAGAACGCCGTTTTCCGCCTGCTCCAGTACGGGCGGTGGCAAGGGTTGCAGCACGAGATTCAAGGTATCGGGTTCATAAACAGTCATTCATTCGCTCCATTCCCTGGAATAAATACCGAACGGGTGGCCGGCTTTGGATGACGTCTATTTAACCTCACGACTATTCGCCGAGATGTCGGCCTCTCACTCAGCCTCACTCGGAAAGTCGATACATGTGAAGTAGGTCTTTGATCAGGAGCCACCTGATTGCCGTGAAAAATCGTCAAACGATTCCGACTAAAGCCTCAGCAAATCTTGAGCATTCGCACTTGCTCTATTCCGTTTTCCGGAGGTTTCGGCGGACTTTTCATACATCGCGCCAACCTCGAGTGTTTTAGAGTGAAGCGCCATGCAGTCCCGACGAACTTCTGTGCAAAGGTGTGAATATGCAAAGGAATGCAAGCACTCGTTATCCCATACTGCTGATCCACGGCCTTTTCGGCTTCGAAAGAATCGGCAAGTTCGAGCTGTTTCACGACATCAGGCAGGCGCTGAGGAACGCCGGAGCAAGGGTGTTCGTTCCCCACTTGTCGGCCATTCACGACAACGAAGTACGCGGTAACCAATTGCTCGCACAGATCGAGCGGGTACTGGAAGGAACCGGTGCACGCAAAGTCAACCTCATCGGCCATAGCCAGGGTGCACTGGCCGCACGTTATGCCGCAGCGGTTGCGCCACACTGTGTGGCATCGGTGACGTCCGTCAGCGGGCCGAACCATGGCTCGGAGATCGCCGATTTCCTGCGCAAGGCATTGACACCGGGTCGTCTGCCGGAACATGTGGCCGAGACGGTGGTGACCCTCTTCGCCGACTTCCTCGCGACCCTGAGCGACAACCAGTACCAGCCGCAGAACGCCATTGCCGCCCTCAATGCACTGACCACCGAAGGCGTTGGCGCATTCAACGACAAATACCCGCAAGGACTGCCTGCCACCTGGGGTGGCAAGGGGCGCGAACGGGTCAACGGTGTCCGTTACTACTCGTGGAGCGGCATAGTGCAGTCGAATGTGCTCAAGGAGGGGCTCAATGCGCTCGATCCGCTCAACGCTTTCTGCCGGGCCCTTTCTGGTTATTTCGTCACGGAAGCCGAGCAGAACGACGGTCTGGTCGGTCGCTTCAGTTCTCACCTGGGCACGGTTATCCGCTCCGACTATGCGCTGGATCATCTGGACACCCTTGGCCAGCCGGCGGGCCAGTTGCGCACAGGTGTCGACCCGGTCGACCTCTATGTCCGGCATGCCGAGCGCCTGAGCGCCGCCGGCCTTTGAGGGGCTGCCCGCCGTGAATCCCGCATGGAACGGAACTTTGAGGAGAAATAGCTCACTGAATCCGGTAGGCTCCGCATTTTACCGAATATTGAAAGGAGTATTTCCCCATGGCCAAAGCCACTGCCCGTCACATCCTTGTTGCCTCGGAAGCCAAGTGCAACGAACTCAAGGCCCAAATCGAGGCTGGCGCCGATTTCGCCGACGTTGCCAAGGCAAACTCCACCTGCCCTTCCAGCCGCCAGGGCGGTGATCTGGGTTCGTTCGGTCCAGGCCAGATGGTCAAGGAATTCGACACCGTGGTCTTCAGCGCGCCGCTCAACGTGGTCCAGGGCCCGGTCAAGACCCAGTTCGGTTACCACCTGCTGGAAGTGACCAGCCGTCAGGACTGATCGACGCTCGAGCTATCCACACAACGGCCCGCCTTTTGGTGGGCCGTTGTGTTTCACACGCGTAATTCGGCTGGCGAGGGACGCGCCGCTAGCGTACAAATTGTCGTTAACGACCACCCGGCTCTAAGGCTGACAATGCGACTGGCTTTCCCTACCTTGTTGTTCACGGCCGTGGCCCTGCTGTCGGGTGCCGCGGGTGTGAATGCGGCACCGCAACCGGCAATGACCGTGTACGGCGAACCGGCAAAATACCCTGCCGGCTTCAGTCATTTCGCCTACACCAATCCGCTGGCCCCCAAAGGCGGCACAATGCGGCGATCGGCGATCGAAATCGGGCAGTTCGACCACGTTTTGCCTTACATCGACAAAGGCATCGGCGTCACCCAGATCGACGGCTTGCTCTATTCGCCGCTGGCCCAGCGCTCGCTGGACGAGCCGTACACCGTGTATGGCCTGGTGGCAGAGAAGATGGAGCGTTCCGACGATGGCCTGTCACTGCGTTTCTACCTCAATCCCAAGGCGCGTTTTGCCGATGGCAAAGCCATTACCGCCGAAGACGTGCGTTATACCTTCGACCTGCTGATGACCCAGGGCAGCCTGCGTTACCGCACCCAGTTCGCCGACGTCAAAGGCGTCGAAGTGGAATCGCCGCTGACTATTCGCTTTGATTTCAAGAACAACGAAAATCGCACCCTGCCGCTGGATATCGCGACCCTGCCGGTGTTTCCCGAGCACTGGTGGAAGACTCGCGATTTCGCCGGTGGCGGCGGCTATGAAGCGCCGTTGGGCAGCGGCCCCTATAAAGTCGGCAAGATCGATTCCGGGCGCAGCATCACCTTCGAGCGCAATCCCGACTGGTGGGGCAAGGACCTGCCAGTCAGCCGTGGCCTGTACAACTTCGATCATTTCAGCATCGAGTACTTCGGCGATACCGACGTGGCGCGCCAGGTCCTGCGCGGTGGCGCCTATGACTACAACCGGGAATTTTCCGCCACCGGGTATTCCATCGGCTATGACAGCCCCGCCCTGAGCGACGGTCGTCTGCAGAAGGCCCACCTCGCCACAGAGGCGCCGCAGCCGGCCCAGGGTTTTGTGTTCAATCTGCAAAAACCCATGTTCCAGGACCGTCGCGTGCGCCAGGCGCTGGTGATGCTGTGGGACTTCGAGTGGAGCAACCGGCAGATGATGCGCGACATGTACATCCGCCAGCAGAGCTTTTTCTCCAATACCGACCTCGCCGCCCGACAACTGCCGGATGCCGGGGAGCTGGCGATTCTCGAACCGCTGCGCGGGCAGATTCCCGACGAAGTCTTCACCCAGGTGTTCGAGGCGCCGAAGACCGACGGCAGCGGCGTGATTCGCGACAAGCAGTTGCAGGCCCTGGACTTGCTCGAACAGGCCGGCTGGAAACCCGAGGGCGACCAACTGGTCAATGCCGACGGAGAGCCGTTGAGCTTCACCTTCCTGGTCAGCCAGAACGGCATGGACCGTCTGCTGCTGCCCTATAAACGCACGCTGAAACAGATCGGCATCGACCTCAATATCCGCCGCATCGACTCGTCCCAGTACGTCAATCGCCTGATGAGCCGCGACTACGACATGATCGTCACTGGCTACCCCGTCACCACCTCTCCGGGAGGTGAACTGCTCAATTACTTCGGTTCCGAGGCGGCCACCGACCCAGGCTCCAACAACTACATGGTGTTGAAGAACCCGGCAGTGGACACCCTGATCACCGGGCTGATCCGGGCCAACACCCAGGCTGACATGCTGCATTACGCCCATGCCCTGGACCGGGTGCTGCAATGGAACTACTACTGGATTCCCAACTATTACCCGCCGGGCACCTCGACGGTGTGGTGGAACCGCTTCGGCATCCCGAACGTGCAAGCGAGCAACGACGAAGCCATCGAGAGCTGGTGGGAGATGAGTACCACGCCATTGACCAACCAACAGATGACGGCCGAGCGTATCAGCCGTGGCAAACCCGGAGGGCCGCACTGATGTGGGCTTACATACTGCGACGCCTGCTGCTGATCATTCCGACGCTGGTGATCATTCTTCTGGTCAACTTTGTCATCGTCCAGGCCGCGCCGGGCGGACCGGTCGAACAGGCCATCGCACACTTGCAGGGCATCGGCGGTGCCGCGGTCGGCGGCGGCTCCGGCGAATCCATGAGCGGCAAGTCCCGGGCCAGTCGCGGGCTCGATCCGCAGTTGATCAAGGACATTGAAAAACAGTACGGCTTCGATAAACCGGCACACGAACGCCTCTGGCTGATGCTCACCAGCTACGCGCGCCTGGACTTCGGCAAGAGTTTCTTCCGCGGCGCCACCGTCACCGATCTGATCCTCGAGAAAATGCCCGTGACCATTTCCCTCGGACTCTGGGCGACGCTGATCACTTACCTGGTGTCGATTCCCCTGGGCATCCGCAAGGCCGTGCACCATGGCAGCCATTTCGACATCTGGAGCAGTACCGCGATCATCATCGGCTATGCCATGCCGGCGTTCCTGTTTGCGATGTTCCTGATCGTGGTGTTTGCCGGCGGCACTTCACTGAACTGGTTCCCCGTTCGCGGACTGGTCTCGGACAACTTCGAATCGCTGTCGACCCTGGGCAAAGTGGCCGATTACTTCTGGCATCTGGTGTTGCCGGTCACCGCGCTGGTGATTGGCGGATTCGCCACGCTGACCATCCTGACCAAGAACTCGTTCCTCAATGAAATCACCCGCCAGTATGTGGTCACTGCCCGGGCCAAGGGTTTGAGTGAACGACGGGTGCTCTATGGACACGTGTTCCGCAACGCCATGCTGCTGGTGGTGTCGGGCATTCCACAGGCGTTCATCAGTGTGTTTTTTGCCGGCTCCCTGCTGATCGAAGTGATCTTCTCCCTCGACGGCCTGGGCCGCATGAGTTACGAAGCAGCGGTATCCCGGGACTATCCGGTGGTGTTCGGCTCGTTGTTCATCTTCACCCTGTTTGGCCTTTTGATAAAACTGGTCGGCGACCTCTGCTACACCCTGGTCGACCCGCGTATCGACTTCGCCGCGAGGAACGCCTGATGTTCAAGCTTTCACCGCTGGCGCGCCGGCGCTTCGAGCGTTTCAAGAAAAACCGCCGGGGCTGGTGGTCGCTCTGGCTGTTTATCGGCCTGTTCCTGATGACCCTGGGCGGCGAACTGATCGCCAACGACAAACCGTTGATGGTCAGCTATCAAGGCCAGTGGTATTTCCCGGTGTTCAAGCGCCACACCGAACAGGAGTTCGGCGGGCAACTGCCGTTCCAGGCCGACTACCGCAGCGACTATGTGCAGCAGTTGATCAGGAAGGATGGCGGCTGGTTGCTGTTTCCACCGATTCCGTTCAGTGACGACACGCCCAACTATGACCTGAACAAACCCGCTCCCAGTCCGCCCACCAGCGTCAACTGGCTGGGCACCGACGACCAGGCGCGGGATGTTCTGGCCCGGGTGATCTTCGGTGCCCGGGTGTCGATCCTGTTTGCCTTGATGTTGACGTTTGTCAGCGCGCTGATCGGCATCGCGGCCGGTGCCCTGCAAGGCTATTACGGCGGCTGGGTGGATTTGCTCGGCCAGCGCCTGCTGGAGGTGTGGTCCGGGTTGCCGGTGCTGTACCTGCTGATTATCCTGTCGGGTTTCGTCGAGCCGAATTTCTGGTGGTTGCTGGGAATCATGGCACTGTTTTCATGGCTGGCCCTGGTGGACGTGGTGCGCGCCGAGTTCCTGCGCGGGCGCAACCTGGAATACGTCAAGGCCGCGCGCGCGCTAGGCCTGACCGACCGCAAGGTCATCGTCCGGCACATTCTGCCCAACGCCATGAACGCGACCTTGAGCTACCTGCCGTTCATTCTCACCGGGGCGATTTCCACCCTGACGGCACTGGACTTCCTCGGTTTCGGCATGCCGGCGGGCAGTGCTTCCCTGGGCGAACTGATCGGCCAGGGCAAGCAGAACCTGCAAGCGCCGTGGCTGGGCCTGACGGCGTTCTTCACCCTGGCGCTGATTCTTTCTTTACTGGTGTTCATCGGCGAGGCGTTGCGAGACGCCTTCGATCCGAGATCTTGAGCGGACGGCGGCAATGACCAACCTGATCGAAATCCGTGACCTCAGCGTGGCCTTCAGCGGCCAGACCGTGGTGCGCAATCTGTGTCTGGACATCCGCCCCGGTGAATGCCTGGCGCTGGTGGGCGAATCGGGGTCGGGCAAGTCGGTGACGGCCCACTCGATCCTGCAACTGCTGCCGCAAACCGATACCCGGACAACGGGCAGCATCCGCTATCGCGGCCAGGAGCTGGTGGGTGCCGATGCCGGCAAGTTGCGACAACTGCGCGGCAATCGCATTGCGATGATCTTCCAGGAACCGATGACGTCCCTGAACCCGCTGCACAGCATCGAAAAACAGATCGGCGAAACCTTGCTGGTGCACAAAGGCCTGGCGGGCAAGGCGGCGCAGGCGCGAATCCTTGAACTGCTGCACCTGGTGGGCATCCAGAAACCCGAGGAGCGCCTCAAAGCCTATCCCCATCAATTATCCGGCGGCCAGCGCCAGCGAGTGATGATTGCCATGGCCCTGGCGTGCGAACCGGAACTGCTGATTGCCGACGAGCCGACCACCGCGCTGGACGTGACGGTGCAGCGCAAGATCCTGCTGCTGCTCAAGTCCCTGCAACAGCGGCTGGGCATGTCGCTGCTGCTGATCAGCCACGACCTGAATCTGGTGCGCAGCATCGCCCAGCGCGTGTGCGTGATGAAGGCCGGGGAAATCGTCGAGCAGGCGCCGTGCGAAACCCTGTTCACCGAACCGAAGCACCCTTACAGCTGCGTATTGCTGCACGCCGAACCCGAGGGCGAAGCCTTGCCCCGGGACGAGCGCGAAAACGTACTGGAAGTAAACGATCTGCAGGTGCGGTTTCCCGTCAGTGGCGGCCTGTTCCAGCGCAAGACCTGGCTGCGTGCCGTCGATGGCATCAGCCTGAACATCCAGCGCGGCAAGACCCTGGGCATCGTCGGTGAATCCGGCTCCGGCAAATCCACACTCGGCCAGGCGATCCTGCGTTTGCTCGACTCCGAAGGCAGCATCCGCTTTCAGGGCCAGGCGCTGGATGGCCTGACGCAAAAACAGCTACGGCCGTGGCGCAAGAAAATGCAGGTGGTGTTCCAGGACCCCTTCGGCAGCCTCAGCCCGCGAATGTCGGTGGCGCAGATCATCAGCGAAGGCCTGGAAGTGCACAGCCAGTTGAGCACTGAAGAGTGCAACGCCGAAGTGATCCGCGCCCTGAGCGAAGTCGGCCTCGACCCGCAAAGCCGCCATCGCTATCCCCACGAATTCTCCGGTGGCCAGCGCCAGCGCATCGCCATCGCCCGGGCACTGGTGCTCAAGCCTGCGCTGATCCTGCTCGACGAGCCGACTTCGGCGCTGGACCGTACGGTGCAGAAACAGGTGGTCGCCCTGCTCCGCCAGCTCCAGGAAAAGCACGGTCTGACCTACCTGTTCATCAGCCACGACCTGGCGGTGGTGCGCGCCCTGGCCCACGACATGATCGTGATCAAGGACGGCAAGGTGGTGGAACGCGGCGCCAGCCATGAAGTGTTTGACTCACCGCAGCATCCGTACACCAAGGAGCTGTTGGCGGCGGCGTTGCTAGGACAGACATAACCGCCATTCCCCTGTAGGAGCTGCCGCAGGCTGCGATCTTTTGATCTTGATCTTGATTTTCTGACAATGGATGCCCCCCATGAACACCACCGAAAGCCTCAAGGACTACCAGCGCGTTCGCCTGCTGGCGATCCGTTCATTGTTCGAAATCATCGAGCAATCGAGCGAGGGCACGGTGATTGTCGACCGCGATGCCAACATCGTCTGGATGAATGAGCGCTATGCCCGGCGCTTTGGCCTGCCATCGGCGCAAGTGGCGATCGGCAAGCCCTGCGAAAGCGTGATCCCCGGCAGCCTGTTGCGTGAAGTGGTGCGCACCGGCCGGCCTATTCTGCTGGATATGCAAGACACCCCAAAAGAGCCGCTGGTGGTCATGCGCCTGCCGATTCACGACGATGCCGGCGTGGTGATCGGCGCCATCGGTTTCGCCTTGTTCGATGAGTTGCGCAGCCTGTCGCCGATGCTCAAGCGCTACATGAGCATGCAGGAAGAACTGGCCTCCACCCGCTCGCTGCTGCGCGCGCGGCAGACCAAATACAACTTCGCCCATTTCATCGGCACCAGCGCCGCCAGCCTGGAAGTCAAACGCCGCGCCCGGCGCAGTGCGAGTACCGAATCGCCGGTACTGCTGCTCGGCGAAACCGGCACCGGCAAGGAGTTGTTGGCCCAGGCCATCCACAATGCCTCGCCCCGTGCGCACAAAGCGTTTGTCAGTATCAACAGCGCCGCGATTCCCGAATCACTGCTGGAGGCCGAATTCTTCGGCACCGCCCCCGGCGCGTTTACCGGTGCCGACCGCAAGGGGCGCGCCGGCAAATTGCAGATCGCCCAGGGCGGCACCTTGTTCCTCGACGAAATCGGCGACATGCCGCTGCCCCTGCAAAGCAAACTGCTGCGGGTGTTGCAGGAAAAGGAATTCGAGCCGGTGGGGTCCAACGAAGTGATCCAGAGCGATGTGCGGGTGATCGCCGCGACCTCGACTGACCTGGAGGCGGCGATCAAACGCGGCGAGTTCCGCGCCGACCTGTACTACCGCCTCAACGTGCTGCCGATCCAGGTTCCGCCCCTGCGCGACCGCCTCGATGACGTGCCGGCGCTCAGCGAAGCGATTCTCGAGGAACTGCGCAGCCAGCATGAACTGCACCACGAAGCCCTGGAATTGCTGGGGCAACACGCCTGGCCGGGGAACATCCGCGAATTGCGCAATGTGCTGGAGCGCGCGGCGCTGCTCAGTGATGACTTGCGCCTGACAGCGGCGGACATCCGCGCGGCGATTGGTACCTTCACCCGGGTTGAGCGCGTGACGCCCGTGGCCCAGGAACCCTTTGCCCATGAAACGTTCAGTGCGGCGCGGGAGCGATTCGACCGGCAACTGATCGAAACGACCCTTGCGCAATGCGGGGGCAAGGTCATTGAGGCGGCGGCGCGATTGGGGCTGGGGCGGTCGACGCTGTACAAGAAGATGGTGGCGCTGGGGATTGTTGAGTCTCATTAAAGAGACATTAATCTCTATTTGTAGAAATTCCTTTAAAGATCAAAAGATCGCAGCCTTCGGCAGCTCCTACAGGGTTTTCCGCGTTTCCCTGTAGGAGCTGCCGAAGGCTGCGATCTTTTAACGCACTACAAAGTCTCAACAAATAGACAAACACGCCGCAAACCCATTTTAAAAATAGAATAAACCCTTATATTTCAATAACTTAAGCATATGGCACAAAACTCGCTATACGCCTCCCTACCCGTTCCACCCTACAAAAATAACAACCCAGGAGACACACCATGAGTGTGATCATTGCCTTGGCAGCCCTCGCGCTGCTGATGCTGGCTGCCTACCGTGGCTATAGCGTTATCCTTTTTGCCCCGATTGCCGCCCTCGGCGCTGTCCTGCTCACCGACCCCTCTGCCGTCGCCCCCGCTTTCACCGGGGTGTTCATGGAAAAAATGGTCGGCTTCATCAAGCTGTATTTCCCGGTGTTCCTGCTCGGCGCAGTGTTCGGCAAGCTGATCGAACTGTCCGGCTTCTCGCGCTCCATCGTCGCCGCGGCGATTCGCCTGCTCGGCACCCGCCAGGCAATGCTGGTGATCGTGCTGGTCTGCGCCCTGCTCACCTATGGCGGCGTGTCGCTGTTCGTGGTGGTGTTCGCGGTCTACCCGTTTGCCGCTGAAATGTTCCGCCAGAGCAACATCCCCAAGCGCCTGATCCCGGCGACCATTGCCCTGGGCGCGTTCTCGTTCACCATGGACGCCCTGCCCGGCACGCCACAAATCCAGAACATCATCCCCAGCACCTTCTTCAACACCACGGCCTGGGCGGCGCCGTGGCTGGGCGTGATCGGCACGATCTTCGTGTTCTGTGCCGGCATGCTGTTTCTCCAGCGCCAGCGCAACAAGGCACAGCGCGCCGGTGAAGGTTATGGCTCCGACCTGCGCAACGAGCCGGAAACCGCTGCCGACCTGAAGCTGCCCAATCCGTGGCTCGCACTGTCGCCACTGTTGGCGGTAGGCATCATGAACCTGCTGTTCACCCATTGGATTCCGCAGGTGTACGGCAAGACCCACAGCCTCGCGCTGCCAGGCATGGCCGCGCCGGTGACCACGGAAATCGCCAAGCTCACGGCGATCTGGGCGGTACAGGCCGCCTTGTTGGTCGGCATCCTCATGGTGCTGGTGTTTGGTTTCCAGGCGATTCGCAGCAAACTCGCCGAAGGCAGTAAAAGCGCGGTCAGCGGGGCGCTGCTGGCGGCCATGAACACCGCTTCGGAATACGGTTTCGGCGCGGTGATCGCGTCTTTGCCCGGCTTTCTGGTGTTGGCCGACTGGCTCAAGAACATTCCCAATCCACTGGTCAACGAAGCGATTACCGTGACCCTGCTGGCCGGCATCACCGGCTCCGCCTCCGGCGGCATGAGCATTGCGCTGGCGGCCATGTCCGAGCAGTTCATCAGCGCTGCCCATGCGGCGAACATTCCGCTGGAAGTGCTGCACCGGGTCGCCGCGATGGCCAGCGGCGGCATGGACACCCTGCCGCACAACGGCGCGGTGATTACCCTGCTGGCGGTCACCGGGTTGACCCACCGCGAGGCTTACAAAGACATTTTCTGTATTACGCTGATCAAGACCCTGGCGGTTTTCGTGGTGATCGGCACTTTCTACGCCACTGGCATTGTGTGAGGTATTCATGACGACTCTTTCGGGCAAGACCGCACTGGTCACCGGCTCCACCAGCGGCATCGGCCTGGGGATCGCCCTCAGTCTGGCCAAGGCCGGGGCCAACCTGATCCTCAACGGTTTTGGCGATGCCTCCAAAGTCATTGCCGAGGTGGAACAGTTCGGCGGCAAGGTCGGCCATCACCCGGCCGATGTCAGCGATCCGGCACAGATTGCCGACATGATCGCCTACGCCGAGCGTGAGTTCGGCGGCGTCGACATCCTGGTCAACAATGCCGGCATTCAACACGTGGCAGCGGTGGATGAGTTTCCGGTGGAGCGCTGGGATTCGATCATCGCGATCAACCTGTCGTCGGTGTTCCACAGCACCCGCTTGAGCCTGCCGGGCATGCGCGCCAAGGGCTGGGGCCGGGTGATCAACATTGCCTCGGTGCATGGCCTGGTCGGCTCGGTGGGCAAATCAGCCTATGTCGCCGCCAAGCACGGGGTGATCGGTTTGACCAAAGTGGTCGCGCTGGAAACCGCAACCACCCAGGTCACCTGCAACGCGATCTGCCCAGGTTGGGTACTGACGCCGCTGGTGCAGAAACAGATCGACGACCGTGCCGCCAGCGGCGTTGATCCACAGCAGGCGCAGCATGATCTGCTCGCTGAAAAGCAGCCATCGCTGGAGTTCGTGACACCGCCGCAACTGGGTGAACTGGTGCTGTTCTTGTGCAGCGACGCCGGCAGCCAGGTGCGGGGCGCGGCGTGGAATGTGGATGGTGGGTGGTTGGCGCAGTGATCAGCCTCTAACCCTGTGGCGAGGGGGCTTGCCCCCGTTGGGTGGCGAAGCCGCCCTATAAACTCACAGACGATTAAGTTTGTCTGATTTTACGACTGCTACGCAGCCGAACGGGGGCAAGCCCCCTCGCCACACAAGCTCCCTAGCCACACCTAGCCACACCTAGCCACAAAAGCCTGCGCCACATCAGCCTGTGTGAAGGCATAAAAAAGAAGAGGCAAACCATGTCCGACATCCTCTGGCAACCCGACGTCAAGCGCATCGGCAAGACCCGCATGGAGGCCTTCCGGCGCTTCATCAATCAGCGGCACCACCTCAAGATTGACGACTACCCGGCCTTGCACCAATGGTCCATCGAGCAACGCCCCGACTTCTGGCAGGCCATCGTCGATTTCTTCGACATCCGCTTCCACGAACAACCCGACGCCGTGCTGCTCGAAGGCCCGCAGATGCCCAGCGCCCAGTGGTTCCCGGGCGCCACGCTGAACTTTGCCGAACACCTGCTACAGCGCCGCGATGATGCGATCGCCGTGGTAGCCGTTGGCGAGAACGGTCAGCGTGAACATTTGACCTGGGCCGAGCTGGCCGAACAGGTCGCCGGCTTTCAAAACGGCTTGATCGCCGCCGGCGTCGGTGTGGGTGACCGGGTCGCCGCGTGCATGCCCAACACCTGGCAAACCCTGGTGGCCATGCTCGCCACCACCAGCCTGGGCGCTGTCTGGTCCTGTTCTTCACCGGACTTCGGCACCCAAGGGGTGGTTGACCGTTTCGGCCAGATCGAACCGAAAGTGCTGGTGACCTGCGCCGGCTACCGCTATGCCGGCAAAGAGATCGACCAGACCGCCAAGATCAACGAGATCCTCCAGCGTCTGCCGTCACTGCAACAACTGATCGTCGTGCCTTACACTCGCCCACAAGCGCACATCGAACACTTCCGCACCCCGGCCAACGTGACGCTGTGGGACGATTTCTACGCACCCGGCGGCGAACCGGATTTCGTCCCGGTGTCCTTCGCCCATCCGCTGTACATCCTCTACTCCAGCGGCACCACCGGCGTGCCCAAATGCATCATCCACAGCACCGGCGGTGTACTCCTGCAACACGTCAAGGAACATGGCCTGCACTGTGATCTCGGCCCCGGCGAGCGCCTGTTCTACTACACCACGTGCGGCTGGATGATGTGGAACTGGCTGGTCTCGGCCCTCGCGGTAGGCAGCGCGGTGGTGCTGTACGACGGCTCGCCGTTCCACCCTGACCCGCAACGCTTGATCGACCTGATCGACGACGAAGGGATCAGCGTCTTCGGCACCAGCCCGAAATACCTCGCCACCCTGGAAAGCAGCGGCATCAAGCCCCGTGACAGTCATGACCTGGGCAGCCTCAAGACGTTGCTGTGCACCGGCTCGGCGTTGTCGCCGCAGAGTTACGACTTCGTCTATCGCGACTTCAAGGCTGACCTGTGCCTGGCCTCGATGTCCGGCGGCACCGACATCGTCTCGTGCTTCGTCAACGGCAACCCTGTGTCACCGGTGCGGCGCGGCGAAATCATGGGCAAGAGCCTGGGCATGGCCGTCGAGGTATGGAACGACGCCGGCCAGCCGGTGATCGGAGAAAAAGGCGAGCTGGTCTGCACCCGGCACTTCCCGGCGATGCCCGTTGGCCTGTGGAACGACGCCGATGGCGAAAAGCTGCGCCAGTCCTATTTCAGCCTGTTCCCCGGTGTATGGGCCCAGGGCGATTACGCCGAACAATTGCCCCATGGCGGGATGATGATCCACGGCCGCTCGGATGCCGTGCTCAACCCCGGTGGCGTGCGCATCGGCACGGCGGAGATCTACCGTCAGGTGGAAAAGATTCCGCAGGTGCTCGACAGCGTGGCCATCGGCCAGCAATGGCAAGATGACGTACGGGTGGTGCTGTTCGTACGCTTGCGCGACGGGCTGGAGCTGGACGAGGCCCTACAGCAGCAGATCCGCCAGACGATTCGCGCCAACACCACGCCGCGTCATGTACCGGCGAAGATTGTCGCGGTCACCGACATTCCGCGGACCATCAGCGGCAAGGTGGTTGAGTTGGCGGTGCGCAATGTGGTTCATGGACAGAAGGTGAAAAACACCGATGCCCTGGCCAACCCCGAAGCACTGGAGCAGTACCGCAACAGGCCCGAACTCCAGTTTTGAACCGCCACAAGAACCTGTGGGAGCGAGCTTGCTCGCGATAGCGGAGTGTCAGTTGACATCAATGCCAATTGACCCGACGCCATCGCGAGCAAGCTCGCTCCCACAGGTCCTGCGTCGCTTAACCGCTCAAGCGCCTGAATCAACCTGCGCCTGCCACCTGTGCAAGAATAGACGCCAGCTAAAGCGACTCAGGCGCAGGACTCCCGGATGAACGCAATACCCACCGCCAGCGATGCCCAGGCCCTGATCGCCCGGATCGACTGGGCAAACAGCCCGCTGGGCGCTGCCAGCACCTGGCCACAGAGCCTGCGAACCGCCGTGGACATTGTCATTCACTCACCGATGCCGATGCTGCTGCTATGGGGCCCGCAACTGACACAGATCTACAACGACGGCTTCGCCCTGCTCGCCGGAAGCAAGCACCCGCAGGCTTTCGGACAACCGACACACCTGATCTGGCCAGAGTTGAAAGACTTTACCGACCCGATCTACAGCGCCGTCCTGCAAGGCCAGGTGCGTACCTACAGCGAGCAGCGCTTTACCCTGCAACGTGAGGGCCGGGAGTCCGACTTCTGGCTCGACCTGACCTACAGCCCGATCCGCGACGAAGGTGCCGAGGTAGCCGGGATCCTGGTCACCGCCATCGAAACCAACGAACGCCGGCGCATCGCCCTCGAACTCGAGCAACGCTCGGCGGCCAGCCTCAAGGCCCAGCGTGAAACCGAGGAACGCCTGCAACTGGCCCTCGCCGCCACCGATGCGGTCGGCACCTGGGACTGGGACATCAGCGAGGACCGTTTCATCGCCGATGCGCATTTTGCCCAGCTTCACGGCGTCGACCCGGCCATGGCCAACCAGTTGCCGATCAGCGAATACCTGCACGGCGTACACCCGCAGGACCGCGCCCTGATCACCCGCAGCATCAAGCACTGCATCACCCACGGCAGCGAATACGCCGAGGAATATCGCCTGTTGCAAACCGACGGCCAGATGCGCTGGGTGTTTGCCCGCGGTCGCTGCTACAAGGACCATCACGGCCGGCCGATCCGATTCCTCGGTGCCGCCCTGGACCTGACCGAGCGTAAACACACCGAACAGGCCCTGCGCCAGAGCCAGACCGAGCTGCAACTGATCATCAACGCCATGCCGGTCCTGATCAGCTACGTCGACCGCGAAGAACGCTTTCGCCTCAACAACGCGGCGTACCTCGACTGGTACGGGCTGACGCCGCAAGAGCTATACGGGCGAACCATTCTTGAAGTGCTCGGCGAAGAAGCCTACGCGCTACGCGCCCCGTACATCACCGAGGCGCTGTCCGGCCGGCCCTGCTGTTTCAGCATCAGCACGCCGCACCGCGACGGCAGCCTGCGCCAGGCCTTGATGAATTACCTACCGCGCCACGGTGCAGATGGTGCGGTCAACGGCTTCTACATCTTCGTGATCGATGAAACCGAACGCAAAATGACCGAAGAAGCCTTGCGCAACTTGAACGAAACCCTTGAGGAACGGGTGGCCGCCCGCACCCGACAACTGGCCGAGGCCAACGAGCGTCTGCAAAACGAGATGTTCGAGCGTGAACGTGCCGAAGACGCCTTGCGCCATGCCCAGAAAATGGAAGCCGTCGGCCAGCTTACCGGCGGCATCGCCCATGACTTCAACAACATGCTCACCGGCATCATTGGCAGCCTCGACCTTATGCAACGCTACATCGCCGAAGGCCGCGCCAACGAGATCGGCCGGTTCACCGAGGCGGCAGTGTCCTCGGCCAACCGTGCCGCCGCCCTCACCCATCGCCTGCTGGCGTTCTCCCGGCGTCAGTCGCTCAATCGCACGCCGCTGAACCCCAATGACCTGATTCGCTCGCTCGAAGACCTGTTGAGTCGTACCAAGGGCGACCACATCGAACTCAAACTGCAATTGGCGGAGAACATCTGGCGGGTCAACACCGATGTCAGCCAGCTGGAAAACGCCCTGCTCAACCTGGTGATCAACGCCCGGGACGCCATGCCCGGGGGTGGCGAGCTGCAGATCGAAACGGCCAACGTGTACCTCGACGGCAGCGACATCACGACCCTGGAGCCGGTCAAGGCTGGCGACTACGTGATGATTGCCGTCAGCGACAACGGCACCGGCATGACGCCCTCGGTGCTGGCCAAGGCCTTCGACCCGTTCTTCACCACCAAGCCCATCGGCCAGGGCACCGGCCTGGGCTTGTCGATGATCTACGGTTTTGCCCAGCAATCGGGGGGCCACGTCAGCCTGTTCAGCCTGCCCGGACGGGGCACCAGCGTGCGTTTGTACCTGCCGCGCCTGCATTCGACCGAGCCGGAAAAAGTCCTGTCACCCCTGGTCGGCGAGGCGCCGGCGGCGATTGCCGGCGAAACGGTGATGCTGGTCGAGGACGATGCGGCGGTGCGCATGCTGGTACTGGACCTGCTCAAGGAACTCGGTTACCGCGCCCATGAAGCCGAAGATGCCAAGGACGCGCTGCCGGTGCTGGAGTCGGACCTGCGGGTGGACCTGCTGGTGACCGACGTGGGGTTGCCGGGCATGAATGGCCGACAACTGGCGGAAATCGCCCGCCAGCATCGTCCCGGTCTGAAAGTGTTGTTCATGACCGGTTACGCGGAGATCGCGGCCGAGCGCCAGGGTTTCCTTGAAGAAGGCATGGACATGGTGACCAAACCGTTTTCCATCGATCTGCTGGCCAACAAGATTCGCACGATGATCGGTCAACCGGACTGAGTTGAGGCATAATCGCGCCCCCCGCTGCCACCCACATAGCCAGAATCGTTGCAAGGTAACCGCCCCATGAAAGCTCAAGCCCGCCATATCCTGGTGAAAACCTCGGAAGAAGCCGAGCAGCTCAAACAACGCATCGCCAAGGGTGAAGCGTTCGATGTGCTGGCCAAGAAGTATTCGACCTGTCCGTCGGGCAAGCGCGGCGGCGACCTCGGCGAAGTGCGGCCGGGGCAAATGGTCGGCGTGATCGATGCGGTGATCTTCAAGAAACCGCTGCGGGTGGTGCATGGCCCGATCAAGAGCAAGTTCGGCTATCACCTGGTGCAGGTGTTTTACCGGGATTGACCACAACGTCATTGCCAATTGATGACCTGTAGGAGCTGCCGAAGGCTGCGATCTTTTGATCTTGATCTCTAAAAAACAAGATCAAAAGATCGCAGCCTTCGGCAGCTCCTACAGGGTTTTGTTCAGGTGCGGGGGATCAGAGCCCCGGGCACCTGAATCACCTGGCTCGCCAACCGGTGTCCCGCTTGCGCCGCTTCGACCGGGCTGCCGCCCTTGAGCCGACTGGCCAGGTACGCGGCACTGAACGAATCCCCCGCCGCCGTGGTGTCCACCACCCGCTCGACCTTCTGCGCCGGCACCTCGAATGACTCGCCATCACAACGAATCAGGCACGCTTGCGCGCCGCGCTTGAGCACCACTTCCGGCGTACCCATCTGCTCATACGCGGCAAACACCGCGTCATCATCGGCATAACCAAACAACGCCTGTTCGTCATCCACCGTCAGCAACGCCAGGTCGACTTGCGGCAGCACGCTGCGATACGCCCCCCGGGCGTCCTCGACCGATGCCCAGAGCCGTGGCCGGTAGTTGTTGTCAAACACGATCCGCGCATCGCGCTGGCGGGCTTCGATCAGGGTGTCCAGGAGTTTTTCCCGACCTTGCACGCCGAGTACCGCGAGGGTGATGCCACTGAAATACAGCACATCGTAATCCGGCAGCGCCGCGAGGATCGGTGCGGCGGCCGGGGTGGTGAAACAGTCGCGTACCGCCGCTTCATTGCGCCAGTACAGAAAGCGTCGCTCACCGGCGGCGTCAGTCTGGATGCAATACAAACCCGGCAGGCGTCCGGGCAGGCGCTGGACCATCTCAAGGCCGATGTTCTCCGCCGCCCAACTCTGGCACATCGCGTCGCTGAAACTGTCATCGCCCAGGGCGGTGACGTAGTCCACGGAGCCGTCCTCTCCCAGTTCCCGGGACAGGTACACCGCCGTGTTCAAGGTGTCGCCGCCGAAACTCTGCTGCAGGCTGCCGTCGGCGCGATGCTGCAACTCGATCATGCATTCGCCGATCAGGGCGATGCGCGGGGTGTTGGGGCCGAGGGTGTTGATGGTGTTCATGTTGTGGGATCTCAGATGTTTCGGTGTTGTCTGGCAGGGCCTCATCGCGAGCAAGCTCGCTCCCACAGGGATTTTGTGAATGCCACAGATCCAATGTGGGAGCGAGCTTGCTCGCGATGGCAGCACCTCGGTCCTCAGCCTTAGAAACAGGTTTCCATGGTCTCGATGACGTTCAGTTGCTCATCGACCAGACAGCCGACACGCCACTTGTCGAACGTCAGGCACGGGTGCGAAGTGCCGAACGAAATAATGTCGCCCACCCGCAGATCAACCCCCGGCGCCACGGTCATGAACGCATGCTGGTCCATGACCGCGGTGACTTTGCAGGCACTCACGTCATCGCCGCTGGCCGGCACCACGCCCGCCTTGTAGCGCCGCAACGGCACCGGCAAACCGGCGTCGTAGGCGACGTCGCGCTTGCCCAGGGCAATCACCGCAAACCCCGGCTCCGGCAACGACTGCACGTGCGCCCACACTTCCAGCGCCGGGCGCAGGCCTTCGTGCAGGTCACTGCGACGGTCGAGCACGCAGCACTGCGCTTCCTTGTAGATGCCATGGTCGTGCGCCACGTAACTGCCGGGACGCAGCACGCTGAGGAAGCGTCCGGCGGCGTTCTGTGCTTCGAAGGACTCGGCAATCAGGTCATACCAGGCCGAACCCGATGCGGTGATGATCGGCTTGGCAATGGCGAAGGCGCCGCTGTCCTGCAACTGCACCGCCAGACGCACCAGTGACGCGGCGAAATCACGGATGCCGGTCACGGCGTGATCGCCATGGATCACCCCTTCGTAGCCTTCGATCCCGGTCAGGGCCAGTGCCGGTTGCGCGGCGATGGCCTTGGCCAGGTCGAGCACTTCCTGTTCGCTGCGGCAACCGCAACGCCCACCGACCACGCCGTATTCGATCATCACGTTCAGGCGCACGCCACGGGAGGCGAAATAGGCACCGAGGTCGGCGACGTTGTCCGGGTGATCGACCATGCAATAGAAGTCGAACGTCGGGTCGGCCAGCAGGTCGGCGATCAATGCCATGTTCGGCGTGCCGACCAACTGGTTGGCCATCAGGACACGGCGCACGCCATGGGCATAGGCGGCGCGGGTTTGCGTGGCGCTGGCCAGGGTGATGCCCCAGGCACCGGCGTCCAGTTGGCGACGGAACAACGCCGGGGTCATGCTGGTCTTGCCATGGGGCGCCAGTTCCGCGCCGCTGTCGCTGACGAACGCCTGCATCCAGCGGATGTTGTGCTCCAGCGCCTCGCGGTGCAGTACCAGCGCGGGCAGGCTGACATCACGCACCAGGCTGGCACCGATGGGCGCCGCGCCTTTATCCACGTTGGCAGTATGGGGGGCAGAAGACATGGTCGAACTCCTCGTTCACGCGGCTGCAGGCAGCCGCTGTTATTCGTTGATGCGACGGGCCAGGCTGTTGGCGCTTGCGATCAGCACCCGGCGGTAGTCGTTGTAGTTTTTCTTCGCATCGGCCCGCGGGGCGACGATGCACAGGGTCGCGATGGCCACGCCATCGGGGTTTTTGACCGGCGCGGCGAAGCAATGGGTAAAGGTGTCGGCGACACTATCGAAGGAAAAGAACCCATCGATACCGGCCTGACGGATTTCCTTGAGGAACTGCGCAAGCTCCAAGCGTTCGCCATCGGGCAGGATGAAGTCGTCGTGGTCGATCAGGTCGACGATCTCCTGGTCGCTCAGGTGCGCCAGCAACAGGCGCCCGGAAGCGGTCCAGGGGATGGGCGCGTTTTCGCCGATGTCCGAGGAAATGCGAAAATGCCGCTCGCCTTCCTTCATCAGCGCCACCGTGTACTTGCGCCCGTTGAGCAGGCACATCTGCGCGGTTTCATGGGTCTGGCTGACGATGTCCTGCAAGGCGTGATCGGCCTCGCGGGTCAGGTCGAAATGGCGCAGGTGGGCCTGGCCGAGAAAGTACAGCTGACGACCGAGGTAGACATGACCGTCCTTGCCCACCGGCTCCAGGATCCGTCGTTCCAGCAGCGAGGCCACCAGTTCGTAGACCGTGGATTTGGGGCTGCCGATGCCGTTGGCGATGTCGTTCGGGCGCAGGGGCTGGCCGATCTCCTTGAGGAAATCGAGGATATCGAACGCCCGGTCCAGACCGCGTGCCCGGCGCTTGATGGTGTCTTCGGTCATGTCAGTATGCTCACTCATTGATGCCCTGTAGGAGCTGCCGCAGGCTGCGATCTTTTGATCTTGCCTTTGGGCCCGTGCAAAAAACGGCAAAAGATCGCAGCCTTCGGCAGCTCCTACAAGGGCCGGTGTGAATCAGGCCTTTTTCTTGTACGCGATGCAGTCGATCTCGACCTTGCAGTCGACCATCATGTTCGCCTGCACGCAGGCCCGTGCCGGGGCGTGCTCGGGTTTGAAGTACTCGGCGAACACCTTGTTGAAACTGGTGAAATCCCGCGGATCCTCCAGCCACACGCCAGCACGCACCACGTCTTCCAGGCCGAAACCGGCCTCTTCGAGAATCGCGATCAGGTTCTTCATGGTCTGGTGGGTCTGTTCGACAATGCCGCCAGTAATGATCTCGCCATCCACCGCCGGCACCTGCCCGGAAACGTGCAGCCAGCCATCGGCTTCAACGGCGCGGGCGAAAGGGCGAGGCTGACCGCCAGCGGCGGTACTGCCGGTGCCGTAACGAGTAATGCTCATGAGTGTTTCTCCTGATTGAAAATTGAAGGATCAAAAACGGGTGCTTTTGAGAAATTCCGCCAGTCGTGGCGATTGCGGGCGCTCGAACAGGTCCTTGGGCGGCCCCTGCTCTTCGATGCGCCCCTGATTCATGAAGACGATCTTGTCCGAGACCTCGAAGGCAAAGCGCATTTCGTGGGTCACCAACAGCATGGTCATGCCGTCTTCGGCCAGGCCCTTGATCACGCTCAGCACTTCGCCGACCAGCTCCGGGTCCAGTGCCGAGGTCACTTCGTCGAACAGCATCAGGCTCGGGTTCATCGCAATCGCCCGGGCAATCGCCACGCGCTGCTGCTGGCCACCGGACAACTGACCGGGGAAGTGGTCGCGTCGTTCCAGCAGGCCAACGCGCTCCAGCCATTTCTCGGCCAGGGCCACGGCCTCGTCCTTGTGCAGTTTCTTCACCTTGAGCAGGCCCAGGGTGACGTTCTGCAACGCGGTCAGGTGCGGGAACAGGTTGAACTGCTGAAACGCCATGCCGGTCATGGCGCGATGCCGGGCGATGACTTTTTCCGGGTGACGCACGCGCTTGCCGTTAACCTCGTCATAGCCGATGGACTCGCCATCGAGCAGGATCTGCCCGCCCTGGAACTCTTCGAGCATGTTCACGCAACGCAGCAATGTGGTCTTGCCCGAGCCACTGGAACCGATCAAGGTCACCACGTTGCCGCGCTGCATGCTCAGGTCGACGCCCTTGAGCACTTCGAGCTGGTCGTAACGCTTGTGCAGGCCGCGAATGTCCAGCAGGGGTTGGCCGTTTTGAATATTGGTCTGAGTCTGAGTCATGGCAAAGCCACCCGCTTTTCAATGTGCCGGCCGAGTAACTCGATGCCGTAGTTGATGACGAAGAACAGGAAACCGGCGAACAGGTAAAACTCCAGGGTCATGAAGGTCCGGGCGATGATCTGCTGGGTACTGAGCAGCAATTCCGCCACGCCGATCACCGACAACAGGGTCGAGGCCTTGACGATCTCGGTCGACGAGTTGACCCAGGTCGGCAGGATCTGCCGCAACGCCTGGGGCAACAGCACATAACCGAGCGCCTGGTAGAACGTCAGGCCGATGGCCTTGCTCGCCTCCATCTGCCCACGCGGCAATGCCTGCAAGGCTCCGCGCACGATCTCGGCGACGTGGGAGCCGCAGAACAGGGTCAAACCCAGTGCACCGGCCTGGAACGCGCCGATCTGCCAGCCCAGCGCCGGTGCCATGTAAAAGCACGCCAGCACCAGCACGAACACAGGTGTGCCGCGAATCACATCGACATAAAAACGAAACGGTGCGCGCATCCAGAATTTGCCGTAGGTCAGCACCAGCCCGGTGACCACCCCCACCAGCGTGCCGAGCAGAATCGCCAGCACCGACACCTGGACACTGGTCAGAAAGCCTTGCCACAGCACTTCCCGCGCCACCCACAACTCATGCAACCAACTCGGGGATTCGTACATGGGGAGCTCCTATCGGCGAATCGCCAGACGCTGTTCGAGGTAACGCAGCATCATGGCAATCAGGTAACAGGCCGCCACATAGAGCGCCGTGGTCACCAGCCAGGTTTCAATCACCCGGTAGCTCTCGACATTGATCTTGCGCGCGTAATAGGTCAGCTCCGGTACGGCAATCGCGGCCGCCAGCGAGGTGTCCTTGAACAGCGAAATGAAGTTGTTCGACAGCGCCGGCAACACATTGCGCAGCATCACCGGCACGGTGACATAGGCCTTGACCTGCCACTCGCCCAGCCCGATGGCCAACCCGGCTTCGCGCTGGCCCTTGGGAATGCTCAGCAAACCGCCGCGGAACACTTCGGTCAGGTAGGCCCCGGCATACAGCGACAGGGTGATGATGAACGAAGGAATCTTGTCCAGGCGGATGCCCAGGCCTGGTAGCGCAAAGTAGATCAACAGAATCAACACCAGGATCGGCGTGTTACGAATCACCGTGACATACACCGACGCCATGACCCGCAATGCGCGGTGCCTGGACAGCAAGGCAAACGCCATCATCAGGCCGATCACGCAGCCGATGGCGATTGACACCAGCGCCAGTTCAAGGCCCAGGCCGAGCCCCGCCAGCAAGGTGTCGAAGTCGCGCCAGACGGCGGCAAAGTTCAACTGATAGTTCATGGTCAGCAGTACCTGAACGGGGCGATTCATCACCGCCCCGCTCTCACGGGATCATTGAAATTCGACGGGGAAACCAATCTTTGGCGAAGGCAGGTCGACACCGAACCACTGCTTGAACGACGCCGCGTAAGTCGGGAATTCAACACCGGTCATGGCTTCATGCAGGGTGGTGTTGACGAAATTCAGCCAGTCCTGATCGCCGCGCTTGACCGCGCATGCATAGGTCTGTGGGCTCCAGGCGTAGGCCGGGCTGCGATAACGGCCAGGGTTCTGCACCATCAGGTACTTCACCGAAGACTGGTCGGTGGCCGCCGCGTCGGCCCGGCCGGAGTTCACGGCCTGGTACATCAGGTCCACGCTGTCGTACTGATCGACCTTGGCCTTGGGCAACGCCTGGTGCACCAGCTCCTCGGCGTAGACGTTTTGCAGCACCGCCACGGTGACGCTGTCACCGGCGGCCTGCATGTCGTCGATCTCCTTGTACTTGCTGTTCGCCGGCAACAGCAGGCCGACACCTTCGCGGTAATACGGCAGCGTGAACGCCACTTGCTGGGCGCGGCTGGCGGTCACGGTGATGAACTGGCAACTGATGTCGACCTTGTCGGTGAGCAGGTTCGGAATCCGCGCATCGGACGACTGCACCACGTATTCAACCTTGGTCGGGTCGTTGAACAACCCCTTGGCGATCATGTGCCCGATATCGATATCGAACCCCTGCAACTTGCCATCCGCGCCCTGGAAGTGCCACGGCGCATTCGTGCTGCCGGTGCCCACAATCAGTTTGCCGCGGGCCAGAACGCTATCGAGCTTGCTGTCCGCCGCCTGGGCCACGCCCATGGCAGCGGCTGAAGCTGCGAAAAGAAAAACACACGCTTTGAACAAGGATGGTCGGCGATGCATGGCAAGCACTCCAGGGTGATGTGTATTCCGCTATACCGGAACTTGGTATGTAACAACGGAATAGACAGCAGAAAGTGTGCCACAGGAAGTGGAGCGTTTCCCAGTGCATTTGAAAAATGAGCGCAATCAACAAGATGGCAATTCGTCGCGGTAAAGACGTTACCCATCGCCTCGATAGGGAGCGCTACCGTTGGCTACAAGGCACGGGTACCTGGGCCCCAATCATGTGCACAGTCGCGGCAATTGCCCCATTAGCCGACTGCTTTTGCTTGAAGGATTCACCTCCAGCCCCCAATGTGCCATCTGTTAGGGAATTTTTTTGGCAAATGGCCATCCTATTGCCTTTACCGACGATCACCACCGCGCTGGTGATCGTCACCCGGGCAGCCCGGAACTGGATTGGACAACGCCGGATTCGACTGCTTTTATTCAGGTTCAAGATGGAATGAACTGCTGCTGGCGACCCTGCGCGCCAGCCTTCGATGCTCCAGGAGGGTTAATGTCTTTTAAGGTCATGATGGTATTCGGTACGCGTCCGGAGGCCATCAAGATGGCTCCACTGGCGCGGGTCCTGCGTAACTGGCCCGGAATCGAACTGAACATCTGCTCCACCGGCCAACACCGGGAAATGCTCAAGCAAGTGCTCGACTCGTTCGAATTGGCGGTCGACGAAGACTTGCAGGTAATGACCCAGGGCCAGACCCTCAACGGACTCTCCGAACAACTGCTGGGGCATCTCGACCGAGCCTACGAGCGAGTGCAGCCGGATATCGTACTGGTGCACGGCGATACGACCACCAGTTTCATTGCCGCCCTCGCCGCCTTCAATCGCCAGATACCCATCGGTCACGTCGAGGCAGGCTTGCGTACCGGCAACTTGCGCGCCCCTTGGCCGGAGGAAGCGAACCGCCATCTGACCGGTGTCATCGCCGATCTGCATTTCGCGCCGACCACCAATAACGCAGACAACCTGATGCGCGAAGGCGTGCCCAAGGCCAACATCGAGGTCACCGGCAATACGGTGATCGATGCGCTGGTATGGATGCGCAATCACCAACAGCAAGTCCACTGGCACCCGGCCGCCGACTCGCCACTGGCCGTGCTCGACGACACCAGGCGAATGGTGCTTATCACCGGGCACCGCCGGGAAAACTTCGGCGGCGGCTTTCGCAACATCTGCCTGGCCCTGGCCACCCTCGCCGAACGTTATCCCGATGTGCAATTCGTCTATCCGGTGCACCTCAATCCACAGGTGCAGAAAGCGGTCTACAGCGTTCTCTCGGACAAACCCAATATCTATCTGGTGGCGCCGCAGGATTACCAGCATTTCGTCTGGCTGATGGACCGCGCGTATTTCATTCTCACCGATTCCGGTGGCATCCAGGAGGAAGCCCCCGCCATTGGCAAACCGCTGCTGGTACTGCGCGAAGTCACGGAAAGGCCATTGGCGCTTGAAGGCGGAACAGTGGTGCTGGTGGGCACCGATACCGACCGTATCGTCAGGGAATCAAGCCTGTTGTTCGATGATGACGCCACGTTCCAGCGCATGAGCCGAGTCCATAGTCCTTATGGCGACGGACACGCCAGCGAACGCATCGCCAATCGCCTTGGCATTTGGCTGAAACACCGTGCGGTGGCGGGTAAAGCCGTATGAGCCTGGCGTTTGTCGACTTCTTTGCCTATGCGTTGTTCGGACTCAAATACCTCGCCATTACCCTGGCCTTGCTGATGTTCATACTCGGGCTCGATGACCTGTTCATCGACCTGGTGTACTGGACCCGCAAACTGATCCGACGCTGGCGGATCTATGAAAAATTCAGGCGCGCCGATGAAGAACGGCTGTACAGCATCGGCGAAAAGCCCCTGGCGATCATGGTACCGGCGTGGAACGAAGTCGGTGTGGTCGGTGAAATGGCGCGCCTGGCCGCCTCGACCATCGACTACGAGAACTATCAGATTTTCGTCGGCACCTACCCCAACGACGCCGAGACCCAGGCCGACGTCGATGCGGTGTGCCGGCATTACCCCAACGTGCACAAAGTGGTGTGCGCACGCCCCGGCCCGACCAGCAAGGCCGACTGCCTGAATAACGTGATCGACGCCATCCTGCGTTTTGAAAACGATGCAAAGATCCAGTTCGCCGGTTTCATCCTGCACGATGCCGAGGACGTGATTTCACCCATGGAGTTGCGCCTGTTCAACTACCTGCTGCCGGCCAAGGACCTGATCCAGATTCCGGTCTATCCCTACGCGCCGGAGTGGAATGGTTTCACTGCCGGGCACTACGTCGACGAGTTCGCCGAGAACCATGGCAAGGACGTCATCGTGCGTGAAGCGCTGACCGGGCAAGTGCCCAGCGCGGGGGTCGGCACCTGTTTCAGCCGTAAGGCCATCAGTGCCCTGCTCGAGGACGGTGACGGTATCGCCTTCGACGTGCAGAGTCTGACCGAAGACTACGACATTGGTTTTCGCCTCAAGCAAAAAGGCATGAAGTGCATCTTTGCCCGCTATTCGGTGACCGACCCGAAACTGGCACTGGAACAACCCTGGGTGTTCGGCATGGATCGCGCGTTTTCCCAGGTAATCTGCGTGCGCGAGCACTTTCCCCGGGACTTGCAATACGCGATCCGGCAGAAGTCGCGCTGGATCGTTGGCATTGTGTTCCAGGGCACCAAGAATCTGGGCTGGAGCCGCAAAGGCCTGCTCAACTATTTTCTGTGGCGCGACCGTCGTGGCCTGATTGCGTACCTGTTGAGCTTCCTGGTGAACATACTGCTGGTGGTGTTGCTGGCGATGTGGCTGGTCACCGTGATCGCGCCGGATGCCTGGCGGTTCCCGTCAATCCTCTCTGACAGCGCCTTGCTGGCGAGCCTGCTGTGGCTCAATGGCCTCATGCTGCTCAATCGGCTATTCCAGCGTGGCTGGTTTGTCACCCGTTTTTACGGGCTGGGCGAAGGGCTGCTGTCGGCCCCCCGGATGGTGTGGAGCAATTTCGTCAACTTCTTTGCCAACCTTCGGGCGTTGCGCCAGGTGATGGAAATGGGCGATTCGCGTCGCGTCGCCTGGGACAAGACCACTCATGAGTTTCCGGCCCTGGCCGAAGCCCAGCGCACCCCGCTGGGCCATCGCCTGGTGGAAAAAGGCCTGCTGACCGAGGATCAACTGGAAGCTGCGGTCACCAACCCGGTGCGTCGACGCCTGGGTCGGGAACTGCTGCTGCGCGGGCACATCGACACCACGCAACTGGTGCAGGCCCTGGCCGAGCAACTGGACCTGGAATGGGCGCCACTCAACCCGTTCAAACTCGACAAGCGCCTGATCGCTGCGGTGCCTCGCAAGATCGCCACGCACTATGGCGTGCTGCCGGTCGCCGAGGAAGGCGACACCCTGGTGCTGGCGTCCGAAGGTCCGGTGAGCCAGGTATCCCTGGGAGCCATCAGCCGTCAACTGAAACGCCCGGTGCGTTGCCGCCTTGCACCACAAGGCCGGGTGACGCTGGGGATCCGCTACTGGTACGCCAGCCCTCGTCAAAGCGAGGAAGTTCATCAGATGCTTGAGGTGCTTGAGAGAAATCAGGACGACGAAGACCTGATCGAGCGCGTCAGCCATCACCAGGTGTTGCTGGGCAACCTGTTGCAAGTACGCGGCATGGTGCCGCCCACCCTGTTCAATCAGGCGCTGATCGATTTCGATGCGGAAAAAATGTCTTTAGGTGAACACTTGATTGAACGCGGCATGATCACACAGGAAATCCTCGAACAGGCCTTGGTCGATCAGGCGAGCGAGCAGCACGCTGCCTACTGCATTGCCCGGGAGGCTGCATGAAGCCTGTCCATCGTCAGACCTTGATGGCCGGTAGCCTGTTGCTCTGCCTGAACACGACAGCGTGGGTGCAAGCCGAACCCATGACCGATTTCGATCAGTTCCGCAGTTACCCCTATATGGACCGCAGTTACCGCGAAGCGAAAGCCGGCAACTGGAAGGAAGTCGAACGGCTGATGCGCCATCTGCTGAGCAAAGTGCCGGGAAACGATGAGGCACGGGCGCTGCTGGTGCAATCGCTGGTCAAGCAGCAACGCTACGAGGACGCCGTGCAAGCGCTGCAGGATACCCCTGCCAATAGCGACACCCTGCTCAACCTGCGACTGGCCTGGATCGAACAGGATCCGCCGGACAGAAAACAGGTGGAGCAATGGATAGCCTCCAGCAATCCGGAGCATCGTGTGCGCCTGTGGCAGGCCTACAGCGCGAGCCTGGCCAAGCGCGGTGGCGCCGCCTCGGCCCATGACTGGCTGGCCCAGTTGCCACCCAAGGGGGACGAGCGCGCGCTGCAACAGGCCCGGGCCAACTGGTCCGAGCAATTACGCGATTGGGATGGCACCATCAAGGAACTCGCGCCCCTGGCCGCGAACCAGCAACTCGATGCCCAAAGCTGGCAACGCCTGGCCAACGCCTACGTGCAACGCCTTGACGAGCAACCCTTGCAGCAATTGCTGCAAACGGCGCCAAGCCCGGAAGCTGCGCGCAAGACTCGACTGGCCATGGTCGACCGGGCGATTGCCATGGGTCACGTCCAGCAGGCGCAACGCTGGATGCAAACGCTGCCGCCCGCCGATCTGGCCGATCCGGCGCAACGCCAGCGCCTGTGGGAACTGGCGCGGCAAACCGGTGACAGCGCAACGGTACAACGCTTGAGTGGTGAGTTGCAGCGGCCGTGCCTGGAGACCGCCGACTGGCTGTCGCGTCGTGATCTGCAAGCGGCGCTGACCCAATTGAAAGCTTGCCAGCCCGAAGACAATCCGCAAGCCTGGCTGGTCCTCGCCCAGCGCCTGCAAGCCACCGACCTGCTGCAAACGACCCGCCTGCCGGAACCCTGGGACACGCAACGCCGCGAACAGCTGCTCGCCGCCTGGCAGGATGAAGGCCGCAGCGACAAAGTCATGGCCTACCTCGCCAGCCAGCCGCAGACCGCCGACGTGGTCAAACGTCGCGCTGAACTGCTCCAGGCATCGGATCACGATACCGAAGCGGCGGCATTCTGGGAGCGGCATTACCAGCAGACAGGCAACCTCAACTCGCTCAATCAGGCAACCTACCTGGCGCTCAAAGCCGGCCAGCGGGAACATGCGCAACAGTTGCTCGAGAGCGCCTTCGACCGCCACGGCGGCAAGCTGCCGACGCCCCTGCTGCAACGGTTGGCGGGGTTGTATGCCGCATCGACACCGACCACGGCACAACAACAACGCATCGTTACGTTGCTCAACCGCGTCGACCCCGCCACTCGCGGGCAACTGCTGGCGCAACTGGCGGAAAACGGCCAGTGCGGCGCGGTTCAACAGGCGATTGGCGATAACCCGCAAGCCGCAGGCGACTACCGCGCCCTCGGTCGCTGTGCAATGCCCGAGCGTCCCGGCGAAGCGGTGGTGTACTACCAGACTGCCGAAAAAATGGGTGACCAGAACACCCGCCTGCCACTCGCCTACGCCCTGGAAGCCTCTGGAGATTCGGCGGGTGCCCTGGCCATCTGGCGCAGCATTGCGGACGCCGAACTCAGCGACAATGCCCGCCTCACCGCCAGCCGTGGTGCCCTGAATATCGGTGACACGCAAACGGCCGAACGTTACTGGCAATTAAGCCGCACCCGTGGCGCCAATGAGTGGACGTTGGGTGCGGCGATTGCCGATGCCCGGGGCGATCACGCGCTCGCACTGCAGCGCCAGCGTTCCGCCCTGCAACTGGTGCCGGATGCCGAGCATTACTATGCGGCTTCGGTCACGGCACAAAAGGCCGGCGACCTGCAGCAAAGTAACGAATGGCTTGCCGAAGCGGTGCGCCGTGAGCCGGACAATCCCCGATATCGTGCCGACTACGGCGTGCGCCTGGCCGGGGCCGAGACCAAGGCAGAACGCGCCAGCTCCATCCCGTATCTGCAACGCGCCACCCAGGACTTCCCGGAAGACTATCGCCTCGGCGAAACCCTGGCCTGGCGTTACGACGAGGTCGAGGACAGCGCCTCGGCGCGCAAGGAACTGGAACGCGTGATTGACCTGGAGCAGAACCCGGTGGCCGCCGATGACGAGGAAGGTAGCATGGAGGCACGGCGCTATCGCCAGCGTCGCGCTCACGAAAGCCTGTCCCGTCGCGACTCATTCACCATCGCCAGTACCTGGTCACCGGCCGGGATATCGACCAACGACTTCGTGCGCCCTGACCAGAGCACCGGCACGCAGCGACGCTCCAGCTCGCAGAATGTGCAACTGGCCATGTGGGACCACGCACTGGGCGATGAACCCAGCCGCGCCGGCAGCACGCTGTCGGTCTATGGCCGTGTGTTGCTTGGCGGCGTGGGCCGGTCGAGCTACGCCGAATCCCTGGGTACCGGCGTCGGCCTGCGCTACAAGCCCTGGGGCACAGCCAACATCAACTTCTATGGCGAGATCTACAAACAAAGCCAGTTCGATGACCAGGACAACCATGGCCTGAGTCTCGGCCAAATGCTGGTCCCCGACAAGGTATCCGATCAGGCCGAGGATCACCGCGATGATGGCCACACCACCACCGACTATCTGCTGCGGTCAACGGCGTCGTTCCTTGATCAGGGTCGGTTCCGCAACGATTGGCGGGTCGACGAAAGCGATTGGGAGGAGCGCTTCCTCTACCTCGACGCGGCGTGGTGGACCAAGGCCGGCGACCATCAATGGCTGTCGCGCTTCCAGCAAGGTCACACCTGGAAGCTGCCGTTCAACGGCGCGCAAACCATCATGCCGTACGGTTTTCTCGAATTCGCCAGCCAGGACCCGAGCAACGACTGGCGCCAGGATCTGCGCACCGGTCTGGGCCTGCGTTGGCAATGGTGGTTCAACGATGACACTTACAACGCCTATCGCGCGCACCTGACGGTGCGCACCGAGTATCAACAAGCGTTGGGCGGCAATCTGTATGACGGCGGCAACGGTGTGCTGGTGGGCGTGGAGTTGAATTTCTGATGAAACGACTTCTTTTGGCTTTGTGCCTGTTGTTGGGCGCCACGGCGCCCCATGCCGACGAACGGATTTTCTATCAGCCGCTCAACGCCGATGCCAGCCTGAGCCAGGCGCAATGGCAGCGAATCTGGCAGGACACCGCCCACCAGGGCGTGCATACGGTGATCGTGCAATGGACGGCCTATGGCGATTCGGACTTCGGCGGCGCCAACGGCTGGCTCGCCTCCAGCCTGAAACTGGCCCGGACGCAAGGTTTGAAACTGGTGATGGGCCTGCACATGGACCCGGCCTATTACCAACGCATCGATGAGCTGGACAGCGCCGGACTGGAAACCTACTGGCAGGCGCAATTGGGGCAGTCGCTGGCCCGGCAGCAAACGCTGCGCGAGGACTGGAAACTGCCGGTCAGCGGCTGGTATCTGCCGATGGAACTGGATGACCTGCACTTTCTGCCGCTTGATCGCCGGCAAATCCTGCAACGCCAGCTCAAGGATTTCGCCGGCAAGCTCGACGCACCGCTGCACATCAGCGTGTTCAGCGTCGGCAAACTGTCGCCACAGGTGAATGGCCAGTGGCTTGGGGAATTGGCCAGCGCAGGGATTCAAGTGTGGTGGCAGGACGGAGCCGGCACCGGACGCTTGCCAGTCGTGGTTCGCAACGGCTATGCCCAAGCCCTGCCCTGCTCCATTGGCATCGTCAGGGAAGCCTTTCGCCAGGTCAGCGCCGCCGGGCAACCCTTTCGTGCCGAACCCATGCCTCCCCAATCCACATCACCGGGTTGTCACCCGACGTCGGTGTTCTCCCTGCGCTACCGACCGTGGGGCCGGGTGATTCTCGACAACCAGCACAACAGCAAGGTCGGCGATGTACAAAACCATTGAAGACGAAGTGCTGAGAAAGTCGGCGCCGGCCAAGCTCAAAGCCGAGTTCCTCCAGCATGAATTTGATCGGCTACGCTCCTTTTGCGTATTGATCTACATCGCCAGCATTGCGATCTGGATTGCTTACGACCTGATCCTCAGTTTCATCGGCGGACAACCATTCACCTGGCTTTCGCTGGTGTTTATCGGCGCCTTCGCGACTTTCGTCATCGTCCTTCGGCTTATCCGCGATGCCCGGCATTTCCAGACGCTGAACCTGCTGTTTGTGTTTGCCATGGCATTCGGCACGCGACTGCTCACCGAAGGCCTACCCGACGATCACCAACCCGGATGGCTGTTGCTGGCGGCTTCGACCACCCTGTTCACGGCCTCGGTATTGCCGCTGAACCGCTGGTCGTTCTTTGCCGCGCAAATCGTCACTTGGTCGTTTCTCAACCCGTTCTACAACACGGATCTCGGACACATGGAGCTGAGGGGGGTGATGGCCATCAGTTACTCGGCATTTATCTGCGGCCTGACCATCTACAGCTTCCTGACACTGCGCAAGGCCAAGCTGTACAACTTCATCATGTCCAAGCTGCTGCTGGACCAGGCCTACATCGACACCCTCACCGAAATCCCCAATCGCCGCTCGTTCATGACCCGCGCCAACCAGCATTTGAACAAAGTGCCGCGGGAGAACGACCACTACCTGGCGATGGTCGATATCGACAATTTCAAGAAGGTCAACGACGTCCATGGCCATGACATTGGCGACGAGGTCCTCAAGCGCATCGCCCAGGACATCAAGTCGGTGATGACCCGTCACGAATATGCGCGCCTCGGTGGCGAGGAGTTCGCGGTTTACCTGGCCGGGGCTCGCCGCGAAGACGCCGAGGCGCTGGCCGCTGAGTTGTGTCAGGTGGTGCGCGAACAAGCCACTCGATACCCGGTGACCATCAGCATCGGCCTGGCCCGGGTGCTCGACGGCGACACGCTGAACCAGGCGCTGGTCAAGGCCGATGAAGCCTTGTATGAGGCAAAGCATACGGGGAAGGATCGGTATACCTTTCATCAATGAACTGACCTATCTCACTCTCTGCACTGAGCGTTTCTCATCGGTGCCGAACGTTAGGCGTCCATTGAAAAAAGATCTGTTTAAACGCGAAAAAACTGATCACTACTGTCAACTATGACAGTAGACGCTTCGAAGCATAGGAGGAAATACTGGCCGCAACCTTCTGTCGACACCAAAGGGAATCGGACATGCATACGGCCAGAACTCTACTTTTTTGCACAACGCTGGGAATGGGTTTAACGGGCTGCAGCGTCCATCAGGACGCGACTGTTTCTACGGTCAACGAAGAGTGCCGCGACTTGGTCGACAGAGGGCGCATTGGCCAGAATGGCCCGGAAGTTTGCGTCACTACCCCCCTTTCAAAAAGTGCCACATCCATCTCCGGGACTGTCGTTGGGACCGCGGCCACAGGCCCGTTCATCGTAACGGCGGTAACCAGCGATGGGGACATCTTGAAACAGGTACCTACTCTGTCGAACCTCAACTTCACGATGTCTCAATTGAATCTGCAAAACCTGCCAGGCAAGGGCATTTCATTTTCGGTGTTTGTAAACGATATGAGTTCACCGCCTACCAACCTGGTCATTGGCCAGGAGCCACCTTCAACATGTTTACGTAACACTCCAAACTATCCGCTGTGCGGCACTCACCCGGGTGCAATCTTTTTTCCGATAAAAACATCCATCACCACTATTTTTTCGGTTCCGTCGAAGGCGAATTACGGAGCGACGCTGCTCCCCCACCTGATGGGGCTGAACCCGATTAACTGGAAGCAAGACCGATATATCAGCTACTTGCCAAACGTTCCAGTGCCGATAAAGCCAGGGGAAGTACAAACCGTTTTTGCGACCATCAACGCCGACGAATCGTTTGCCTACCCGGTCAAGCAGACTGTTCTGCCAAGCCAACCGTAACACTGAGCTGACCTAGTGCTTGAATGATGTCATCACCCGTTCGGCATTTTCATCGCAACTCATGCCCTCAGGCTTCGCCTGGATGGTGTCGATCCACCCCAACAACTGCGCCTTGCTATGGGCCAGGTGCCGTTGCATCTCTTCGATTTGCTCGACCTTGCGATACAGGCCGGCCATCAGCTCATCGTGCTTGAATGCGCCGGTCACATTGTCGGGGAGCAACTGTTTGAGTTCTTCCAGGCTGAAACCGGCCTGTTGTGCGCATTGGATCAGTTGCAGGGTTTGCAGCGCCTGTGGCGAGTAACGCCGATACCCGTTGGCAGAGCGCTCGACCTGGCGGATCAAGCCCTGAGACTCGTAAAAACGGATGCGCGATGCGGTCAGGCCGCTCAACTGCGCCAATTCACCAATTTTCATTGCGACCTCATTTACCTGCTTGACATTAAAGTTAACTTTAAGCTTAGCCTCTGCTCATCAGTATGAGGAGTCAAGCATGTCACCCTTCCAAACCTTGAATTTGCCCAACGGCCAGACCATCGGCAATCGCATTGCCAAAGCCGCGATGGAGGAGAACCTCGCCAACACCGATCAAGTACCCGATCAGGCACTGCTTCGCCTGTATCAGGCCTGGGCCGAAGGCGAAGCCGGTCTGTTGCTGACCGGCAATGTGATGATCGACCGCCGCGCCATGACCGGCCCCGGTGGTGTCGCACTGGAGGACGAGCGACACCTGGAACGCTTCCGCCAGTGGGCCCGTGTCGGCCGGGCCTGCGGTGCGCATTTCTGGATGCAACTCAACCACCCTGGCCGCCAGACCATGGCCAACCTCGGCCAGCAAGCACTGGCGCCGTCGGCGGTTGCGCTGGATCTCGGCCAATTCTCGAAGATGTTCGCCGAACCTAAACCGATGAGCGAGGACGACATCCAGGAGGTGATCCGACGTTTCGCCAGCAGCGCCGCACTGGCGGAGAAAGCCGGTTTTACCGGCGTGCAGATTCACGCCGCGCATGGCTACCTGCTCAGCCAGTTCCTGTCGCCGCTGACCAATCGACGCACCGATCGCTGGGGTGGTTCGCTGGAGAATCGCGCGCGCCTGCTGTTGTCGGTCGTCGAGGCGGTTCGCCAGGCGGTGTCGCCGCAATTTTGTGTGTCGGTAAAGCTCAATTCAGCGGATTTCCAGCGCGGTGGTTTCGATGCCGATGATGCACGGCAGGTGATCCAGTGGCTCAACGAGCAACCGATCGACCTGCTCGAACTCTCCGGCGGCAGTTACGAAGCCCCGGCCATGCAAGGCGAAGCGCGCGACGGCCGGACCCTGGCCCGAGAGGCGTACTTTCTGGAAATGGCCGGTGAACTGGCCAGCGTGGCGCGCATGCCAGTGATGGTGACGGGCGGGATCCGGCGTCTGGCAATCGTCGAACAGGTTCTCGACAGTGGCATCGCCATGGCCGGCATCGGCACTGCGCTGGCCGTGGAACCGCACCTGGTCAAGCACTGGCGTGAAGGCCAGAACAGCCACCCGCAACTGCCGCCGATCCGTTGGAAGCGCAAACCCCTGGCGGCGCTGGCGAGCATGGCGGTGGTGAAGTTCCAGCTGCATCGCTTGAGCCGTGGGCGCAAAACCCGACCTGAGGTCTCGGCGCTATGGGCGTTGATTGTCGACCGGTTGTATATAGGCAAGCGTACCCGGCAGTATCGGCAGGCGATGGGCAAGTAATTCAAAATTGATATTGACTGACCCACCGCCTTCGCGAGCAAGCCCGCACACATTTGGAATGCGTTCCCCCCCGTGTGGGAGCGGGCTTGCTCGCGAAGAGGCCAGCCTGGGCAAAGGAGAATTCAGCGAGGAAGCAACTCGTCAATATGCCGATACTCAGCCTGCAACTGCGCCGCCAACACCCTGCTGCGCCCGAGCCGGATCGGTCCGCGCTCGATGTCGATCAACAGCCCCGGACACTCCAGCACAGGCAGCAGCGACCAGTCCTTCAACCGACCATCGGTCACCAGCAGCAACCGTTGCTGCTCCGCCGGAAAACGCTTTTGCCTTGCTGCGAGCCACTGCCCCGCTTCGCCCAATGCCGCCAGCAACGGCGTGCCACCACCCGCGCCAAGGCCATCAAGCCAAAGGCGCAGCCCCGTCGAGGCCTTCAGTCCCTGCACCTGCCACTTGGGGGCAGCACCGCTGGCCGTGAGCAACGCCAGTCGCGCACGCTGGCGATAGGCATCGTCGAACAACTGCGCCAGCAAGCCCTTGGCATCGCTCAACGCCTGATGACGGCGGGTCGATGCGGAGGCATCGACTATCACCAGCCACAGTTCATGGGGCGAACGCGTGCGCAGTTGAAACATCAGGTCGTCGCGCTGACGCGGCCGGCCATTGAGCAATGTACCGGGCCAGTTGACCGAGCCATTGCGTGCGGTGTGACGCTTGCCCAGCTTGCCGTGGTCCAGCCGCCCGGCTCGGGGTCTGGCATTCGCCCCCGCGTCGCAACGAGGGCGAATGCCTAAGGCTTTTTTGGCCAGGTCGGCACTTCACGTCGTGCACCGACCGCCAACGCCTGGGCAGGCAGTTCGCCCCACTGGCCCTGCCCCTCGCTCGGATTGGCCTGCTGTGGCGCGGAGGGTTGCGGCGCGTGGGATGGCTGAGGCGCCGCCGCCGAATGCTCGCGACGACGATGGCGCAAGGCGAACTCGGCGACGGCGTCGATATCTTCCTCGGCGATAGCGTTCGCCCCACGCCAGGCGGCGTGAGCCCGGGCGGCACGCAGCCAGACCAGGTCGGCGCGCAAACCATCGACGCCAGCGGCAAAGCAGCGCTCCGTAATCCGGGCCAGCGTCAGGTCATCGAGGGGAATACTTGCCAGGGCGTTGCGTGCGTGTTGGCAACGTTCACGCAGAGACGCCTGCGCCGCTTCCCATTCAGCGCAGAAACCTTGCGGGTCGCTGTCGAAATCCAGGCGACGGCGGATAATTTGGCCTCGTTCGGTAGGCGCGGTGTGGCCACCGAGGGCGACATTCAAGCCGAAACGGTCGAGCAGTTGCGGACGCAGTTCACCCTCTTCCGGGTTCATGGTGCCAATCAGCACGAACTTCGCCGAGTGCCGATGGGAAATGCCGTCGCGCTCGACCAGATTGGTGCCGCTGGCGGCCACATCGAGCAGCAGGTCAACGAGGTGATCGGGCAACAGATTGACCTCGTCGACATAGAGCACCCCACCGTCAGCCTTGGCCAGTACGCCGGGCGAGAACTGAGCCCGCCCCTCGCCCAGCGCCGCGTCGAGATCGAGGGTGCCGACCAGGCGCTCTTCGGTGGCGCCCAGGGGCAATGTGACGAACTGACCGCTGGCCAGCAGGTCCGCCAGACCACGGGCCAGGGTCGACTTGGCCATGCCGCGCGGGCCTTCGATCAGCACTCCGCCGATTTTCGGGTCGATGGCGGTCAGGTACAGGGCCAATTTCAAATCGTCGGCGCCGACCACGGCGGAAAGCGGGAAATGCGGGGTGTCGGTCATTGTTCTATCTCGGTCATGGTCGGTGATCTCACAGGCGCTCCAATCCCTGTGGGAGCGAGCTTGCTCGCGATGGCGTTTGTCCAGTCGAAGAAGATGTTGCCTGACAGACCGCTATCGCGAGCAAGCTCGCTCCCACAGGTTCAAGCGTGTCAGCTGTCTTCTTCTATATCCAGCAACAGATTCTCCAATGCCTCGCGGTAGGCGCCCGGTTCCTTCCACATCCCGCGTTGTTGCGCCTCGAGCATGCGTTCAGTCATGTCGCGCAAGGCATGGGGATTATGTTCACGGACAAAATCCCGGGTGTCCGGATCAAGCAAATAAGCGTCGGCCAGCAACGCGTACTGGTGATCGTCGATCAACTGCGTGGTGGCATCGAAGGCGAACAGATTATCGACGGTCGCGGCCATTTCGAACGCACCTTTGTAGCCGTGGCGCTTTACCCCATCGAGCCACTTCGGATTGGCCGCCCGGGAGCGGATCACCCGGTTCAGCTCTTCCTTCAAGGTGCGAATCTTCGGCAGGTCCGGCTGACTGTGATCGCCATGATAGCTGGCCGCCGCCTCGCCTTTCAGGCTTTCCACCGCCGCGAGCATACCGCCCTGGAACTGGTAGTAATCGTTGGAGTCGAGCAAATCGTGCTCGCGGTTATCCTGGTTTTGCAGCACCGCCTGTACCTGGCTCAGGCGCTGGCTGAACTGTTCTCGTGCGGCGGTGCCTTCGTCGGAACCGCCGTAAGCGTAGCCGCCCCAGTTGAGGTAAACCTCGGCCAGGTCCTCGCGGGTTTGCCACAGGCGACCGTCGATGGCGCCCTGCACGCCTGCGCCATAGGCACCGGGCTTGGCCCCGAAAATCCGCCAGCCGGCCTGCCGTCGCGCAGCGTCTTCATCCAGCCCGGCCTGCAACAAGGCTGCACGCTCGGCACGCACCTTGGCCGCCAAGGGATTGAGGTCGTCCGGCTCATCCAGGTCGGCCACCGCCTGCACCGCCGCGTCAAACAGGCGGATCAGATTGGCAAAGGCATCACGGAAGAAACCGGACACGCGCAAGGTCACGTCGACCCGAGGACGGTCGAGCAAACTCAACGGCAGAATCTCGAAATCGTCGACCCGGTGACTGCCGGTCGCCCAGACCGGACGCACGCCCATCAACGCCATCGCCTGGGCGATGTCATCGCCACCGGTGCGCATGGTCGCGGTGCCCCACACCGACAGACCGAGCTGGCGCAGATGATCGCCGTGGTCCTGCAGGTGCCGTTCGAGAATCAGGTTGGCCGACTGGAAACCAATGCGCCACGCCGTGGTGGTCGGCAAATTGCGCACGTCCACCGAGTAAAAGTTGCGCCCGGTGGGCAGCACGTCCAGACGACCGCGACTCGGCGCACCGCTGGGGCCGGCCGGGACGAAGCGACCGCTGAGGGCGTCGAGCAGACCGCGCATTTCCGCTGGGCCGCAGGCGTCCAGGCGCGGGGCGACTACTTCGCGAAGGCCATCGATTATGGCACTCACTTCAGCCCAACCTGCCTCCTGTGGGAGCGGGCTTGCTCGCGAAAGCAGTGGGTCAATCGACATCAATGTTGAATGTTCAACCGATTCGCGAGCAAGCCCGCTCCCACAGGGGTTATTCAACGCGTCCGAAATCAACTGCGCTGCATACAGCTCCAGGCGCTCGCGGGTATCGCCCGCTGTGCGCCAGATCTCGTCACTGATAAGCAAAAGAGACTCGGGACGCGGCCCGGTCCACGGCTCGGCCAATGCACAATCGAGCGGATCGAAGCCCAACGCAAACGCCTTGGCCAGCGCCCGCAGCAGGCTCGATTGCGCGCCTCGGCCATCGCCCCGTGGAATGCGCAACAACGCCAGCAAGGTGTCGATACGCAGGCGACCGGTGGGCGATTCGCCGAACACATGCAGGCCGTCGCGGATCTGCGACTCTTTCAAGTCGCACAGGTACGTGTCGAGTCGCGGCAACCAGATCGCTGCGTCGGTATCGCTGTCGAGCTGCTCGTCCAGTTGCAGTTCACGGTCGATGTGTGAGTCACGCACCAGTTGCAGGATGTCGCGCTGCAACTCGCGTGCGCGGCGCGGATCGAGCAACTGCGCTTCGTAATATTCGTCCGCCAGCAGTTCGAGGTTGCGCAGCGGGCCGTAGGTTTCGGCGCGGGTCAGCGGTGGCATCAGGTGATCGATGATCACCGCCTGGGTGCGCCGCTTGGCCTGGGCGCCCTCGCCCGGGTCGTTGACGATGAACGGATAGATGTTCGGCAGCGGCCCGAGCAGCGCATCCGGCCAGCAGTTTTCCGACAGCCCCACGCCCTTGCCCGGCAGCCATTCGAGATTGCCGTGCTTGCCGACGTGGATCACGCCATGGGCGCCATAGGTGTGGCGCAGCCAAAAATAAAACGCCAGGTAGCCGTGGGGCGGCACCAGGTCCGGGTCGTGATACACCGCGCTCGGGTCGATCTGATAACCCCGTGCCGGTTGAATGCCGACGAAGGTCAGGCCAAAGCGCAGGCCGGCGATCATCATCCGCCCACTGCGGCACATCGGGTCGTTTTCTGGCGCGCCCCAACGTTCGAGCACCGCCGCACGATTGGCTTCGGGCAGGGCATTGAACATCCCCAGATAGTCGTCCATTCCCAGGCTTTGCTGGCACGGGCGCAGGTCCAATGTATCGAGGTCGTTGCTGACGCCGCCCAGCAACTGCTGGATCAGCGCGGTGCCGCTGTCCGGCAATTCGGCCGGCAGCGGATAACCCTCGGCATGCAGTGCCCGCAGGATATTCAGCGCGGCAGCCGGGGTGTCGAGACCGACGCCATTACCGATGCGCCCGTCGCGGGTCGGGTAATTGGCGAGAATCAAGGCGATGCGTTTTTCGGCGTTGGGCACCCGCGCCAGTTCGACCCAGCGCCGCGCCAGTTCGGCAACGAAGTCCATGCGCTCCGGTTGCGGCCGGTAGCAGACCACATCCGACTGGCTGCGCTCACTGCGCCACGCCAGGTCCTTGAAGCTGATCGGACGGCTGATAATGCGCCCGTCCAGCTCCGGCAAGGCAATGTGCATCGCAAGATCGCGCGGACCAAGCCCCTGTTCACTGGCGCGCCACCCCGGCTCGTTGTCCTGGGCACAAATCGCCTGGATCACCGGGATGTTGCGGCGAAACGGCCGCAGGTGCGGCGCTTCGGGGCTGGACTGGGCGAAACCCGTGGTGTTCAGGATCACCGAGACGCCGGCCTCATCCAGCCAGTCCTCGACTGCAGCCAGGCAGCCGGGCTCTTTCAAACTGGCCAGCGCAATCGGCAACGGATTCAACCCCGCAGCCTGCAAGCGTTGGCAAAAAACATCGATGAACGCGGTGTTCGCCGCCTGCAAATGCGAGCGGTAAAACAGCACCGCCGCCACCGGTTGATCGGCGTGCCAGACGGCCTGCCAGTCGCTCAGTGCGGCAGAATGTTTGTGCGGGTGGTAAATCGCCGTGCGCGGCAGGGTTTGCGGCTCGGCCCAGGTGTAATCGCGTGCCAGCCAACGGTTGGCCAGGCAGCGGAAGAAATCCAGGGCGTTGCCCATGCCACCTTGACGCAGAAACTGCCAGAGCCGGTCGCGATCCTCGGCGCCGACGGTGCTCAGGTCACTGAGCTCCGGGTCCGGGCGGTCATCGCCCGGCACCAGAATCACCTGCACGCCGCGCTGGGACAGCTCGACCAGGCGCTCGATGCCGTAGCGCCAATAGGCGATGCCGCCGTGCAGCGAAATCAGGATCACCCTGGCGTGACGCAGCACCTCATCGACGTACAAATCGACCGAGGCATGGTTCTGCACCTGCATCGGGTTGGCCAGGCGCACGCTCGGGTAATCCTCGGGCAACTGCTGCGCCGCCTCGGCGAGCAGCGCCAGGCTGGAGTCGCCGCTGCACAGGACCACCAGCTCGGCGGGGGTTTGTCCAAGGTCGGCGATGTTGTCATCCGACACGAAACCGCCGGGCTGGGTCCTGAGCAGGTGCATGGGTTACACGCTGAGCGCAGCGCGCAGTTGCGCTTCAAGTACGGCGGCGTCCAGTTCCTGGCCGATCAGCACCAGACGGGTGATGCGCGCCTCTTCGGCGCCCCACTGGCGGTCGAAGTGCTTGTCGAAACGCGTGCCCACGCCCTGGATCAGCAGGCGCATCGGTTTGTTCGGGACGGCGGCAAAACCTTTGACCCGCAGGATGCCGTGCTGGACCACCAACTGAGTCAGCGCGTCCATCAGCAGGCTTTCGTCGGCTTGTGGCAGTTCGATGGAGATCGAATCGAAGGCGTCGTGATCGTGGTCGTCATGATCATCGTCGCCATCGTGATGATGGTCATGGTGGCTGTGGCGGCTGTCGATGTGTTCTTCGGAGCCGGCACCCAGGCCGATCAGCACGTCCAGCGGCAGACGACCGCTGCTGGCTTCGATGATTTTCACCGCTGGCGGCAACTCTTCGGCGACTTCCAGGCGCACGCGGGCCAGGTCGGCCGGGTTGATCAGGTCGGATTTATTGAGAATCACCAGGTCGGCGCTGGCCAGTTGGTCGGCAAACAGCTCGTGCAATGGCGATTCGTGGTCCAGGTTCGGGTCGAGTTTGCGCTGGGCATCGACCTGGTCCGGGAAGGCGGCAAAGGTGCCGGCGGCCACGGCCGGGCTGTCGACCACGGTGATCACCGCGTCAACGGTGCAGGCACTGCGGATTTCCGGCCACTGGAAAGCCTGGACCAAAGGTTTTGGCAGGGCCAGGCCCGACGTTTCGATGAGGATGTGGTCGAGATCGCCGCGACGAGCCACCAGTTCGCGCATCACCGGGAAAAATTCTTCCTGGACGGTGCAGCACAGGCAGCCGTTGGCCAGTTCATACACACGGCCGTTGGCTTCTTCTTCGGTGCAACCGATGGAGCACTGCTTGAGGATTTCGCCGTCGATGCCCAGCTCGCCAAACTCGTTGACGATTACCGCGATGCGACGCCCCTGGGCGTTGTCGAGCATGTGCCGCAGCAGCGTGGTTTTACCCGAGCCGAGAAAGCCTGTGACGATGGTGACGGGAAGTTTGGCCAGTGTTTTCATCGGATGCCCTATGGCTAGGTGGCGGGCATACGGGACGACAACCGGCAACGCAGATGCGCGTGCCTGAAGAGTTCGCCACCGGATCACCCCGCCCGGTTGAATTTGAGAATCTGTGTCGAGGCAGGTCTCCTGGCTGACGGTGTGCCGGCTTGAGCCTGGCATTCGCTGCGCCTTCCCGCCGGCCTCATGGATTGAGCCTGCAGTGGCGTGGCAACGAACATCACCGTTCACAGTTGCGGGGGCAGCCGCGGCATTGACCGCGTTCCCTTCTTAGCTTCGACAAACGCCGAAGAACCTCGAAAGCGCAAGGCTACGCATGGTAGTAAGACCGGTCAATCACTGTAGGAGCTGCCGAAGGCTGCGATCTTTTGATTTTGCTTTTAAAAACAGGATCAAAAGATCGCAGCCTGCGGCAGCTCCTACAAAGAGCCGGGGATCGTTTCGATTCAGTTGAGAACCCTTGCCAATTGACGCCCAACCCTCGCCCATGCTCTCCTACGCACCTTGTTACGGGTGCCCTTCACAGGGTGAAACGGGAAACCGGTGAATCATGTGCTTTACTCTAAAGCCATGTCAGTCCGGTGCTGCCCCCGCAACGGTAAGCGAGCGAAGCATCAGATCCACTGTGCCACTATGGCATGGGAAGGTGATGTTTTCAGGTTCAGGCCCAAGCCTTTGCCCCTCGTGAGCCCGGAGACCGGCCCGCAACATAAAGTGACCATAACGATCACTGAAACAACAAACCCGCGGTGGGCGGGCGCTGTTTGAAACGCTGTGCGCCTGGTCGTGCAGGTTTTTGCATGCGCTCTTGATTCCCCGCTGACAGACCAGAGGGAAACGCCATGTCGATCATCAGCAGCACCGGCCACACTACAGCCAGCACCACTTCTACCCTGACTCAACGTCTGACCGCCGCCGTCTGCGCGTCGATCCTGGGCGCGTGCCTGGTGTATTTCGCCGGTTTCTCGCACATCGAAGCGGTGCACAATGCCGCCCACGATACCCGTCACAGCTCCGCGTTCCCGTGCCATTGAGACCTGCTGACATGATCAAGCGTATTGCGCAAACCGCAGGTTTCACCGGGCTGCTGGCCGCCCTGTTGCTGACCCTGCTGCAAAGTTTCTGGGTCGCCCCTCTGATTCTGCAGGCCGAAACCTACGAAAAAGCCGAACCGGCTGCCGTTGAAATGCATCAACACGCCGATGGCGCGATGGCTGCCCACACCCACGACGCCGAAGCCTGGGAGCCGGAAGACGGCTGGCAGCGCGTGCTGTCGACCACTGGCGGCAACCTGGTGGTGGCCGTCGGTTTCGCCCTGATGCTGGCCGGTCTGTACACCTTGCGTGCGCCGACCAAAACCTCCCAGGGCCTGCTCTGGGGCCTGGCCGGTTATGCGACCTTCGTGCTCGCGCCGACCCTCGGCCTGCCACCTGAACTGCCAGGCACTGCCGCTGCCGATCTGGCACAACGGCAACTGTGGTGGATCGGTACCGCCGCCTCCACCGCCGTCGGTATCGCGCTGATCGTGTTCAGCCGTCACTGGCTGATGAAAGTGCTCGGTGCGGCAATCCTTGCCGTTCCCCATGTGATTGGCGCACCACAACCGGAAGTGCATTCGATGCTCGCTCCGGAGGCACTGGAAACCCAATTCAAAATCGCTTCGCAACTGACCAACGTGGCGTTCTGGCTGGCCCTGGGCCTGATCAGCGCCTGGTTGTTCCGTCGCAAAAGCGATGGCCAATACCACGCATGACGGACCTCAGCACAGCGCCGACCCTGGTGGTCGGCCTGGGCTGCCAAAAGGGCTGCCCCGTCAGCACCTTGCTGGCGCTGCTCGACCAGGCACTGGAGGCGCACCAGATTGCCCGCCATGAAATCAAGGCGCTGGCCAGTATCGATTCGAAGCGCGACGAACCTGCACTGATCGAACTGGCTCAGCAGCTTGGCCTGGAATTGCAGTACTTCAGCAGCGAACAACTGGCCCCCTATGAGCCGCAACTCAGCCATCAATCGCAAATAGCGTTTGAACGCACCGGTTGCTACGGCGTGGCGGAAAGCGCCGCACTGGCCCTGGCCGAACAACTGGCCCAGGCCCCGGCAAAACTGCTGATCCCCCGACAAAAATATGCCCAGGCAACCCTGGCATTGGCCGGCGCGGCATAAAATCCCCGATAATCCCCGCATCGATCATGAACATTCTTCATCTGAAGCCCTGTTCAGCCCCTTTATTTCCACAGGAACCGACGATGACCGTCTACTTCATTGGCGCAGGTCCCGGCGACCCCGAACTGATTACCGTCAAGGGCCAGCGGCTGATTCGCAGTTGCCCGGTGATCATTTATGCCGGCTCGCTGGTGCCTGCCGCAGTACTGGAAGGTCATTGTGCCGAGCAGGTCGTCAACAGCGCCGAACTGCACCTGGAACAGATCATCGAGCTGTTCAAGGCCGCCCACGCCAAAGGCCAGGACGTGGCCCGGGTACACTCCGGCGATCCGAGCCTGTATGGCGCCATTGGCGAACAGATTCGTTATCTGCGTGAGCTGGGCATTGGCTTCGAAATCGTCCCGGGCGTGACGGCCACCGCCGCTTGTGCAGCGCTTCTGGGTGCAGAACTGACGCTGCCGGACGTTTCACAGAGCGTGATCCTGACGCGCTACGCCGACAAGACCGCCATGCCACCCGGAGAGGAGTTCGCCAGCCTGGCGCAACACGGCGCGACCATGGCGATTCATTTGGGGGTCAATCACCTGCCGAAGATCGTTGAGGAACTGCTGCCGCATTACGGCGCCGATTGCCCGATTGCGGTGGTTCACCGCGCGAGCTGGCCGGATCAGGACTGGGTGACGGGAACGCTTGAAGACATTGCCGAAAAGGTTGCCGCCAAAGGGTTTCGGCGCACGGCGTTGATTCTGGTGGGACGGGTGCTGGGCAGTGATCACTTCAGCGAATCGTCACTGTATCGCGCGGGGCATGCGCATCTCTACAGGCCCTGAAACACTTGTGGCGAGGGAGCTTGCTCCCGCTGGACCGCGTAGCGGTCCCAACATCAGCCAATGCATTCATCACGTGAAAATGCATCGACTGATGTTGTGATGGCTATGCCATCAAGCGGGAGCAAGCTCCCTCGCCACAGCGCCGTTTTTTTATTTCGCAGCGAACACCTTAGTAGTAGGCGTTTTCTTTCTGCGTGTGGTCGGTCACGTCGCGAACACCCTTGAGCTCGGGAATACGCTCGAGCAGAGTGCGCTCGATGCCTTCCTTGAGCGTCACGTCGGCCTGGCCGCAGCCCTGGCAACCACCGCCGAACTGCAGGACGGCGATGCCGTCTTCGACCACGTCGATCAGGCTGACCTGACCGCCGTGGCTGGCCAGCCCCGGGTTGATCTCGGTTTGCAGGTAGTAGTTGATGCGCTCGTTGACCGGGCTGTCGGCGTTGACCATCGGTACTTTGGCGTTTGGCGCCTTGATGGTCAGCTGGCCGCCCATGCGGTCGGTGGCGTAGTCGACAACGGCATCGTCCAGGAAGGCTTCGCTGAAATGGTCGATGTAGGCAGTGAAGCTTTTCAGCCCCAGCGCGGTGTCTTCGGGTTTTTCTTCGCCCGGCTTGCAGTAGGCAATGCAGGTTTCGGCGTACTGGGTGCCAGGCTGGGTGATGAAGACGCGGATGCCGATGCCCGGGGTGTTCTGCTTGGAGAGCAGATCAGCCAGATAATCGTGGGCGGCGTCGGTAATGGTAATAGCGGTCATGGAAACTCCTCGCAGGCTTGGGCGCAGTTTACGCCAATCGGCGCGCCGGACAAAGTCCCAGTATTTTTGTCAGGAAAGATTCCGACGATATCCTCTGTGTAGGAGCTGCCGCAGGCTGCGATCTTTTGACTTTGATTTTAAAAAACAAGATCAAAAGATCGCAGCCTGCGGCAGCTCCTACACAAGGGTTCGGTGAGTGGTCAGAGGTTCTCGTAGCGGTTCATGTCCAGCACGCCCTCTTCCACCGGATCGGTCTCCTGGATGTAGCGGCTCAGGTCATGGAAATACTGCCAGAATTGCGGATGACTGCGCCGTATTCCCCAACGTTCGACGATTTTCTCAAAGCTGTCGCTATCCTTGGCGTTTTCCATCGCATCTACAAATGCCGGCACTTGCCCGGCCGGAATGTTGAACATGAAATTCGGGTAGCTGCTGAGCACACCCGGGAAAATCGTCAGGGTATCGAGCCCCGGCTGATAGCGCAGCGATTCGCCGAGCAGGAACGCCACGTTACTGTGGGCCCGGTTGCGCAGCAGGCTGTAGACCTCACGCTTGCCGCTACCGGTTTCGATACGCAGCATGGTCGCTTCCGACAGTTGATCAATCACTTTCAACCCCGCCGCCGGACGCGAAGTCAGGCGGCTCAACACCTGCTCGGCATTTTGCAGGTCCGGATCGATGTTCGGCCGCGAGCAGTAGGCGCCGTCGCAGCGGTTGATCGGGTCGGGCCTGGCATTGAGGTCGCCATAACGAGCCAGCAATTGCTGGGCGAAATCGCGCTTGGGATCCTGCGGATCAAGCTTGAGCGCTGTCGGTTTGTCATCGTCGATGGACTCGTAGTCCAGCCACATCTTGAATTTGCCGCTGTTCTGATACCAGTCGTCGAGGTAGCCCTCCCGCGAATCGGCGGGCATCAGGCGCAGGAAATTCTGCTCGGCGCCGTTACGGATCAGGTCGAAATACAGGCGCGTCTGGGCCTGATGGGACACGTTGCCGAACACGTCGAAATTGACTGCCAGTTGATAGTAGGTGCGCTCCAGCAGCGGATAGTCGAACAGCCACATCGTCTGCGGCACTTCGCCGATCAGGCCTTTGGTCACCGAGGCGCTGTCGAAATGGCGAAAGATGCTCAGCAGTGCGTTGTCGTTGCCGGCCCACAGGGTGGACCAGCTCGGTGCCGGCTCGTCGGCGTAACTGTCGCGGCGCAGGGCCTCGTATTCGTTGCGTTTGTCGCGGTAGTCATGCCACAGGGTCAGGACGCTGCCGACATCATCATTCTGCCCCGGCATCGCCAACAAGGGCGTGGCTTGCCCGCGATAGTTCGGGTCGGTGATGTAGAGGTCATGTTCAGGTGCCTGGAACAGCGCCCAGAAGTTATCGCGAATCACGTCCGTGGCGATCTGCCCACGACACACTGGCCCTCGGATAAAGGTGCGCACGAAGTACTCGGCGTTATCGAGCATGAACTGATAGCGCGCCTGGGCCGGAATCGCTTCGAAGGTGGCAAAGGGGTTGGCCCGGCTCTGCGGCCCGTAGCCCGGCAATGCATTGACCTCCCAGTTGCCGCTGTAGAACAGGGATTTGACCCGCGCCAGCTTCGCCGCACTCAAGGGATAGGAGATGTGGGTCTTGTGCACGATCACGCCCTGCACCGGCCACAAACGGTAGTAAAACTCCGTGCCCGGATCATCGTTGGGGCGCCGGGTATTGATCAGGTCAATCGGCTGGCCGGTCGGCGTGCGCGAACGCACCCACTGGAAGAAATGCCCGGGCTCACCCTCCTTGAAGTAAAGATGGGCGAGGAACCAGTGTTCATACAGCCAGCGTCCCACCAGGCTTTGCCGGGCGCCCGGCGAATTGAGCAGGTTTTCCCACTGGATCACTTGCTGCGCTTCCTTCGCACTCGGGGCCAGGGCCTGTTGATCGATAGGTGCGCCTGCGGCCAGCCAGCGTTGCAGCGTCTGGTACTGCTGGTCGGTCAGGCCGGTTACCGCCAGCGGCATGCCTTCCTTCGGGTGCGAAGCGGCGTAGCCATCGAACTGCGCGGGCATGGCACACATGTTCTCCCGGTTCAGGCCCAGGACGATGTCTTGGGGCAGCCTGGCGTTGGGTTGCAAGGGGTTGTTGTGGCCCAGTTCCAGCATCCGCGCCATCAATCCGGCCTGGCTACCCTGGGCATCGAGCACCGAAAAGAAGCCCTTTTGCTGCCAGGCGGCTTTTCCGGAGGCGTCCAGAAACAACCGCGTCGGCGCCACCGCCTTGGTGCGATCACCGTCGTAAACCGGGACTTTCGTCGCGCCGCGTGCCGCGCCCTCGCCGCTGCCCAGGTTGAGCTGACAGGCGGCGTCGTTGCAGGCGTGGCAGGCCACGCACTTTTCAGTGAAGATCGGTTGAATGTCTCGACTGTAGGAAATGGCAGAGGAATTCGCCGGACTTTGCGCCGCAGCGCCCCAGCTTAAAAGCATCAACACACTGCTGATGACGAAGCGATAAGACATGTCCCTGGTCCTGGATCCTGAAAAAACGCCGCGATTCTACCGGTCTGTCATCCTTACCAACATGAACGATATTCATGCAAAACCGAGTCATGCTCTAAAAGCGCACAGGTTTGCTATCATCCCGGCCCTTCGTCATGGCCTTACCGAGTAGTCCAAATGTCCGATCGCAGCGTTCGCCTTCAAGCTCTCAAGCACGCCCTCAAAGAGCGCATCCTGATTCTCGATGGCGGTATGGGCACGATGATCCAGAGCTACAAGCTCGAAGAGCAGGATTACCGTGGCAAACGCTTCGCTGACTGGCCGAGCGATGTCAAAGGCAACAACGACCTGTTGGTACTCACGCGCCCGGACGTGATTGGCGGCATCGAGAAAGCCTACCTCGACGCGGGCGCCGACATTCTGGAAACCAACACCTTCAACGCTACCCAGATCTCCCTGGCCGACTACGGCATGCAGGGCCTGGCGTATGAATTAAACGTAGAAGGCGCTCGCCTGGCACGCAAGGTCGCCGACGCCAAGACTCTGGAAACCCCGGACAAGCCGCGCTTCGTCGCCGGCGTGCTCGGGCCTACGAGTCGCACCTGCTCGTTGTCCCCGGACGTGAACAACCCCGGCTACCGCAACGTGACCTTCGATGAGCTGGTGGAAAACTACACCGAATCCACCAAAGGCCTGATCGAGGGTGGCGCCGACCTGATCCTGATCGAAACCATCTTCGACACCCTCAACGCCAAGGCCGCGATCTTCGCCGTACAGGGCGTGTTCGAAGAGCTGGGCGTCGAACTGCCGATCATGATTTCCGGCACCATCACCGACGCCTCGGGCCGCACCCTGTCGGGCCAGACCACTGAAGCCTTCTGGAACTCCGTGGCCCACGCCAAGCCGATTTCCGTTGGCCTGAACTGCGCCCTCGGCGCCAGCGAGTTGCGCCCCTACCTCGAAGAGCTGTCGAACAAGGCAGGCACCCACGTCTCGGCGCACCCGAACGCCGGCCTGCCGAACGAGTTCGGCGAGTACGACGAACTGCCGTCGCAAACCGCCAAGGTCATCGAAGAGTTCGCTCAAAGCGGCTTCCTCAACATTGTCGGTGGCTGCTGCGGCACCACGCCGGGCCACATCGAAGCCATCGCCAAGGCCGTGGCCGGTTATGCGCCGCGCCAGATCCCGGACATCCCCAAGGCTTGCCGCCTCTCGGGCCTGGAACCCTTCACCATCGATCGCAGCTCGCTGTTCGTCAACGTCGGCGAGCGCACCAACATCACCGGTTCCGCCAAGTTCGCCCGGCTGATCCGCGAGGACAACTACACCGAAGCCCTGGAAGTCGCCCTGCAGCAGGTCGAAGCCGGCGCCCAGGTGATCGACATCAACATGGACGAAGGGATGCTCGATTCGAAGAAGGCCATGGTGACCTTCCTCAATCTGATTGCCGGCGAACCGGACATATCCCGCGTACCGATCATGATCGACTCCTCGAAGTGGGAAGTGATCGAAGCCGGCCTGAAATGCATCCAGGGCAAGGGCATCGTCAACTCGATCAGCATGAAAGAAGGCGTCGAGCAGTTCATTCACCACGCCAAACTGTGCAAGCGCTATGGCGCCGCGGTGGTGGTGATGGCCTTCGACGAGGCCGGCCAGGCCGACACCGAAGCGCGCAAGAAGGAAATCTGCAAACGCTCCTACGACATCCTGGTCAACGAAGTGGACTTCCCGCCGGAAGACATCATCTTCGACCCGAACATCTTCGCCGTGGCCACCGGCATCGAAGAGCACAACAACTACGCCGTCGATTTCATCAACGCCTGTGCCTACATCCGTGACGAGCTGCCGTACGCGCTGACTTCCGGTGGCGTGTCCAACGTGTCGTTCTCGTTCCGCGGCAACAACCCGGTGCGTGAGGCGATCCACTCGGTGTTCCTGCTGTACGCCATTCGCGCCGGGCTGACCATGGGTATCGTCAACGCCGGGCAACTGGAGATCTACGACCAGATCCCGATGGAACTGCGCGACGCCGTCGAAGACGTGATCCTCAACCGCACCCCGGAAGGCACCGACGCCCTCCTCGCCATCGCCGACAAGTACAAGGGCGACGGCAGCGTCAAGGAAGCGGAGACCGAAGAGTGGCGCAACTGGGACGTCAACAAGCGTCTGGAACACGCACTGGTCAAAGGCATTACCACCCACATCGTCGAAGACACCGAAGAATCGCGCCAGTCCTTCGCTCGCCCGATCGAAGTGATCGAAGGCCCGTTGATGGCCGGCATGAACATCGTCGGCGACCTGTTCGGTGCCGGCAAAATGTTCCTGCCCCAGGTGGTGAAATCCGCTCGCGTGATGAAACAGGCCGTGGCGCACCTGATCCCGTTCATCGAACTGGAAAAAGGCGACAAGCCGGAAGCCAAGGGCAAGATCCTCATGGCGACCGTGAAAGGCGACGTGCACGACATCGGCAAGAACATCGTCGGCGTGGTGCTGGGCTGCAACGGCTATGACATCGTCGACCTCGGCGTGATGGTCCCGGCGGAGAAAATCCTCCAGGTGGCCAAGGAGCAGAAGTGCGACATCATCGGCCTGTCAGGCCTGATCACCCCGTCGCTGGATGAGATGGTCCATGTCGCCCGCGAAATGCAGCGCCAGGACTTCCACCTGCCGTTGATGATCGGTGGCGCCACCACCTCCAAGGCGCACACGGCGGTGAAAATCGAGCCGAAGTACAGCAACGATGCGGTGATCTATGTCACCGATGCCTCCCGCGCCGTGGGCGTGGCGACCCAGCTGCTGTCCAAGGAACTCAAGGCCGGTTTCGTCGAGAAAACCCGCCAGGACTACATCGAGGTTCGCGAGCGCACGTCCAACCGCAGCGCCCGCACCGAACGCCTGAGCTATGGCGCGGCCATCGCCAAGAAACCACAGTTCGACTGGGCGAGCTACACGCCGGTCAAACCGACTTTCACCGGCACGCGGGTGCTGGACAACATTGACCTCAACGTGCTGGCCGAGTACATCGACTGGACGCCGTTCTTCATATCCTGGGACCTGGCCGGCAAGTTCCCGCGCATCCTCCAGGACGAAGTGGTCGGTGAAGCCGCCACCTCGCTGTACAACGATGCAAGGGAAATGCTGCGCAAGTTGATCGACGAGAAGCTGATCAGCGCCCGTGCCGTGTTCGGTTTCTGGCCGGCCAACCAGGTGCATGACGACGACATCGAACTCTATGGCGATGACGGCAAGCCAATGGCCAAGCTGCACCACCTGCGCCAGCAGATCATCAAGACCGATGGCAAGCCGAACTTCTCCCTGGCCGACTTCGTTGCGCCAAAGGACAGTGAAGTGACCGACTACGTGGGTGGTTTCATCACCACCGCCGGCATCGGCGCCGAAGAGGTGGCCAAGGCCTACCAGGACGCTGGCGACGACTACAACTCGATCATGGTCAAGGCCCTGGCGGACCGCCTGGCCGAAGCGTGCGCCGAATGGCTGCACCAGCAGGTGCGTAAAGACTATTGGGGCTACGCCAAGGATGAAGTGCTGGATAACGAAGCGCTGATCAAGGAGCAATACACCGGCATCCGTCCGGCACCGGGCTACCCGGCCTGCCCGGATCACACCGAAAAAGCCCAATTGTTCGCCCTGCTCGATCCAGAGGCCGAGGAAATGCGCGCCGGCCGCAGCGGCGTGTTCCTCACCGAACACTACGCCATGTTCCCGGCAGCAGCGGTCAGCGGCTGGTACTTCGCTCACCCGCAGGCACAGTACTTTGCCGTGGGCAAGGTCGACAAGGATCAGGTGCAGAGCTACACCTCGCGCAAAGGCCAGGAGTTGAGCGTGACCGAACGCTGGCTGGCGCCGAACCTGGGTTACGACAACTAAGCGGCTCTATTGGCCACGATATTGTGGCCAACACATACCTCTGTGGGAGCGAGCTTGCTCGCGATGGCGGACTGACAGTCGCATGGATATCGACTGTTACGGCCTCATCGCGAGCAAGCTCGCTCCCACATTTGTTTTGTGCATGCTGTGATTTGTCTATGCTTGCCTCACACACATTCGTGGCGAGGGTTTTATGGACGATCCGGCCGACAACAAGCCGCCGAGCTTCTGGCAAATGCTGCACAGCGTCATGGCGGCGGCGTTCGGGGTGCAGAGCGGGAAGAACCGGGCCCGTGATTTCACGCACGGCAAGCCCAGCCATTTCGTGATTCTGGGGATCCTGTTCACGGTGGTGTTCGCCTTGACGCTGTTCGGCATCGTCAAGCTGGTGCTACTGCTGGCCGGGGTTTGACGCGGCTCAGTGCATCAGGGTTTGCAGGGTGAACGGGTAACGCCAGGACGCGGGACGCCCCTTGGCCGAAAGTTTGTGAAAATCCACACCGAAGTCCTGCGTGGCGCCCATCGCCAGCAGTCGTCTGGCCTGTGCCCGGTCGATCAGCTGCAGCAACGGAATCTGGCGGTCACGGCCGCCGTACTGGCTGATGTCCACGCCTTCATCGTAGTCATGCAATTGCACCAGCGCCCAGCCACCCAGACTGAAGTGCCCGCCCAGCAAAACACTCAGGCGACGGTCCAGCAGTGCCTGCAACGCCGCGGGTGAATTGTTGATCGCGCCGAACAACACGCCTTTGCCTGGCTCACCGCCGGCCTCGACATACGCCTGCATCACACCGAACGCCATCTCGTCGTTCGCGGCCCAGACCAGCGTCGTCTGCGGGTAGCGCTTGAACAACAACCTGGCCTGCTCGTAGGCACGTTGCCGGGTCCAGCCGCCGTACACCAACTGGCGCAAACGCACCTCCGGGTGCTCGGCCAAGGCGCGCCGCAGGCCTTTCTCGCGATATTGCGCGGAGGGGGTGATCTTCAAACCGGAAAAGGCCAGCAGTTCAATCGTCTGGCCGGGGGCCACCGGGCCGTGCTGCCGGATCAGTTCCTTGAGCATCAGGTAGCCGCCCTCTTCGTCATTGGGCACCAGGCTGCCCAGCAGATCGGGATACTTGTCAGGCCGCGCGCCAATCAGTTTCATCTGATCGGCCGTCAGGGCGTTGTTGACCATGAACAGCTTTACCCCGCTGCCTTTGGCCAGCCGCAGGACCTCGGGGGCGATGTATTGCTCGTTGACGAAGACCAGGTAGTCGGGACGATGGTCGCCCTGAAGGGCTTCACGAGCCTGGCGGATGGTGTTTTCGGAGACGCGGTCGGAATACTGGATACGCAAGTCCATCCCCAGGTCCGTCGCCGCAGCCTGCATGAACTGCGAGTAACTCGCCCAGAACGCTTCCGTTGGGGTTCCCGGATTCAGGAACAGCACTGACGCCGCTTGGGCACAAGGTCCCACGACCATGCCCAGCGTCAGCAATACGCCATACAGAAACTTCAACATTGGTCGTCCGAGCCCCCGGAAATTCGCCGCGCATTATAGCCAGCGAAGGTCCGTAAAACGGCGATTTTTCCGGTTTTTGTCGGACAATCGTCGGAACCGGGCCCGGACGGGTCGTTTATTGGTGGCTGACCCAGAAAACCGCCGTCCCCACGACCAGAATGATCAGGAACAAGATTGCCCAGGCATCTACGGTGCTATCGCTTTTCCGTGCTTTGGTTGGGTTGCTCATTGCATCGCCTCTTGTCGGTTTTATCGGTGATTGCATAAAGACTCGAGCAGAGTAAAGACGACGATTGCCCGCATCACAAACAGGGTCTTTGCAACAACGATTCTCATTAGGCGATTTGGTTCTTTACATATGCTCAAACATCACTTTTACGCATAACTGCAAACTGGTATCTTGCCCCGGCTCCGTAGGGAGTGCGCGGCCGTGCGCGCAGAATTGCCGAGGTTTTATCGGACGCCAGCCAGCCAAAAAACGCCGCTGTTTCCGACCGGCCCAAGCCTGAGAACAGGACTTATATGTACGTATACGACGAATACGATCAGCGGATCATCGAGGACCGCGTCAAGCAGTTCCGTGATCAGACCCGACGCTATCTGGCAGGCGAGCTGAGCGAAGAAGAATTCCGCCCCCTGCGCCTGCAAAATGGCCTTTACATCCAGCGTTTCGCGCCTATGTTGCGAGTCGCCGTGCCTTACGGCCAACTGACTTCGCGGCAAATGCGAATGATGGCCAAAATCGCCCGGGACTACGACAAGGGCTACGCCCACATCAGTACCCGGCAGAACGTGCAGTTCAACTGGCCGGCCGTGGAAGACATTCCGGACATTCTCGCTGAACTGGCCACCGTGCAGATGCACGCGATCCAGACCAGCGGCAACTGCCTGCGCAACGTCACCACCGACCAGTTTGCCGGTGTCGCCGCCGACGAACTGATCGACCCGCGCCCATGGTGCGAGATCGTGCGCCAGTGGACGACTTTCCACCCGGAATTCGCCTACCTTCCGCGCAAGTTCAAGATCGCCGTCAACGGTTCGACTTCCGACCGCGCCGCCATCGAAGTCCATGACATCGGCCTTGAGCCGGTGCACAACGCCGCTGGCGAACTGGGCTTCCGTGTGCTGGTCGGTGGTGGCCTGGGCCGTACGCCGGTGGTGGGGGCATTCATCAACGAGTTCCTGCCATGGCAAGACCTGTTGAGCTACCTCGACGCCATCCTGCGGGTCTACAACCGCTATGGCCGTCGTGACAACAAGTACAAGGCGCGGATCAAGATCCTGGTCAAAGCGCTGACGCCTGAAGTCTTCGCGCAGAAAGTCGACGCGGAAATGGAGCACCTGCGCGGTGGCCAGACCACGCTGACCGAAGCCGAAGTGCAGCGCGTCGCCAAACACTTCGTCGACCCGGACTACAAGGCGCTGGACAACCAGACCGCTGCCCTGGCCGAGCTCGACCTGCAGCACCCGGGCTTCGCCCGCTGGCGCGCACGCAACACCCTGGCCCACAAGAAACCGGGCTACGTGGCCGTGACCTTGTCCCTCAAGCCTACCGGCGTTGCACCGGGCGACATCACCGACAAACAGCTCGACGCCGTGGCCGACCTGGCCGAGCGTTACAGCTTCGGTCAACTGCGTACCTCCCACGAGCAGAACATCATTCTGGCCGACGTCGAGCAGGACAAGCTGTTCGTCCTGTGGGGCGAGTTGCGCGAGCAAGGCTTCGCCACGCCGAACATCGGCTTGCTGACCGACATCATCTGCTGCCCGGGCGGCGACTTCTGCTCCCTGGCCAACGCCAAGTCGATCCCGATCGCCGAATCGATCCAGCGCCGTTTCGACGACCTGGACTACCTGTTCGACATCGGCGAGCTGGACCTGAACATCTCCGGTTGCATGAACGCTTGCGGCCACCACCACGTGGGCCACATCGGCATCCTCGGGGTGGACAAGAAAGGCGAAGAGTTCTATCAGGTTTCCCTCGGCGGCAGCGCCAGCCGTGACGCCAGCCTGGGCAAGATCCTCGGCCCGTCCTTTGCCCAGGAAGCCATGCCTGACGTGATCGAAAAGCTGATCGACGTGTACATCGAACAACGTACCGAAGACGAACGCTTCATCGACACCTATCAGCGTATTGGTATCGACCTCTTCAAGGAGCGTGTCTATGCAGCGAATCATTAAGAACAACGAGGTCGTCGACGAGACCTGGCACCTGCTGCCCAAGGACTTCAGCATTGACGAGATCACCAACTGCGACGACTACATCGTCCCGTTGCAGTTGTGGCGCGAACACAGCCGTATGCTCCTGGCCCGCGATGGCGGCCTGGGCATCTGGCTCGACGCCGATGAAGAAGCCGAGGAGATCGGTGAAGACGTCGCGCAGTTCCAGGTCATAGCCCTGAACTTCCCGGCATTCACCGATGGCCGCAACTACTCCAACGCCCGCCTGCTGCGTGACCGCTACGGCTTCAAGGGTGAACTGCGGGCCATTGGCGACGTGCTGCGTGACCAGTTGTTCTACATGCATCGCTGTGGTTTCGACGCGTTCGCCATTCGCCCCGACAAGGATCCGCACGAAGCCCTTGAAGGTCTCAAGGACTTCTCGGTGACCTATCAGGCCGCGACCGACGAACCGCTGCCGCTGTTCCGTCGCCGCTGACCGTCCCCCCTTGAACCCCGGCCCCGGGGTTCAAGGGGTTTTATACTTGACGCTAGAACACCGGATGTTCCACCAGCGGAATCGGCCGCCCCATGGCGACCCAGTCACGGTATAACCGGACTCGTTCTTCCAGCACCACGAACATCCTGAACGGGTTTTGCGCATCGCCAACCCGGGTTTCGACACTCTGACGCAACCAGCCCCACAACTCTTCTGACGTATCCGCTTCGTGCAGCAAGCGCCACACACGCGCCTGCAGCGCCCGATAGCCGACCTGGAAATCCGCCGTCAGGCGCAATCCATCCATGACCCGCAGCAATGCACTGCCCGATGGCTTGACGGCCAGTCGTTGCCAGATCTGTTGCCGCGCCTCGCGCACGCCTTCATCGCCCTCCTCCAGCCAGGGCGTCGCACTGCCGTAATCGGCACCCGGTTCACTCAGCCACAGATTGATGCCGGTACGCTCGCGATGATCGACCAGGCGCAGCAAGGTATCTTCATCCGTCAGCGGATTACCCCACAGCTTCACCCGGTCCCGGGAGACCGCCTGATTCAGTATCGTCTGGGGAACCCGGCTGATCCGGTTGCCTCGCAAGTCGAGCGAGGTGAGGTACGGCTGATCGGCGATGCCCACCGGGCAACGACTGATCCCGGTGTTTCTCAGGTTCAATACACGCAACTCCTTGAGCCCCAGGACAACGGGCGGGACGGTCAAGGGGTTGTCACTCAGGTCCAGCGTTTGCAAGCTCACCAGATCACCAAACTGTGCAGCCGTGTTCTCCTGAAACTGCAGCAGAGTGGAACTCAGGTTCAGCGTAGTGAGACGGGTCATTTGCCGAATCGGTGGCGGCAACACACCTTCCAGTACGCCGTCTGCGTTGAGTCGACGCAGGTCGACACGCTCCAGGTTCAGGGAACGCAGGTTCGGAAAACTTTCGAGAAAGGCGCTCAGGCTTTCGCGCTCGATCAGGTGCAGGCCCAGCATCGATAACTCGACGACCTCATTGAAGCGTACGTTCATCGTCGGCAACCGATGGTAGTCCTCGAAAGCCAGGTCCAGCCTGTACCCGGAGAACGCCTCACCCGACATCACTCTATTGATCCGGGGCGGGCATTTTTGCCAGATGCTCATCAGCTCATCGCCCAACTCGGTTCGAGTTTCACGCTCGTAATCGATCACGGTTTGCAGCAGTTGGACATTGTGCGCCGCCACCTGCCCCAGGGTCATTCCCTCTGCTTCATCATCGCCAACGGACAGAAAATCGATGTCCATGTCATCGGCATCCAGCACGGACTGGTCGATCCACTGGCGCAGATCGGCATGCAACTGCTGCATCTGTGCTATCAGGCGATCCACCAGAGCCTGAGCCCCGGCACCCGCCTCAAACAGCAATTCATCCGCCTGAGCATCGGTGAAATCCGGATACAGATCCTTGACCTGCAGACGCATGACTCCATGGGTCAGCGCTGCTGCCTGTGGCGTGTTCGGGAAGCCGCCACCGCGCAATCCCCCGGCTTCGAAAGGCAACCGCGAATCCATTCGATTCAAGCCCAGTATCAACTCGGAACGGGCCAAGGCATGACCGCCAATGCGCAACCGCAACGCGCTGGCAGCATCCGGCGAGTCAAGCGACATCGCCGTACGTTCCTCCACGGACAAGAGGTCGACCAGCGCGGTAAACAGTTCCGAACCCTCGCCGTCGTTAGCCGCCACCGCGGTGTATCGATAGCGCTCGCCGACCTTGATCAAACGCCGGCAATCCGTGGAATCGAGCGGACCGCAGCGGTCGAGGACACGGCCACTGATTGCCCCGTCGAGTACCTCGATGCGCAGGCCTTGCGGCCAGTCGGGCAGGCGCTGCAGGGAGTGCAATGCCAGGACATCGGTGTCGGGGTACTGGACCGAACGCAAGTACAAGCCTTCATAGGCCCGGTTGAGTCGTACATGCTGTTGGTAGTCTCGCGATTTGTTGTCCAGTCGCTTGAGCAATTGCAGCGCCTCGTCAGCGTCGAAGGGCCGATGGATGTCGACTCCCGAACGGTCGAGGATTTGCTCCACGGCGCCTTTCGGCAATCCGGGGTATTCGCGCTGAAACAGGCGAACCCATTCCTGCTCCGAGTGCTGGAGCGCCTGATAGCGGGCGTTGAACAATCCGGCCCGCGCTTGCGCATCGGTGACGCCTTCGAGTTCCTGATCGAGCTTGAAGCGCGTGATGGTATCGGCCAGCAACGGCGTTGGCGGTCGACCTGCCTGCATCAGGCGCAGCATATCGTCGTCGACCGTGCTGACCCGGGCGATCTGCCCCAGTACCTCATCAGTGAAGGCATCATGGGGTGCGCAAACCTCACGCAACAGCGCTACGCGGGTCGACACCGGCGCCGGAATCGATCCGGCTACGGGCTTGGCCAGCGTACCGGGATGCGGCTCACTCGCGGGCTCTCCGGGCTCGTGCAGAATTCCGGCGATTTTTTCTTCGCCCTTGAGTGCCACCACGGCCCCGACCAGCGGGAGCGCATTGAGCAAGCCGAACACGCTGCGCGTCACACCCTCGGAGCGCTGCTCCGGTGTCTTGCCGTTGATGGCCTGATCAAGGCCATAACCGGCGTCGATCAGGCCGGCCAGCACCAGGACGCCCTCGCCTCCCGGAATGAACAATGCCAATGGCCCCAACCGGTTGATCCAGCGCACCAGCGGCTCCACCACCGCGCTCAGGTTGTCGCGATTGACCTGGGCATCGTCACGGATGGTTTTGACGCTGGCCATCGAGGCCTGCTTCATGGTCAGCACCAGTTGCGCGAACGGATCGGTGCCGGAGGGAGCGCGCTCAAGATCGATGTAATCCTGCGGGTCCCAGAAACCGTCGTCGTTGAAGAGCCCGGCGCTCCTTTTCAGCCAGTGTTCGTTCGGGTAAACCGCCATGCCCTCCAGCGCGGTCGACACACCCGCATGGAAGGTGCCGTCTTCCCTATCGTCCTCGGTAAAATGCGCGAGCAGCGCCTGGCGTGTGGCCGGCACCCGGCCCTGGGCCACGATCCATTGGCGCAGGTGCCGCCAGTCGGCAAATTCATGCAAGGGTGAGGAGTTGCCCGGGATATTCAGCAGGACCCGGCCGCTGTGACGGTGGCGATAACACCAGATATCGTCCGACGTGTAGCGATAGATCGTCAGCCGACCGGCCTCGATCGGCGCGCCGACACGCGTCGGCGCCTGGAGCTGATCGAGGGTCAACGCACTCCACGCCTGCCCCGCTGGCAAGCCGGCGGCCTGCATGGCAAGGGCCAGGCCCTCCTGACTCAAACTGCCCTCCTGGTGTTGCAGGCAGGCGCTCATGATAAAGGCGGCCTTGGCCGAGGTTCTCAGGTCGTAAGGCGCCGCCTGGACGATTCGCTTGTCGGAGGGCCAGGTGCGATCAAGGTAGGCCTGATAGCGAGTTTGCAAATCCAGCTCCCACACCCACTGTTTGAACGCCGCCGGCCTGAGGGCAATTTGCGTTGCCGGCCCATACACCTGGGGCGTGGTCCGGCGATAGATGCCTTCGTAGGTATGGTGGTTGCCATTGCCGTGGTCGGCGAACTCATCGACATGCTCCACGATGCGAATGGACGGGCCGACATCGGGTGGTGTGTACAAGCCGAACGCGCTTTCGGCGAAGCGCCCGTCGCCGACGGTCTGATAGTTCTCCAGCAACGCCTGGACCAGGGTTTGGCTGCTTGCCACCTGACCTTGCTCGACGCCGTCCTGCGGCGGGTGCCCGCGGTAGCGGTAATCCAGGGTGACCAACAGCGCGGTTTGCGGGTCGATGTCTTGCCCCCATTCCTCCTTGATCAACTGCGCACCGAACTGCTCGGGAGACTGCGGTAAAGCCGCGCTCACCACAGACTGCAGTGTTTCGCGCAGAGGCGCAGGCTGGGGATTTAGCGGTGTCTGAAGGTCATTCATGTGCATTCCATGGCAACTATTTTTGGAACACCAACATAACCAGCCGCCGCGTTGCCGAAAGCAGGAACGATCGCCTGCCGACTACAGAGATTTCGCCGCGCCGTGGAAGACATCGGGCAAGCGTTCGCTGGCAAGCCAGCTCCTACCGATAATTGAAGACGACACAAATACCGAAGTGCTTGAGGGCATTACGCTGCGCGGTTTATCCCGTTCAGCGAGCTGTTCTGAAACGGCACGAACCCTGTAGGAGCTGCCGCAGGCTGCGATCTTTTGATGTTGTCTTTCAAGATCAAAAGATCGCAGCCTGCGGCAGCTCCTACAAGGGACCGTGCCCGCGCTGAAAATGACGTGCACTCCAAACCAGTGAAAACACCAAAAAAAACCGGGGCAAATGCCCCGGCTGGATGTTTGGCAAAATTTCCCGGCCCGTTACCAGAAACGTTGCTCGGTCAAACGGCTCCACCAACTCAACAGCACGCGATCGACCGAGCCGCTGGCCGCCATGCCGATGCGCTCCGGCAGGCTTTTGCGTTCGGCGTAATGCAAGTGATAGAGCTCGGACTTGCTGGCGCGCTCGGCGAGGTATTCATCACTGGTCTTGAGTTCGTCGACCAGGTGCTTGTCCAGCGCCGCGACGCCCAGCCAGATTTCGCCGGTGGCCACTTCATCGATCGCCAGTTGCGGACGGTAGCGCGACACGAAGTTCTTGAACAGTTGATGGGTGATGTCCAGGTCTTGCTGGAACTTCTCCCGGCCCTTCTCGGTGTTTTCGCCAAACACGGTCAGGGTACGTTTGTATTCACCGGCGGTCAGCACTTCGAAATCGATGTCGTGTTTTTTCAGCAACCGATTGACGTTGGGCAACTGCGCCACCACGCCAATCGAGCCGAGGATCGCGAACGGTGCGCTGATGATCTTCTGGCCGATGCACGCCATCATGTAACCACCGCTGGCCGCAACCTTGTCGATGCACACGGTCAGGGGCACGCCGGCTTCGCGGATACGCGCCAGTTGCGAAGAAGCGAGGCCGTAGCTGTGAACCATGCCGCCGCCGCTTTCCAGGCGCAGGACCACTTCGTCCTTGGGGGTGGCGAGGGTCAGCAAGGCCGTGATTTCGTGGCGCAGGCTCTCGGTGGCCGAAGCCTTGATATCGCCGTTGAAATCGAGCACGAACACCCGGGGTTTGACCTCGGTTTTTTTCTTCTGCTTCTTGTCGGTCTTGGCCTGGGTCTTGCGCAGGGCCTTGAGCTGGTCCTTGTCGAGCAAGGTTTGCTCCAGACGTTCGCGCAGCCCTTTGTAGAAATCATTGAGCTTGCTGACCTGCAACTGGCCGGACGACTTGCGCCGCCCCTTGCTGCGCAGGGCCGCAAAACTGGCCAGGACCACCAGAATGGCGATCACCAGGGTCACGGTCTTGGCCAGAAAAATGGCGTACTCGGAAAAAAACTCCACGGGGACTCCTCAAACGATGCGCGGCTTGAACGCGCGCGGGATACCTCCAGCATACCCATGCGCCGACCTTGCGACCAGCCGTGAAACCTCTGGCAACGGGCCTGTAACGAGCATTTCAAACAAGCGTATGTTTTTTCATTGACAGCTCACCGCCATCCTCATAACCTCGCCAAACCTTCAACGTACCGGGATGACGCGGACGTGGGCAGTATCTATTTGATTCGACATGGCCAGGCCTCCTTCGGTGCAGACGACTACGACGTCCTGTCGCCGACCGGCATCCGTCAGGCGGAAATCCTTGGCCGGCACCTGGCCGAACTCGGGATCAGCTTCGACCGCTGCCTGGCAGGGGATCTGCGCCGCCAGCAGCACACGGCCAACAGCGCGCTGGAACAATTCGCCGCGGTGGGCCTGCCGGTGCCGCTGCTGGAAACCGACTCTGCCTTCAACGAATTCGACGCCGACGCGGTGATCCGCGCGCTGTTGCCGGCCATGTTGCCGGACGAACCCGAAGCGCTGAACATCTTGCGCAACGCCGCGCAAAACCGTGGCGAGTTCCAGCGCATCTTCGCCCTGATCATCGAACGCTGGCTCGCCGGTACCTACGACACACCGGGCCTGGAAAGCTGGCTGGGGTTTGTCGAGCGGGTGCGGGCCGGCTTGCATCGCATCCTCGACCAGGCCGACAACACCCAGAAAATCGCCGTGTTCACTTCCGGCGGCACCATCACCGCCCTGCTCCACCTGATTACGCAAATGCCTGCCCGGCAGGCCTTTGAATTGAACTGGCAAATCGTCAACACCTCGCTCAACCAGCTGAAGTTTCGTGGTCGCGAGGTGTCGCTGGCTTCCTTCAACAGTCATGCGCACCTGCAACTGTTGAAGGCCCCGGAACTCATCACGTTTCGCTGAGTCCGGACTATTGTGACCCTGGCTGTAATCACCCAGCTCTTATTACCCAAGAAAGGATCGAACCATGACCTCCGTAGCAGACGCCGTACAAGCAATGAAAGCCAAGTTCAACCCAGCCGCTGCTGCCGGTCTGGACCTGGTCTTCGGTTTCCGCATCGACGACACCAAGAACTTCTCGCTGATCGTCAAAGACCAGACTTGCGAGCTGCAGGAAGGCGAGAACCCTGACGCCCAGGTGACTCTGGTGATGGACGGCGAAACCCTGGAAGGCATCGTCAGCGGCGAAACCGACGGCATGCAAGCGTTCATGGGCGGCAAACTGCGCGCTGAAGGCGACATGATGCTGGCCATGAAACTGTCCGAGCTGTTCCCGTCCTAAGCACCTGGCTCCCGATCTTCGGGAGCGTGCAAGGCCGCAATCGAATCCCGCCCCTCGTGGCGGGATTCGTCGTTTCAAGGCTCAACGAGTACCGGCGTCATCCATTTCTTCGAAGACTTTGATGTACCCTTCGTGCTCTTCGTTTGTGTTGTCCACTTCCACCACCTCACCGTCAAAAGCAAGGTTGCCATCGTCTCCATCAAGCTGAACACCGATGACAAACCGGCGATAGCTCACCTGAAGATAAAGGTTGTAAATATCCGACGGTTTGTCCGGGGCGCTGAAGACGCTGTAGTCGTAACGCACACGCCGGGTCAGTACTGGCCAGGCATTCCAGACGGGACTGGTGTTCACTTCGGGCTGAACATCCTCCAACGCCTCAATGGCTGCCTGGATCAGAAACTCGTTGTCCTTGGCCTTGAAAACAAAGGGCTTGCTGCGAGTCATGATGTAGGGATTCACCTTGCCATCGAGTTCCTGAGGCACGTACATGCCACTGCGGAACCATTTCGTGGCATCGAACATGGGCCCGCTCGCCCCTGTCGCGCGACTCGTCATCATGATGGTGTCAGGCAGGTTGCTGGCGGAGATGGCGCGCACAGGAGTCCCGGCCAGGCCGACGGCTATCAGCACCGCGATCAAGAGGCCTTTTGGGTTACTGCCATTAAGAAATAACACTGGGTAGCTGTCCTTGTCCGTCAAATCGAGCGGGGGAATCTAACCGATCTATCAGGGACTTAAAACTCTCGGCCGGAGAATGTGTCGTCCGTGCACTGGCAGGGCAATCATGGAAGCGGCCTGGCTTGGGTATCCGAAGGGAGTGAGTGAACTTACAATGCCCGGACTCCCCACACCGGCCGCCCCATGGACATCGACCTCGCCCGCACCTTCCTCGAAATCGTCCGCCATGGCAGCCTGGCTGCCGCCGCGCAAAAGCTCCATGTCACCCAGACCGCGATCACCGCACGGGTGCAGAAACTCGAGAGCCAACTGGGCAGTACCCTGTTCGTGCGCAACCGTGCCGGTGCTCGCCTGACGCCCAACGGTGAAGCGTTCGTGGTGTACGCCAATCAACTGGTGCAAACCTGGGACGCCGCGCGGCGTGATCTGCCCTTGCCCGAGGGTTATCGCGATGTGCTGCATATCGGTGGCGAGGTGAGCCTGTGTAACCCGCTGATGCTCGGCTGGGCCGGCGCAATCCGCAAGCACATCCCCAGCCACGCCCTGCGCATGGAAATCCATGACGGCGAAAACCTCCTGCGCCAACTGGAGTTGGGCGTTCTGGATGCCGCGCTGGTGTATCAGCCCGAGTATTGGCCGCGTTTGCAGGTCGAGCAGGTGCTCGAAGAAAAACTGATTCTCGTGCGCCTGGCCGACAGACCCGATCCTTATGTGTACATCGATTGGGGCGCCGAATTCCGGCGCCAGCACGATGCCGCCCTGCCGGAAAAAGCCAAGGCTGCGCTGAGCTTCAATCTTGGCCCGTTGGGCTTGCAGTACCTTCTAGAAAACGGCGGCAGTGGTTACTTCCGCACCCGTGTCGTGCAAAGTTATCTCGATAGCGGCGCCCTGGAACGGGTGCCCAAGGCTCCGGAGTTCAGCTACCCGACCTATCTGGTCTACTCCCGCGATCGTGACTCGCCGACGCTGCAACGCGCCTTCGACCTGCTGCGCGAGGTGATCGATTCCGACGAAGACTGGTCGCAACGCTGGGACCCGCTGACGTGAAACCGGTTTGCACCGGATCATGGCCGTTGTGTCCTCAAGGTTCGCCCCGCCAAAACAGCGGAATCGACTAATCTGCAGGAAATAACAATAACCACAGGTGATTGCAGTGAGGCAGACCACCGAAGGATTCCGCAGCCGTTACCGCGCCGCCATTCATCCGCTCTACAACCCTTGGCTGCACGGCGCTTTTGTCCTGTTGGTCGGGGCGCTGGCGATCAGCGCTTTCTGGAGCAACGTGCATCGGGTACAGCCGGCGCAATGGCTTGCGGTACCCGTCACGCTGCTAGCGTTCAACCTCGGCGTGTACATGGTGCATCGCCACCTGGGGCATCATAAAAAGCGCTTCGCCCGGATGTTTTATGCCCGTCACGCCGGCGACCACCACAGCTTTTTCACCCCTGACCACATGACCTACGACAGCGCCCGCGACTGGCGGGTGATCCTGTTTCCGGCCTGGCTGATCGTACTGCACACACTCGCCGTGGCCCTGCCCATCTGGTGGCTGCTCAAGCACTTCGATAGCAACGTCGCCGGACTGGTCGGCGGCGTTCTTGTCCTCGGCTACCTGGCTTATGAAGTGTTTCATGCCTGTGAACATCTGCCGTCGCACAATCCGCTCACACGGCTGCCGTGGATCCGCCAGATGCGCCGGCTGCACGAACTGCACCACCGCCGCGAACGGATGCAGGAGCGCAATTTCAACATCGTTTTCCCGCTGATGGACTACCTGTTCGGCACCCTCTATTGGGAGCCGGAACCTGCGCCGCTCAACCCGACGAGAACGCCCATGACCCGCATGCAGCATCAGATTGTCATTGCCGGACACCCGATCGATGTATTGGCCTACGCCAGCACCGTGACCCTTTGGCCGCAATGGCACCCGTCGTCGCTGCATATCGACGGGCCAAAAGGTCCATTGCAGGCCGGCGCACGTTTCGAGGAAGACATCCGTGCCGGCGGCCGTGAAGGACACTTGATCTGGGAAGTGGCGCACTACCTGCCCGGCCAGCGCTGGAGCGCGCGTGCCCAGGGTGACCATGGCCTGTCGCTGGTGCTGACCTACGAATGCGAAGCCCTGGGCAAGGACACACGTTTCGTCCGCACCCTGGAATACCGATTCAGCGGTCTGGCGATGCGGATTGCCAACCGGTTGTTGCTCAAGCGGCGAATCGATCGGGAATCGGCGGCGTCGATGCAAGCATTGCGCGAGATGGCGCAGAAATACCTGGTGGCAACCGGAGTCAACGCGTGAGCAGAATCCTCAAATGCCTGCTGCTGGTCCTTGTCGTCATCGGCGCCTTCCTGCTGCTGATGCCGACCAAAGTGCGACCGGTGGCCTGGACGCCACAACCCGCGCCGTCCCTCTCCAGCGGAATCTACGCCGACAATCAGCGCCTCAAAGGCATGGAGCGCGTCGGTGCCGCCGGTATCGACGGGCCGGAAGCCCTGCTGCTGGAAAACGACACGCTGATCACCGGCCTGCACGACGGCCGCCTGATCCGCACCAGCCTGGATGGCAAGACCACCAAAGTCCTGGCCGACACCGGTGGCCGCCCACTGGGCCTGGCCCGGCATCCCAACGGTCTGCTGGTGATCGCCGATGCCGTCAAGGGTTTGTTGTCTCTCGACGCCCAGGGTCGCCTGGTGGCCTTGACCACAGAAGCCGGCGGCGTTCCCTTCGGTTTTACCGACGATGTGGTCATCGACAAACCCGGTCACTACGCTTATTTCAGCGATGCTTCGAGCCGCTTCGGGTATGGCCACGACGGTGAGGCCGTGCTCGAACACGGTGGTGACGGTCGATTGCTGCGCTACGACTTCCAGACCGGAAAAACATCGGTTGTGCTGGACAAGCTGGAGTTTGCCAACGGCGTGGCCCTGGGACCGGACGATGCCTACGTGCTGGTCAATGAAACCGGCGCCTACCGCATCAGCCGCTATTGGCTCAGCGGCCCCAAGGCCGGCACCCAAGACCTGTTCATCGACAACCTGCCGGGCCTGCCAGACAACCTGTCCTTCAATGGTCACGACCGGTTCTGGGTAGCATTGTATGCCCCCCGAAACGCCCTGCTCGACGGCACGGCGGCGCATCCGTTCGTGCGCAAAATGATCGTGCGAGCCATGACTGTCCTGCCCAAACCCGTGGAAAAGCGCGGGTTCGCCCTGGGCCTGGACCTTGAAGGCAAAGTGATCGCCAATCTGCAGGACGGCAGCAGCGACAACTACTCACCGATCACCACGGTACGCGAGTATGGGGACTGGTTGTATTTCGGTTCACTGAAGGCGCAGAACATGGCGCGGTTGCCTTTGAGCAAGGCGTTGCAATGATCTGTTGAGTTCAACCAAGCACCAATGTGGGAGCGAGCTTGCTCCCACAGGGGACGGTGTTCATTCTGGATCGTTGTCGACACCTTCATCGTCCGGCCATTCATCGATGCCCGGTTCTTCCTCGGGATTGACCGTGGTGTGTTCGGGGCTCAGCGGTTCGGGATGAGTGGGTATCGGGTCGTAGCCACCCTGTTGTTCACTGGGATATTTGGGCTGGGTCATGAGGCACCTCGTTGAGAGCCGTAATATCGGTCTCTGAGCATTCGAGGTGCCGGTTCTGGTGGCCGTTCCAACTTTCCAGTCACCGATCGTCGGTGGCAGGCACGCTGGATCAGGACCGCAACTGGAGTTGTTTGACGATCTTGTCCTTGACCTCCAAGCGCTTCGCCTTGAGCTTCGTCACCGCATCATCGCTGGATTTGGCTTGCTCCGCTTTCACCACATCGGCATCAGCCTGGGAATACTTGTTGATCAGTGAATCCAGTAACGGATCCTTGGTGCGTTTCTGCTGGATTTCTTCCTTTGTGCAACTCAGATCCTGAAAAAGGTCATGGGGCACCGGCATGGAACACCTCCGTTTGTTAATCGGTAGCAAACGCCGACTGATTGCGTTCACCAACTATCAGAATGGCCTCGGTTGGCCCATTCTGTCGACCACCTGTCAGACCAGCGGTGCCCGTTCGTCGTCCTGTCGCAAATGCGATAAAACCTTTGTCTGCGCCGTCGCCTCCACCGGTTAACGATCACTCGATCACCTTTGGAAACCTGTGTGGAGAATCACCAATGGACAGATTCAACGTACGTCACCTGGCCCTGGTTATCGCAATGAGCAGCTGCATGGGCAGTGCCCTGGCTGCCACGTCCAATGACTTTGTCGACAAAGCAGCCGCCGGCGGCATCGCCGAAGTCGAGACCAGCCGGCTGGCCCTGGAAAAAAGTGCATCGGCCGACATCAAGAAATTCGCCAAGATGATGATTACCGATCATTCCAAGGCCAACCATGACCTGGCCGCCCTGGCGAAAAAATTCGACATCGAAGTGCCGGACAGCACGACGCTGACCAAGCAAGCCAAGGAAAAAATCCTCGACATGCGCGACGAATCCTTCGACGCGGCCTATGCCGACAACCAGGTCAAGGCCCATGAAGAAACCATCGACCTGTTCAAGAAGGAAGCCAATACAGTGACGGACGACCGGGTCAAAGGCGCCACCGAGCTCAAGGGCTTTGCGCAAGAAATGCTGCCGACGCTGGAAAAACACCTGAAAATGGCGAAAAAACTCCAGGCCGCCCATCCGAGCAAATAACTGTGCCATCCATGGTACTGATGGAAGAGTGTTTCCCTGTAGGAGCTGCCGCAGGCTGCGATCTTTTGATTTTGATTTTTGACAATGTCGAAGGGGGCGCAAGATCAAGATCAAAAGATCGCAGCCTGCGGCAGCTCCTACAGGCCGAGCGTTAGCTCGCCCACAGGGAATTTGGTCAGCCGCCAAGAACTGTCCGCACCATTTGCGTCAACGCTTCAGGACTGTAGGGTTTGCTGAGCAAATGGGTATCCGGACTAAGCTGGTGATTGCGCGAGATGATGTCGCGGGTATGCCCCGAAGTGAACAGCACCGCCACCGGCGGCTCCTGCACCTTAGCCCAGGCCGCCAGATCCGAACTCTTGATCAGGCCGGGCATGACCACGTCGGTGAATATCAGGTCCACCGTCACCCCATCCAGCAACATTTGCATGGCGACGTCTGCGTTGGCGGCCGTGAGGACTTGATAACCCTCCTCGCCCAACAACTCCACCGCCGACACTCTCACAGCCTCATTGTCCTCGACCACCAGGATGCGTTCGTGCCCGCCCCGTTGCGGTAAATCGGGCCCCGGCCTTTCACTGGGTACCGCGCGCAGGGTACGCGGAAAGTACAATTGCACCCGGGTCCCCCGCCCCACGTCACTGGCGATTTCGATATGACCGCCACTCTGCTTGACGAAGCCAAACACCATGCTCAAGCCCAAGCCGGTGCCCTGCCCGTCGGCCTTGGTGGTGAAGAACGGCTCGAACGCCTGGGCCAGCACCTGTGGCGGCATGCCGACGCCGGTATCGGTCACGGACACCCGCACATAGTCCCCCGGGGCAATGCCCCTACCGGCGCAAAACGTGCGATCGAGGACGATGTTTTCCGCGCACAGGTCAATCCTGCCCTCGCCTTGAAGGGCGTCACGGGCATTGATCGCCAGATTGAGAATGGCGTTTTCCAGTTGGTTGCGATCAACAAACACATTCCACGAATCCTCGGGTGCCGTCATGTGAACCTGAAGGGTTTCACCCAGGGCCCGCAGCAACAACTCCGCCAGGCCATCGAAAATCTGCCGCAATGTGAAGACCGCGGGCGACAAGGGTTGGCGGCGGGCGAACGCCAGCAATTGCGAGGACAGCTTGGCACCGCGCTCGACGGCGGCAATCGACGCCGAGACCCGGCGCTGCACATTGGCGTTACCCCGCTCATGGCGCGCCAGCAAGTGCAGGTTGCCGGCGATCACTTGCAACAGGTTGTTGAAGTCATGGGCCACACCGCCCGTGAGGCCGCCGATGGCTTCCAGCTTCTGTGACTGGCGCAATTGATCTTCCGCCGCCAGCCGCGCCTCGACCTCATCGGCCACCCGCTGCTCCAGGTTGCGGGTGAACTTGAGCAAGGACTCTTCGGCGGTCTTGCGTTCGTGGATGTCGATCAGCACGCCGGGGAAACGAAACGCCTCGCCCTGTTCATTGAACTCGCAACAGCCACTGGCGAGTACCCAGAGGTAACTGCCGTCGGGGCGCCGGATCCGGTATTCGACGTTGTAGGGCTCGCCCGTCTCCACCGACAACGTGACGCGTTCCCGGACCCAACTGCGGTCATCTGGATGGATGCGGCTTTCTGCGATTTCCTGGGACAGGTTTTCCAGGTCTTGCCCGAGGGGATAGGAAAACGTGCGGGCAAAACGCTCATCACCCGACATCACGTTGGCCTTGATGTCCCAGACAAAGGAGCCGAGCAATGCACCGGCGTTCAGCGCCAGGCGCACCCGTTCGTTGTCGGCGCGGTAGGCGTCTTCAGCCGCCTGTCGCCGATGTTCGGAGATCACCCGATCCGTGGTTTCCACCACCATGGCCATGACCCCGGCCGGGCGTCCGTCATCGTCGGCTACCGGGCTGTAGTAGAGGTCCATCCAGACATCTTCCGGAACCCCGTCACGCAGCAGCACCAGTTCTTTGTTGCGAAAGGACAAGGTGCCGCCCGCCAGGCAGGTGTCGACCACGTGGCGATTGAATTCGGCGACTTCTGGCCAACCCAGTTCCACAGTGGAGCCGAGCAGGTACGGATGACGCCCACCGGCAAACTTGGAATAAGCGTCGTTATAGATCATGTACCCGGACTGGCCCCAGAGCATCACCATTGGCAGCGGCGAAGCGAGCATCAACTGCACCGCGCTGGTCAGACTCCTGGACCATGAGTCGAGCGGGCCAAGTTCGGTCCGGCTCCAGTCGAACGCACGAATGCGCCCGGCCATTTCGCCGTTCCACCCGGCACACCCGTGGCTATCCGCTAGAAACTGCATCGGCTGGCTCTATCCCGGTAAATGGCACCCGTTTGTTTCGAGCATTCCGGGCGCGATTCGTTTCATAGAGGTATAGCTGATGCGATGAAATGGGTGCCCCCTGTAGGAGCTGCCGCAGGCTGCGATCTTTTGACTTTGACTTTTAAAAGATCGCAGCTTTCGGTAGCTCCTACACCTCAATCAGGTGCTTGAGCGGGTTGTAGCTGCTTTTCAGGGTCGCCGCGACATCGAGAATCGCCTTCTCGATGCCATTCAAATGCATGCAGGTCAGCTCGATGGCAGCGCTCTGGTTGCCCGCTTCGATGTATTCGATCAACCGCAGGTGTTCATCGTCGCGGCAGGCTTCGTGGCTGTCGTCATCGAGCGCGGCGGCATACAGCGATGCCCGGGAAATCAGCTTCTGGAACCAGTCGAGCAGCACCGGGTTGTTCAGGCTGCGGGCCAGCTTGATGTGGAACTCGCCGAGAAGGTGAATCAGCCGTTCGTGATCACCGCTTTGATGCGCTTCATCTTCCAGCAGCAAGTGATCGCGCAGATCCTGGGTCACCGCCGTATCCCGGCGACGGCACAGTTCACTGACGATACCGATCTCGACCAGACGCCGGGTTTCGAACAGCGAGCGGATCTCCTCGTCACTGGGCAATGACACCGATGCACCTTTATTGGGCTCGGTGGTGACCAAGCCATCGGCCTCCAACTGCTTGAGGGCAGCCCGCACAGACGTGCGGCTGACGTTGAACAGTTCTGCCAGCGAGGCTTCGCCCAGCTTCATCCCCGGACGCAACGAGCGCTTGCTGATCGCCTCGTAAACCCCTTGGTAGACGCGGTCGACCGTGGTTTCCAGTTTCTTTTCCGTCATTCATCAACTCCTTGCGCCCTGTGCAAACGCCCCTGGCGAATGATCAGCCTTTGAAAAAGGGGCTTGCACGAGCAGGTTAATCCGGGTATTTCTAAATTGCATCCAGATTTTGCATACAATAATTAGAGGAATGCACCATTATGGGTCATCCAGTTGCAATTGAAGTGCGAAACGTCTCCAAACGATATTCCGACGACCCTGGGCTGGCGCCAGCCCTGGACAATGTTTCTGTCGACATCGCCGACAACGAATTCTTCACCCTGCTCGGCCCCTCGGGCTGTGGCAAGACCACCCTGCTGCGCACCATTGCCGGCTTCGAGCACGTCAGCGACGGTGAGATCCGCCTCGCGGGCGAGCCGGTCAACGATTTGCCGCCGTTCAAACGTCGGGTCAACACGGTGTTCCAGAGTTACGCGCTGTTTCCGCACATGAGTGTTGCGCAGAATATCGCCTTCGGCCTCGAGATGCAGGGCCTTGATCGCAAACTGATCCCGCAGCGGGTCGAGGAAATGCTCGCGCTGGTGCAAATGCAGCACCTGGCCAAACGCAAACCGGCCGAACTGTCCGGCGGCCAACAGCAACGGGTAGCTCTGGCCCGGGCCCTGGCGCCGAAACCGAAAGTGCTGTTGCTCGACGAGCCGCTGTCGGCGCTCGACCTCAAGCTGCGCAAGGAAATGCAGGTCGAACTCAAGCGCGTGCAAAAAGAGGCCGGGATCACCTTCATTTTTGTCACCCACGATCAGGAAGAAGCGCTGACCCTGTCCGATCGCATTGCCGTGATGTCCGCCGGCAAGATCCTGCAAATCGGCACGCCCAACGAGATCTACGAACGTCCGCAGCATCAGTTCGTCGCGCAATTCATCGGCGACATCAACTTCCTCCCCGGGCATCTCAAGCGTGGCCAGCAGAACGAAAAGCTCTTCGTGCCCAACGGCATGCCCGTGGAAATCCCCTGCCCGGCCCAGGGCTTTGACGGCAGCAAGGTGCAACTGGCGTTCCGCCCCGAGCGTTCGCAACTGGTCGAACCGTCGCAGCCCCATCATCTGCGCGGCGTGATCGAGGCCGTGCTGTATGTCGGCACGGCCACGCTCTATCAGTGCCGTCTGAACAACGACATCAAGGTCATGCTGCGCGAGAACAACGAAGGCCTGAACCACGGGCGGGTGGTGGGCGATCGCGTCGCGGTCAACCTGCCGCCCCACGCCTGCCTGCTGATGGAGGCCTGAGATGAGCGTCAGCAGCACTTCCCCGGCCCTCAACCGCGCGCTGTTGCTCAGCCCGGTCGTCCTGACCCTGCTGGCCCTGATCGCCATTCCGCTGGGCATCATGGGCTACATCAGCCTGTTGCCGCGCAACGTCTATGGCGGCGTCGACTGGCAGGCCAACTGGCAATTGCAAAGTTATGTGCAGCTGTTTTTCCAGGAAGGTTTCGATGGCGAACTGGAGCTGAACTGGGTCTACGCCCAGGCGTTGTTGCGCTCGGTGTTCCAGGCCGGTGGCACCACGGTCCTGTGCTTCCTGTTCGGTTTCCCGGTGGCGTTGTGGATGTCGAGCCTGACGCCGCGCCGACGCAACCTGATGGTGTTGCTGATCACCATCCCATTCTGGACCAACCTGCTGATTCGCAACTATGCCTGGCTGATCATCCTGCGCGAACACGGCTGGGTCGCCCAGAGCCTCAACGCGCTGTTCCCCCAGGCCGGTGGCATCACCCTGCTCTACAACGACTTCGCGGTCAGCGTCGGCCTGGTCTACAGCTTCCTGCCGTTCATGATCCTGCCGATCTACTCGACCCTGGAAAAACTCGACTGGCGTCTGGTGGAAGCCGCCTACGACCTGGGCGCCAATCGCTGGCATGCGTTGCGGCGGATCATCTTGCCGCTGTCGATGCCGGGGGTGATTGCCGGTGCCTTGCTGGTGTTCGTGCCGAGCCTGGGTGCCTTCATTACCCCGGCGATCCTCGGTGGCGGCAAGACGCTGATGATCGGCAACCTGATCCAGCAGCAGTTCGGCACCGCGCGCAACTGGCCGCTGGGCAGTTCGCTGTCGTTCCTGCTGCTGGGGATCATGTTGCTGTCCCTGGTGCTCTACGCCCTCTATAGCCGCAACGCCGCCAGGACCCAACGCCCAGGAGCCCAAGCATGATTGCCCTGCACCTGAAGAAACTGCCGCTGACCCGCGAAGTCAGCCTGTTGATGCTGGCCTATCTGTACCTGCCGATCTTCGTGCTGATCGCCTACAGCTTCAACGCCAACCGTTCGGCGACGGTGTGGACCGAGTTTTCGTTCGCCTGGTACGGACGCATCCTGGCCAACCCGTCGATCCAGACCGCGGCGTTGAACTCGATCATCGTCGCCAGCATCGCCACGGTCTGCGCCACGGCGATTGCCCTGCTCGCGGCACTGGCGACGTACCGGCCGTTCTACGGACAGAAAATGGTCGAAGGCGGGATCAACCTGCCGCTGATCCTGCCGGAGATCGTCACGGCCGTCGCCACCCTGCTGCTGTTCATGGCGCTGGGAATCAAGCTCGGTCTGCTGACGGTGATCGTCGCCCACATCGGTTTTTGCATCCCCTTTGCCTACCTGCCGATCCGCGCGCGGCTCAATGACCTGGACAAGAGCCTGCTGGAAGCGGCGAACGACCTGTACGCCAACCCCTGGCAGGTGTTTCGCCGGGTGACCTTGCCGCTGCTGTGGCCGGCGGTGCTGTCCGGCTCGGTGCTGGCGTTCGTGGTCAGCCTCGACGATTTCATCATGACCTTCTTTGTCGCCGGGCCGGGTTCAACGACCTTGCCGGTGTACATCTTCTCGGCGATCAAGGCCGGCGTGACGCCTGAGATCAACGCGATTTCGACCCTGATGCTGGTGATTTCCATCGTGCTGGTGGTGCTGGCCTTCTGGCTGGGACAGCGCGGCAAACAACAATGAGCCTGGAGGTTACTTTTATGAGCAATAAAGTGAAAAGCATGCGTTTCGCCGTTGCCGGTCTGGCCTTGAGTTGCTTCACCGCGTTCACTGCGTTCAGCGCCCAGGCCGCCGAGCCCAAGGAGCTGTTCTTCTACAACTGGACCGATTACTACCCGGTCGACCTGCTGGCCAAGTTCGAAAAGGAGACCGGCATCAAGGTCACCATGGACGGCTACGACAGCAACGAAACCCTGCTGGCCAAGTTGCAGGCCGGGGGCGCAGCCTATGACGTGATCGTGCCGTCGCAATCGATCATGCGCACGTTGATCAACCAGGACCTGCTGCTGGAAATCGACGCCTCGGCCCTGCCCAACTTCCAGTACGTCAAGCCGGCATTCCGCGACCCGAGTTTCGACCCGGGCCGCAAGTTCTCGGCACCGTACCTGTGGGGCACCACCGGGTTCTCCTATGACAGCGCCCGGGTGCCCGGCGGCAAGCTCGACGACTCGTGGAAAGAGTTCTTCGAGCCGCGCAAGGAACTGCAAGGCCAGCTCGCCGCCCTCGACACCTCCAGCAGCGTGATCAACGCCGCCAGCCACTACCTGAATGTCGACGAGTGCAGCGAAAACCCTCAGGACGCCAAGCGCATCCTCGAACTGCTGCAAAAACAGAAACCCTTCCTGAAGATGTACAGCTCGGACAACACCGTCGACCGCATGGCCTCCGGCGAAGTGATCATGATGCAGAACTGGAACGGCTCCACTGCCCGCGCCACCCTGCAGAAGAGCACCATCAAGTACGTGTATCCGAAGGAAGGCCTGGCGATGTTCCAGGACAACTTCGCCGTACCGAAGAGCGCGCCGCACCCCGGCAACGCGAAGATTTTCATCGACTGGATGATGAAACCGGAAAACGCCGCCGCCGTGTCCAATGCCATCGCCTACGACAACGGCATCCAGAGCGACAAGCTGATCGACGCCAAATGGCGGGTGATGGATGCCATCAACATGCCCGACGAATTCGCCTCGCGCCTGCGTCCGGAAAAGGAATGCAGCAACAAGGCGCGGGAGCTGCAGGACCGGATCTGGGCCAAGCTCAAGGGCTGATTGTTTGACTTGAAACCGAGTTGCGGCCATCGCTGGCAAGCCAGCTCCCACAGGGTTTGGTGGTGTTCACAAATTTTGTGCCCAACACAAATCACTGTGGGAGCTGGCTTGCCAGCGATGAGGCCCTCCCAAACACCACAGAATTTGAGGTTTTAAATGACCCAACCCCGCTGGCTACGCAACGTGCGCCCCTACGGCACCCCCGCCGAAGACCTGCTGATCGAAAACGGCCGGTTCACCCAACGTCGCCCAGCTTCGAACGAAGCCCTGGCCGCCACCGACATCGACGGCCAGAACCAGTTGCTCACCCCCGCCCTGGTGGAAAGCCACGTCCACCTGGACAAAACCCTCTGGGGCCAGCCCTGGCGCCCCAACAGCGCCGGTCCGACCCTCAAGGACTACATCGCCAACGAACGGCGCATCCTGCGTGAAGTCACCACCCCCATCGCCCAACGAGCCGGCGCCCTGCTGGAAAACTGCATCGCCCGCGGCTCGCTGACCATGCGTTGCCACGTCGACATCGACCCGGAGTTCGGCCTGCGGCATGTCGAGGCCATGCAGCAACTGCGCGAACAATACCGCGACCTGATCGACCTGCAACTGGTGGTGTTCCCGCAAACCGGGCTGATCAGCCGCCCCGGCACCGCCGAACTGATGCGCGAAGCCATGGTCCTGGGCGTGGAGAACGTCGGTGGCCTGGACCCGTGCGGCATCGACAACGACCCGATTGCCCAACTGGATTTCGTCTTCAAGCTGGCCAGCGAATTCGACCGTGGCGTCGACATTCACCTGCACGACAAGGGCGAACTGGGCCTGTGGCAGATCGCGCTCATCGCCGACTACACCGAGCGCTTCGGCCGCCAAGGCCAGGTGATGATCAGTCATGCCTACTGCCTCGGCATGCTGCCATGGAGCCAGGTCAAACCGGTGGCCGAGCGCCTGGCGACACTGGGAATTTCGCTGATGAGTTCGGCCCCGGCCGATTGCGCGGTGCCGCCGTTCCTGGCCCTGCGCGAAGCCGGCGTGAATCTGTGCCTGGGCTCGGACGGCATTCGTGATGCCTGGTCGCCCATGGGCAACGGCGACATGCTGGAGCGCGCGATGCTGTTGGCGTTCCGCTTCGATTTGAACAAGGACGAAGAACTCGCGGCGGCGTTCGAGGCGGCGACCGTCAACGGCGCCCAGGCGCTGGGTTGTGCAGCCAATCGCCTGGAGATAGGCCAGCCAGCGGACTTCCTGCTGATGCCCGTGCAAACGCTGGGTGAAGCGGTGGTTTCGCGACCGCCGCGTCAAGTCTATCGCGCGGGTCGTTTGATCGCTGCGGGCGGTCGTTTGCTGGAAAGCCGTCTGTGAAGCGCATCGGCTTGCGAGCCAGTTGCGTGGTCGGCTTCGACGGCACGCAGCATGTGCTGTGGCGCGACGGCGAAGTGGTGTTCGAGGGCTCGCGCATCGAGTTTGTCGGACGCGGCTATCCGGGCCCGGTGGATCAGTGGATCGATTACGGCAACGCGTTGATCGGCCCCGGCTTCATCGACCTGGATGCCCTTGGCGATCTCGACTCCACGGTACTGACCCTGGACAACGGCGACGAACGCGACATGGGCCGGATGTGGTCGGCGCAGTACTTGGCGCGCGGATCGCGGGAAAGTTACAGCCCCGAAGAAGAAGTCTTCAAATACCGCTACGCCTTCACGCAACTGATCCGCAACGGCATCACCACGGCCATGCCGATCACCTCGATGTATTACCGCGAGTGGGCCGAGACCTACGACGAGTTTGCGGCGGTCGCCGGCGTGGCGGCCGAGTTGGGACTGCGCACTTACCTGGGGCCCTGCTACATGAGCGGCATGAGTTACTGGCGCGCCGATGGCACCCTGGCGCACCACTGGGACGAAGCCCGGGGCATGGCCGGCCTCGATGCCGCCGAACGGTTTTTCCGGGATTTCGACGGTGCGAACAACGGCCTGATTCGCGGTGCACTGTTGCCCGATCGCATCCAGACCTGCACCCCGGCGCTGCTGCAACACACCGCCGCGCTGAGCCGGGAACTGAACGCACCGATGCGCTTGCACTGTTGTCAGGGCCTCGGTGAAGTGGCGATGGTCGAGCAATTGCGCGGCACCTCGTCGTTGGGTTGGTTACAGCAGCTAGGGCTACTGACTCCACGCAGCCTGCTGCCCCACGGTATCTACACCCAGGGTGATGACGACCTGCAACGTGTGGTGGATGGCGGCGCGAGCCTGGTGCATTGCCCCGTGGTGTTTGCCCGGGACGGCGAGGCCTTGAATTCGTTTGGCCGCTATCGCGCCAAGGGCGTCAACTTTGCCCTCGGTACCGACACCTGGCCGGCGGACCTGCTGGACAACATGCGCCAGGGCCTGAACATCGCCCGGCTGATGGAGGGCGGCAACTCACTGACCAGCACACTGGATATGTACAACGCCGCGACCCTCGGCGGCGCCAGGGCCCTGGGCCGCGACGATCTTGGCCGACTGGCACCGGGGTGCAAGGCCGACATCAGCGTGTTCAACCTGCGCGGAATGCACCTGGGGCCTTTGTTCGACCCGCTGAAAAATCTTGTGCTGGCCGGTCGCGGCGACGACTGCATCGCCAGCTACATCGATGGCCGCTGTGTGATGCAGGACGGCCAGGTCGAGGGCGTCGACTACCCCGCCCTGCAACGCCAGGCCCAACGCCAATTCGAAAAACTGATGCGCAGCCACAGCGACCGGGCCTTCGGCCAACCGGACTGGAAAAACCTGTTCCAGCCGGCCATCCCGTTCGCCGACGACTACAGCGCACAGACGCCACTGAGCGCGATCGAGCCTCTCCTTTAGGGAATTCTGCCTATGCAAAGCTTTGACTTCAGCACACTGAGTCCACGGGACAAATACAAGATTCTGATCGGCAGCGTCGTGCCACGACCGATTGCCCTGGTCACCACCGTCGACGGCGAAGGCCGGATCAACGCGGCGCCGTTCAGCTTTTTCAATGCGCTGTCGGCCGATCCGCCGATCCTCGCCCTTGGCGTGGAAAACTACGGCGACCAAAGCCCCAAGGACACCACCCGCAATATCCAGCTCAACCAGGAGTTCACCGTGAACATCGTCAGTGACGCGCTGGTGGAGGCCATGAACGTCTGTGCCGTGCCCTTCGCCCCCGGCTTCGACGAACTGACCGCCGCTGGCCTCACCGCCATCCCCGGCACCACGGTCAAATGCCCGCGCATCGGCGAAGCCCCGGTGGCGCTGGAGTGCCGGCGGATGATGGCGCTGTCCATCGGCCAATCCCGGGAAATCATCTTTGGTGAAGTGCTGATGGCGCATGTGCGTGACGAACTGATCGACCCGAAAACCCTGTACATCGATCAGTTGGGGCTTGATGCGATCGGACGCATGGGCGGGCATGGCTATGCACGCACGCGGGATTACTTCGATTTGCCGACACGCTCGTTACAGGCGTGGACGGATGCCCCGGGCGGTGGCGAGCGGTTTTGGCCACTGGCCAAATAATTTCTGCATACATTCCATGTAGGAGCTGCCGAAGGCTGCGATCTTTTGATCTTGCTTCTGGCGGCTTCAAGACCGCTGAAGATCAAAAGATCGCAGCCTCCGGCAGCTCCTACAGAGGTTGCAGTAGGCGCGGACAGGCCGTCACCCTTGAAGGTTGCAACCACTTGCCCATGATCGAACGCCCTGTGGCAACAGGGCAGCTACTCACCGACTTTGCTGCCGACACTCAACGCCCTGAAGCCCTGTGACTCAATGAAAGTCCCGGCTACGCACAGTGATGCCATCGAGCAACACACTCAGGTCACTCAAGCGTCCGGCTATCAGATGCCGGACCTCGCCCTCCTTCTCCCAGCGCCCATCGACCTTGAGCAGCTGCGAGCCGACCAGCACCTGGCGTTGGCGCTCGGCCAGGTCGCGCCACACCACCACGTTGACGTTGCCGAACTCGTCCTCGAGGGTGACAAAGGTCACGCCGCTGGCGGTGGCCGGGCGTTGCCGGCCGGTGACCAGCCCGGCGACGCTGACCGGCCGACCGTGCTCGACGTCCAGCAATTCTTTCGAACTGCGGCAGCGTCGCGCCTTCAACTCACCCCGCAACAGGGCCAGCGGATGCGGCCCGAGGGTGGTGCCGACACTGGCGTAATCGGCTTGCAGGTCCTCACCCACGGTAGGTTTGGGCAGCGCCACCGCATCCTCCTCCTGGCTCGGCAGGCCGGCAAACAACCCCAGCTGCTTTTGCACCCCGGCCACTTCCCAGCGCGCCCGGTGGCGATCGCCGGCCAGGCCACGCAACGCGCCGGCATCGGCCAGTTGCTCCTGGGCGCGGGCATCGAGCCGCGCCCGCCCTCCGAGGTCGGCGATGTCGGCGAACGCGCCTTGCGAGCGGGCCGCTTCGATGCGTCGGGCATCGTCCTCGCGAAAGCCCTTGATCATGCGTAGCCCCAAGCGAATCGCCGGTTGCGCACCGCTGATCGGTTCCAGGCTGCAGTCCCAGTCACTGGCGCGCACGTCCACCGGGCGAACCTGCAAATGATGACGCCGAACGTCCTGCAGAATCTGGTCCGGGCTGTAGAACCCCATCGGCCAGCTGTTGATCAGCGCACAGGCGAAGGCCGCCGGCTCGTGGCATTTCAACCAGCAACTGGCGTAAGTCAGCAAGGCAAAGCTGGCGGCGTGGGACTCGGGGAAACCGTAGCTGCCAAAGCCCTTGATCTGCTCGAAGATCTGCGCGGCGAACTCGGCGGTGTAGCCGTTTTTCTTCATGCCGGCGGCCAGCCGCTCCTTGTGCGGTTCGAGCCCGCCGTGGCGTTTCCAGGCGGCCATGGAGCGGCGTAGCTGATCGGCCTCGCCGGGGCTGTAGTCGGCGGCGACGATGGCGATCTGCATCACCTGTTCCTGAAACAGCGGCACGCCAAGGGTGCGCTTGAGCACCACTTCCAGTTCCGGCGACGGATACGCCTCCGGCTCTTCCTTGTTCCGTCGCCGCAGGTACGGGTGCACCATGCCGCCCTGGATCGGCCCCGGCCGAACGATGGCGACCTCGATCACCAGATCGTAAAACGTCTTGGGCCTGAGCCTCGGCAACATCGACATCTGCGCCCGGGACTCGATCTGGAACACGCCGATGGTGTCGGCCCGACCGATCATTTCGTAGGTGGCCGCATCCTCGGCCGGGATGGTCGCCAGGCTCAGGTCCTGGCCCCGGTGCCGGCGCAGCAGATCGAAACATCGACGAATCGCGCTGAGCATGCCCAGCGCCAGGATATCGACCTTGAGCAGGCCCACTGCGTCGAGGTCATCCTTGTCCCACTGGATGATGGTGCGCTCGGCCATGGCGGCGTTTTCCACCGGCACCAGACTGTCCAGCGGCTGCTCGGAAATCACGAAACCGCCGGGGTGCTGGGACAAATGCCGGGGGAAGCCGATCAACTGCCCCGTCAGGCTCAGCACCCGGTGCAGCACCGGGCTCTCTGGGTCAAAACCACCTTCACGCAGGCGTTCGACAGGGGGCGTTTCATCGCTCCAGTGACCGCAGCAATCGGCCAGGGCGTTGATCTGGTCCGGCGGCAAGCCCAAGGCCTTGGCCACATCCCGTACCGCACCGGCGGCGTGGTAAGTGCTGACCACCGCCGTCAGCGCGGCGCGGGCCCGGCCATAACGCTGGAACACGTACTGCAAGACTTCTTCGCGGCGTTCATGTTCGAAATCGACGTCGATGTCCGGCGGTTCGTTACGTTCCCTGGACAGAAAGCGCTCGAACAGCAAGGTGGTGCGATCCGGATCGATTTCGGTGATCCCCAGGGCGAAGCACACTGCCGAGTTGGCGGCAGAACCACGACCCTGGCAAAGAATCTGTTGCTGGCGGGCAAAGCGGACGATGTCGTGGACCGTCAGGAAATAACTTTCATAGCCCAGTTCGGCGATCAGTTGCAGCTCTTTATCGATCTGCACCAACACTTCGTTTTTCGGCCCTTTTGGCCAGCGCCACTCGATGCCCTCCTCGGTCAAATGACGCAGCCACGAGGTGGCCGAGTGCCCTTGCGGCACCAGTTCGCGAGGGTATTGATAACGCAGCTGGCCGAGGTCGAAGGTGCAGCGCCGGGCAATGACCAGCGTTTGCGCCAGCAAGTCTGGCGGGTACAGCGCCTGCAGCACATCGAGACTGCGCAGATGGCGCTCGCCGTTGGGGTGCAGGCGCAACCCGGCATCGGCCACCGGCAGGTGGTGACGGATCGCGGTCATGGTGTCCTGCAAGGCCCGTCGTCCGCGTGCGTGCATGTGCACATCGCCACTGGCCACGGCGGGAATTCGCAGTTCCCGAGCCAGTGTGAGCAAATCGTTCAGGCGTTGCCCATCGTCCTGACCGCGATGCAACTGCACCGCCAGCCACAGGCGTTCGCCGAAGACCTGCTGGAGCCAGTGGCCCTGTGCAAAGGCATCGACAGCGTCCGGCACCCACAACGCCAACAACCCCGGCAACGGTTCGCCGAAGTCTTCGCGCAGCACCTGATACTGGCCTTTCTGCGTGCGGCGCCGGGCGCGGGTGATCAATCGGCAGAGCGCCTGATAGCCCTCGAGGCTCTCCACCAGCAGCACCAGTTTCGGCCCGTTCTCGATGCGTATTTCACTGCCGATGATCAGCGGCAACTCCACGGACTTCGCCGCTTGCCAGGCACGAACGATGCCCGCCAGGGTGCATTCGTCGGTGATCGCCAGGGCTTGGTAACCCTGTTTTTTCGCGCGCTGGAACAGCTCGAGGGCACTGGAGGCACCACGCTGGAAGCTGAAGTTCGACAGGCAGTGCAATTCGGCATAGTCGCGGCTCATGCGAACCAGCCCTGCAACCACAACGGGCCGTCCTCGCCGACCGCCCGGTAGGCCCAGCCCTGTTGCCCGGCACGGGTTTCGATCAGGTAATAGTCGCGGCGTACGTCGTCACCGTCCCACCAGCCGGACTCGATACGCTCCGGCCCCATGAGGATGCGCGCCGAGCCCTGGTGCACGGCCAGCGGCTCGGTCAGCAGCCAGCCCGGCCGCTTCACGGCGCCCAGCGCTGCGCACGGCTGGCTGTCGGCACTGGCCTGCCACGCGCACTCGGGGCGATGATCGGCCTGGAAGCGCAAGCCATGCACCGCATCATCCCCCAGCCGTGCCCGCAGGCGTTCGCGCAGTTGCTCCCAGGGCAAGGACTGCTGCGGGCGATCGTCGAACAGCTCTTGATGCTGGGGCACGAAGGTCGGCAAATCCTCGGCACACAAGCGAAAGCCGCGCACCGGCGCCTCGACCTGGACTTGCTCCAGCCGCCCCCGGGCCAGTTCGAAGAGCATCGCCGGATCACGCTCGGCGCTGAGCAGGCCGACCTTGATCAGCGTATCCGGCAACCCGGCGTGCTCCAGATGCAGGTCGAAACGCTGTACGCCGCTGTCGCGACCGCAGAGGAACGCCGACAGGTCACCCGTCAACCGGCGCAACGGAAACAGCAGGGCTTGATGGGACTGCACATCGAAATTGAGCTCGATACGCACATCGAAGCGGTCCGGCGGCAGGTAAAAGGCCAGCGCCAGCCGCCGCGTGCCAAGCAACGCATCCAGATGCTTGAGCACCTGGGCCTCGAAACGCCGGGCCAGGCTATGTCGGGGCAACGCCTGCACCTGGCTCAAGGTGCGCAGGCCCATGCGCGACAAGGCCGTGGCAACCTGTGCTTCGAGGCCGATCCGGTCGACGGGCATCTGCCCCAGGTGATGCTGCAAGGCTTGATCATCCGGTACCACCAGGCCGTCATAGGCGTTGGCCAGCACCCGCGCCGCCACCGGGTTGGGCGCGGCCACGATGCGGTGCCGAAACCCCAGTTCGCCGAGCTCACGGCGCAAAAGCGCTTCGAATTGCGGCCAGGCGCCAAACAGGCCAAGACTGGATTCGATCTCGAACACCACGGCCCGGGGGTAATGCACGCTGACCTGGGAACTGAAGCGATAGGCCCAGGCGGCGAGAAACTGCTGCCAGCGCTCGATTTCACTGGCGTCGTATTCAGCCGTGGCAAACCCCTTGCTCAAGGCCTGTGCCGCGCTCATGGACTGACCGGGACGCAAACCCAGCGCCCGCGCCGCAGCGTTGACGGCCTGCAGCACCCGGCGCTGGGCCGGGCCGGTCAGCAACGCCAGGGGTTCATCAGGATCGGTGCGCTGACGCAATGCCGCGTCCAGCGCCAATTGCGGGAAAACAATGCAGACCCAGCGCATGGCAACCTCAATGCCCCACGGCGAAGGCAATCGGCGCCGGACGGACCAGGCCGCCGCGGCACTTGAGCACGCGCAGCTGTGCCGGCCGGGCATCGATGGCGATGCGCAGGGCCGCGGGCGAAGGGTTGATCGCTTCACTGAGGGGACGATAGGCGAAGGCCAGGGTCTGGCCGGTTTCCGCCGCCACCTGCAAACGACGCAAGGCGCGGTCATCGGCCTTGTGCGGCCAGCACAGCACCGCGCCGCAACTGCCCGAACGCAGGCATTGTTCCGCGGCCCACAGCGCATCGCGCTCACTGGCCCGGATAATCGACAGCTGACGCAGATCGACCCCGGCGCCCTGCCACGCCTGGGGATACGGCACATAAGGCGGCGCCACCAGCACGATGCGTTCGCCCGCCGCCGACAGCCGTGCCAGCGTCGGCCACACCAGTTGCAACTCGCCCACGCCCTGCCCGGCCAGCAGGATTTCCGTCAGCGCCGCCTCCGGCCAGCCGCCACTGGGCAATGCCGCGTCCAGCGCGGCATGCCCGGTGGGCTGCGGGCTGGCGGCCGGCGGCGCAGGCCGGCCCCTCCAGACCTGGCCGCCATTGAACAGCGTATCCAGCGCAACGACGGCACCCATCAGCCTTGCCTCACCAGGCCACAGAATACGCCTTCGATGGCCAGGTCCTGATCGGCGTGCACAATGATCGGCTGGTAGGCCGGGTTGCGCGGCAGCAGGCGAACCACATCGCCGACCCGCTCGAAGCGCTTGATGGTGACTTCACCGTCGAGCCGCGCCACGACGATCTGGCCGTTGAGCGCCTCGGGGTTGCGATGCACGCCCACCAGATCGCCGTCGAGAATGCCGTCCTCGATCATCGAATCACCGCGCACCCGCAACATGTAGTCCGGCACCCGCGAGAAGAGCGACGGATCGAGCAGCAAGCGGCTATGGATTTGCGCATCGACCCCGATCGGCGCACCGGCCGCCACCCGACCAAGCACCGGGATGTCCAGCAACTCGGGACGCGGTGGCTGCCCGAGCAGGCGAATGCCCCGGGCCTGATGCGGGTTGACCTCGATAAACCCGGCTTCGGTCAGCGCCAGCACATGCTTGCGCGCCACACTGCGGGAGGCGAAACCGAACGCCTCGCTGATCTCGGCGAGGCTCGGAGGCTGACCGTGCTCGGCGATACGATCGCGGATGAAGATCAGGATGGCGGTACGGCGGGGAGTCAGAGTCGTCATGGAGTACATTTGTACTCTTTCGGCATTTACCTGGCAAGGACTTGTAGGCGCTGTCGAGTGAAACGAGGCTGCGATCTCTTGAGGCCAGAGCAAAAAGATCGCAGCCTGCGGCAGCTCCTACAGGAGGCCGGTTCAGTCCACGGATAAAACCTGCCGCTCGTCGCCTTTCTGAAAAAATCAGCATTTGAAGAAAATAAAAATCCATACAAAAGTACAAAACGCACACTTACTCCTACAGAAATACTTTACTCAGAATAGCAAGATCATTTCTGTGTGCCGAAAACTAAACCACCGTTTCAAAAAGGAATTCCACGGATCCACATTTGAACCCGCACCCACTAGAACCATTAAGCTTCCCAATCACATGTAGGAGATATCTTAAAAAGCCATAAGACCCCCCTACAACATCACTTGCACCCAACGCCAAAATCAACTAATCAATACCCAGCAGCAAACCACAAACGAAAGCCAACTAAAAAAAACAACCTCAGGGTGGCACCATTCAATGACTAAAAACATTTTACCCAGAGTGCTCTCCCTAACCTCCATATTCATCAAAGAACAACTAAAAGAACCCATCGCCTTTTTCTGGATCATGATATCCCCTTGTGCAATGTTCTATTTTTTTGCAACAACCAGGCAAGACCCCAACTATTTCTCCAGCCATTACATTACGATTTCGGCATGGTTTTATGCCTACATCTCTTCAAGTGTCGCACTATTCGGATTCGCCTTTTACATAATCGGAAGAAGGGAAAGCGGATTCACTCGATCATTCATTTACTCCAGGGAATCAAAACTGATTTTTCTTTTATCGCATTTCATTGCCTACTCGCTAATATCAATATCTTATTGCGCAACCTTTTACTTGACGACCAAGCTTCCATTTGGAAACTACGCCCTCAATGAACTACTGAATCTCGCACTACGCTTTTACATCTGCTTTATCATGTTTTGTGCTCTCGGGGCTGCCTTCTCATTGCTACCGATCAATTTTCAAAACTCGAACACTTTGCTTTCCATTTTTTCGTTCTGCATGTTGATCCTCGGAGTAATGAGTGCCAGCAGACCAACCCCCATCACCGACGCTTTGAACCTCGCAAATCCACTGACACTTGCAAGCCAAATAATGGAACAAGGCCTTGAATCCAACAAATTCATCACAGCTGCAATAGTTCTTTTGTTTATTTTTGTACTTTACAAAACGTTCAAACACCTAAGAATAAATCCCGTATGGAGCCGGTACTGATGAAAAAATTCACGGCGCAGAACATTGACTTCTCCTATACAGACACGCCCCTCTTGACCCAGGCATCTCTTGAGGTCGCTCAAGGCGACGTTGTCGGCATTCTGGGGCCCAACGGATCTGGAAAAACAACTTTTTTCGATATCGTCTGCGAGCTTAAAAAAGCAAAGTCCGGCTTCATAAAAAACGACTTCAGTCGCTTTTTATACCTTTCCCAGATCATCTCCACTCCCCCACCGCTGCGCATGCGCGACATTTTTAAAATGGTATCTGCGCTGTCATCAAACGAGCCCATGACACAAGATAAAATCCTGAAAAAACTAAGTGCCTGGAGCCCAGCGATAGTTGACCGATACCAAGACATATGGAACAAAAAGTCATCGCTATGCAGCTACGGAGAGACACGCTGGTTCTTTACGCTTTCCCTTCTTTCAATTTCTGCAGACTTTGTGATTCTCGACGAACCTACTGCCGGTGTAGATCCCGAATTTCGTCACTATATCTGGCAATGTCTTCACGGCGCTGCCAGGGAGGGCACCGCCATTCTGGTTTCCTCGCACAATGTTGATGAAGTCATTAACCATTGTGATTATTTTTATATGATCAGCCAGCAACGTTTCAATCGCTTTAACAACGGCCGTGAGTTCATGCAAAAGTATGGAGTAAAGACTGTGGACGATGCGTTTATCCGGGCCGTTACTGAACCTGTATTCGCAACATAAACCACTGGAAGCGTACGGGGGAGCTGCCGCAGATCGCGACAACTCCCGAGGAATGGAATTCGATTCAGTCGGTAAGTCCAGCCAGATACGCCCACGGATAAATCCCCCGCTCATGCCCATCGCTGAAGACCAGTTGCAGGCCATAGCCCTGCGGGTTCAGTTCGATTACCCGAACCCGGGCATCCACCAACGGCACCATCCCCCGCATACGAAAGGCCCGGCACTGCGAACATGGACACTGGCGACGCAACTCGGCGTGGTCCAACCACTGTTCGCGGCCATCAGGCCAGTTCAATCGCAGCTGCTGCCTACTCTGCGAATTACCCACCGCCAGCGGATTCATTGCAGTTGACTCAAGGCAATGCGCACGGCCTTGCGCACTTCAGGGTCGCCGTCGTGTTGTGCGGCCTGCAATGGCGCAATGGCCCGTGGGTCGTTCAGTTCGCCGAGGGCCAGCGCGGCTTCCTTGCGCAGGTTGCTGATGCGATGGCCGAGGGTGTCGATCAGCGCTTCGAGCGCCGGTCCATAACGCAAGCGACCGAGGCTGCGGGTGGCGCGCAGACGCACCTGCCAGTAATCGTCGCCCAAGGCGTCGACCAGGGCCGGGCCGGCGTCGGGGTGGCCGACTTTGCCCAGGGTGGTGGCGGCTTCTTCCCGGACTTGCCAGGCAGCGTCCCGCAAGGCCTGGCGCAAGGCCGGCAGCACCAGGGTGTCAGACGCCAGGCCCAGCGCCCCGGTGGCGGCCCGCCGCACGTCGGTGTCTGGGTCGGCACTGGCCAACCGCGCAAGTGCCGGTAAGGCATCAAGCTGCTTGAGCCAGCCGAGTACGCCCACCGCCTCGCGGCGCACGCTGGCGCTTTCATCGTCCAATGCCCGGGCCGCCGCTGCGGCAGCATCGGGGCAGCGCAACTCGCGCAACGCCCTGAACGCGGCAATGCGTACGCCGCTGTCGGCGTGCTCGGTCCATGGCAGAATGACCCGCCCCGCCGCTTCGCTCTTGAGCAGACTGAGGCTTTGTGCAGCGGCCGCCTGCACCGCCGGGGATGGATCCGTCAGGGCCTGGCACAAGGCTTCGACCACGGGCGGGTCCTCCCAGGCTTCCAGCAACCGGGCGGCTTCGGCGCGGACCTCGGCCATCGGGTCTTCGGCCAGTCGATCGATCAACCATTGCAGGCCGTCCGGCTCCTCGAGATCGGCCAGTTCGATCAGCGCGATCCGGCGTACGCCGGGGTCGTCATCGGTCAGCCGTGGTTGCAGGGCCAGAATGTCGTCGTTATCGGTTACATCGAATAGTGAGGTCATAGGGCAAATCGCGGCAGTTTGTTTTCAGGGGGAAGTCCGAGCGGGTTCAGGCGCGGCAGTTGCCGGCCGTCTTCGTGCCGCAGGAATTCAAGGCAATGGCGTTTCAGATGCGAGAATTCAGGACGGGTCATCAGCTCCGTGCTGCGCGGCCGGGGGAAGTCCAGGCGCAGGTCTTCGATGATTCGCCCGGGGCGTGAGCTCATGACCAGCAAGCGGTCGGCGAGGAACAGCGCTTCGTCAATGTCATGGGTGACAAACACCACGGTGGTGCGGATGCGCGTCCAGATGTCCAGCAGCAGTTCCTGCATGTTCAACCGGGTCAGGGCATCGAGGGCGCCAAAGGGCTCGTCCATCAGCAACAGGCGCGGACGGTTGACCAGCACCCGGGCGATTTCCACCCGCTGCTGCATGCCGCCGGACAATTGGTCGGGCCAGCGCCCGGCAAAGCCTTCGAGGCCCACCAGGGCGAGGATTTCATCCGCCGCCTTGAGCCGTTCGACCTTGCCGACGCCACGCATTTTCAGGCCGAACGCCACGTTGTCACGCACCGTGCGCCACGGAAACAGCGTGTGCTGCTGGAACACCATGCCCCGTTGTGGCGATGGTCCCGACACCGGCGCGCCATCCACGCTCAAGCTGCCGGTGCGCGGTTGCAGGTGGCCGGCCAGCGCCCCGAGCAAGGTGGATTTACCGCAACCGGACGGCCCGAGGATGCACACGAATTGCCCTGGCTCGATCTGGCAGTCGAGGCCCTGCACCGCTTCGAAAGCGCTGTGGCCCTCGCCCAGGCTGATCGACAACCCGCGGATATCGATACGCCCTTCCAGGTGTTGAAAAACGCTCATCAGGCTTTTCCTCGTGGTCGATGCCAAGGCGTGAACAGCCCGCCCAGGCGCTTGATCAACAGGCTGCTGCCCATACCGAGCACGCCGATCAGCAACATGCCGACGACGATGTCGGCGTAGTTCTGGATGGTGTAGGACTCCCAGGTGTAATAGCCGATGCCGAATTGGCCGGAGATCATTTCCGCCGTCACCAGGCAGAACCACGAGGTGCCCATGCCGATGGCCAGGCCGGTGATGATGCTCGGCGCGGCGCCCGGTAGAACGACCTCCAGCAGGATGGCCCGGCGCCCTGCGCCGAGGCTTTTCGCCGAGGCGATCAGCCGTGGGTCGACGCCTTCGACGCCGTGCACGGTGTTGAGCAGGATCGGGAACAGGGCGCCGGTGAAGGTGATGAACACCATCGACAGTTCCGACGAGGGAAACATCAGGATCGCCAGGGGAATCCATGCCACGGCCGGGATCGGTCGCAGGACTTCCAGGGGCGGCAGCAACAGATCTTCGGCCCATTTCGAGCGGCCGATGGCCAGGCCCAGGGCCACACCGATGATCAGCGCCGCGAGGTAGCCGGCGAATACCCGGCCGAGGCTGCTGCTCAGGTGCTGAGCGAGTTTGCCCGAGTCGCCGAGGCCAAGGGCGGCTTCAATGACCGCCAAGGGTGTCGGGACGTTGGCGAAGGTCACCAGGCCAAGGTTCCAGTGGTGGCTGGCGGCAAGTTGCCAGAACAGCAGGCAGAGCAGCAGTGAAGCGGCTCTGGGAATCCAGCGTAAGAATGATCCGGACATACACATTTCCCGAGGGCAATCACAACCCCTGTAGGAGCTGCCGAAGGCTGCGATCTTTTGACGGCTTCACGATTGCCGAAGAGCCCGATCAAAAGATCGCAGCCTTCGGCAGCTCCTACAGGGACCGTGGTGTTTGGGGGTTAGCGGGTGGCTACGGCCTGGGTTGTGGCATCGGTGAAGTCGAATACCTTGCCGCCCTGCGCCGTGGCGAACTGTTGGGCCTGGCCTTTGAGCAGGAAGGCGCTCAGACGCCCCTTGGCGTTGGTGGCAAACCACGCCTGATCCGCCAGCAACTTGATCCCGCTGTCGCTGGCCTGGGTGTACACCGCGCGGATGTTCTTGCCTTCCTGTTTCAACGCTGTCAGCGCGGTAAATGCCGATTCCGCCGAGGCGTACTGACGGACTTTCGGCTCGCCACGCACCCAGATTTCCGCCACATGGCTGAAGTCGGTGATGGCTTTGCCGCTTGCCGCATCGACGGCCTTGAGCGGCGTCTGCTGGTAATTTCCAAGCTGCGCGCTGTAGTCGAGGTTCGAGGCTTTGAAGGCGGCGCGAATGTACTGGTCGTCGATGAAGGTGTTGAGATCGAGACCGCGATCGGCCTTCTTCAACAGCTTCAGGGTATCGATGGCGGTGCCCACGGCCTGGCGGTATTCCGGCTTCCAGCTCAGGTCGCGGGTCTGCACGCCGAGGGGGCCATGGAACAGGTAGTTGACCTCGGCATCGACCCCGGTGACCTTGGCGATCAATTCGCTGTATTTCTCAGGTTCAGCCGCCAGCAGCTGGTTGGCCTCGATGCTCGCCCGCAGGTAGGCGACGACGATTTCCGGATACTTTTTCGCATAGGCCTGATCCACCAGCGCACCGTGGAAGGTCGGCGCATCGGCCTGGGAACCGTCATAGATCTTGCGGGCGAAACCACGGCTGGGGAACAGCTCGGCGAAGGGTACGAAGTCGGCGTGAGCATCGATCTTGCCGGCCTGCAACGCGGAGCCGGCGACTTCCGGCGGCTGGGCGATGATGTTCACGTCCTTGAGCGGGTCCCAGCCCTGGGCCGCGACGGCGCGCAGCAGCATGCCATGGGCGGTGGAAGCGAACGGCACGGAAATGGTCTTGCCCTTGAGTTCGGCCAGCGACTGCACGCCCGACGCACTCGGCACCACGATGCCGTTGCCACTGCCCTGGGTGCTGCCCGACAACACGCTGATGAACAGACTGTGCTTGCCCGCCGTTTCGAAGGCCACGCCGTTGAACGCACCGGGGAAATCAGCCATGGCGCCGAAGTCGAGTTTGCCGGCGACCATCTCGTTGGTCAGCGGTGCGCCGCTGGTGAAGTTTTTCCACTGCACCTCGTATTGGGCGTCTTTGTAGGGGCCGTCGTGGGGCAGGTATTTGTCCAGCAGGCCGAGTTCGCGAATCAACAGGCCACCGGCGGCGCAGTTGATGGTGGTGTCCTGGGTGCCGATGGCAATGCGGATGGTTTCGGCCGAGGCCGACAGGGTGAAGGAAGCCAGTACCAGACCGGCCAAAGCTGCACGCAACATCATGAGTGTTTCCCCTCGAATCATTTATTGGATGTTCGTCTCCGCCACGATCAGGGCGTGGTGGGAAACGAGGGGTGTTCTGGATCAGGCGTCCGGTGGTGGCCGGATGGCGTTTTGGGTTGTCAGGGCTGGCCTCATCGCTGGCAAGCCAGCTCCCACAGGTTTCTCTGGTGTCTGCAAATCAAGGTTCACCACAAATCCCTGTGGGAGCTGGCTTGCCAGCGATGGCGTCCTGTCAGTCAGCGCAATAAATAAGGGATCTCCACTTTCACCGCCCCGGTCGGGCAGTCCTTTTCACAGGGCATGCAGTACCAGCATTCGTCGAACGCCATGTAGGCCTTTTGCGTGGCCGGGTTGATCGCCAGCAGGTCCATCGGGCAAACGTCGACGCACACGGTGCAGCCTTTGTGGGCGATGCATTTGTCTTCATCGACCGTGACCGGTGCGTTGGAGCGGAAGAAGATTTCCTGGGGTTGGTAAGCCATGTTCGGTCTCTCTTTTGTGGTCGGCATCAAGCCGCATCGGCACCGACCCGCAGCCGGTCGTAGGCCTGCATCTCGTCGGCATCCAGCGGGATGATGTAAGGCTCGACGGCCTTCTTGAAACTGCTCATCAAACCGTTTTCGTCCATCTTCAGGTGGCAATGGCAGAACCAGTCGCGGTCGTTGCGTTGCGGGTGATCGACGCGATGGTGGTAAAGCCCCCAGCGGCTTTCGGCGCGGAACAATGAAGCGCGGGCGGCCATTTCGGCGCAGTCGCGGATCATGCTGACTTCCATGGCACGCATCAGTTCGTGGGCGTTGTGGGCCTTGATCTGGTCGAGGTCGCGCTGGATGTCGCTGAAGCGTTGCAGGCCGATCTGCATCTTCTTCGTCACTTTCGGCGGTTGCAGGTAGTCGTTGACGAAGCGCCGCAGCTTGTACTCGACCTGGGCCGGTGGCAGGCCGTGTTCGCGGTCCAGTGGTGCATAGACCCGCTGTTTTTCGCTTTCGATCTGCGCGGCATCCAGCGCGGAAAACTCGCGACCGGCGACAAAGTCCGCCGCGTTGTTGCCGGCAAACCAGCCATAAGTGAACGCACCGAGCATGTAGTTGTGCGGCACCGCCGCCATGTCCCCCGCCGAGTACAAGCCCTTGACCGAGGTCTCGGCCTTCTCGTTGACCCACACCCCGGACGCCGAATGCCCACTGCAAAAGCCGATTTCCGAGATGTGCATCTCGACCATCTGCGTGCGGTAGTCGGTGCCGCGATTGGCGTGGAACTGGCCACGGCTCGGTCGCTCGTTGCTGTGCAGGATCTCTTCGATGTTCTGGATGGTTTCCTCGGCCAGGTGATCGAGCTTGAGGAACACCGGGCCGTTGCCGCTCTCCAGCTCCTGATGGAACTCCCACATCATCTGTCCGCTCCAGTAGTCGCACTCGATGAAGCGTTCGCCCTTGTTGTTGGCGGTGTAGCCGCCCAGGGGGCCGGTGACGTAGGCGCAGGCCGGGCCGTTGTAATCCTTGATCAGCGGGTTGATCTGAAAGCATTCCAGGTTCGCCAACTCGGCCCCGGCGTGGTAGGCCATCGAGTAGCCGTCGCCGGCATTGGTCGGGTTTTCGTAGGTGCCCATCAGGTAGCCCGAGGACGGCAGCCCCAGACGTCCGGCGGCACCGCAGGCGAGGATGACCGCCTTGGCCTTGATCACATGGAAGTCCGCCGTGCGGCAATCGAAACCCATCACGCCGTTGACCGCGCCCTCTTCATCCGTCAGCAAACGCGTGCACACCAGTCGATTGGTGATGCTTACCCGAGCGCGCTTCAACTGCCGGTACAGGACTTTCTTGATGTCGTGTCCTTCCGGCATCGGCAACACGTAAGCGCCCATGTGGTGGACCTTTTTCACCGCGTAGTCGCCGGTTTCGTCCTTCTCGAATTTCACGCCCCAGCGGTCCAGTTGCTCAATGGTTTCGAAGCTGTGGGTGGCATAGGCGTACACCGCCGCCTGGTTGACGATGCCGTCGTTGGCGATGGTGATTTCCTTGGTGTACTGCTCCGGGGTCGAGTGGCCGGGAATGATCGCGTTGTTCAGACCGTCCATGCCCATGCTGATCGCGCCGCTGCGCTTGACGTTGGCCTTGTCGATCAACAACACCCGCAGGTCGCGGTTGCGCTCCTTGGCCTTGATCGCCGCCATGGGGCCGGCGGTGCCGCCGCCGATCACGACGATGTCGTATTCCTGCTCCAACGTGCTGCGCGTCATGCCTGATCCCCTTTTTGCCGGTCGATCCGCAGGCGGTACTGGAAGGCATCGCCACGGTAGTAAAGGTGTTCGAAGTCCACTGGCCGGCCTTCGGCGTCGTGGGTCAGACGCTCGATGCGCATGATCGGCGAGCCGGGCTCGACGTTCAGCGCCTGGGTCAGGTCGCTGTCGGCCAGTACCGCATCGATGGCCAGGTCCGCGTGACCGAGCGCCAGGCCGCAGTCGTTTTCCAGGATCAGGAAAATGTCGCGGGTGACCAGGTCGGCTTTTTCCAGGCGCTCACCGACGGCTTTGGGCAGGTAGGTGATTTCCAGGGAAATCGGCTCGCGATTGATCAGGCGCACCCGTTTGATCTGCGCCACGACCTCGCCTTCTTCGACCTGCAAACGCTCGGCGACCAGCTTGTCGGCAGCAATGAACTTGAAACTGCGCAGGCGGTTGATCACCTCGTAGCCACGACCGGTCATGGATTCGGCCAGGCCTTGCAGGGTGCTGACGTTCTGGAAGGTTTTCGGCTTGGCGACGAACGTGCCCTTGCCGTGGATCTTGAAGATCAGCCCTTCCTTTTGCAGGTCACCCAAGGCCTGGCGCACGGTGATGCGGCTGACCTTGAACAAGGCGCCAAGCTCGCTTTCGGAAGGCATCTGGCTGTCTTGCGGGTATTCGCCGTCGAGGATGCGGGCGCGCAGCACGTCTCGCAGCTGGGTGTGCAGCGGGACGCTGCTCAGGGATAGAACGTTATCGGTCATGGCAGATCACTTGTTATAACGAGTTATGACGTGATCTTAGAGAGGTTATGACACGCTTGAGAAATACCGAATGCGCATAAGGTTAGATTCACCGGTAAAAGCAAAAGATCGCAGCCTGCGGCAGCTCCTACAAGAGCTGCCGCAGGCTGCGATCTTTTGACCCCGCTCAACCGCGCTTGAGGATCCGGTCCATCACCCAATCGGTCTTCAGCGCCTCTGCGGCCACAGCCGGATGCTGCACCTCACCACGAATATGCGCATTCATGCCCAACACGTGGTGCCACTGAATGTGCGCGTGATGCTCGATGGTCAGCCTGAGGTGCTCGTCGGCGTGCAGCTCGACCGGGTGCTCGTCGAACACTGAAAAGCTGATCCGGCCTTGACTGCCAATCACTTCGACCCGGTCTTCGCGGCGATCGGCGGCGAAGTTCCAGCAACCCATCCCCAGTGCCCCGCCGGCAAACCGCCAGGTGGCGCTGACGGCATCTTCGGCCGCGTACAAACCGGCCTGCCGTGCGGTGAACCCGGCGACTTCGACGATATCGCCAAACAGGTACTGAAACAGGTCCAGGCCATGGCTGGCCAGATCGGCGAAATAGCCACCACCGGCAATCGCCGGATCGGTACGCCAGTTGTTCGCGCCACCCAGATCCGCTGCCGACGGGGCTTTGGTGAGGGTCCAGCTCAAGTGCCGGACCTCGCCGATCCGCCCCTCCTCCAGCCATTGCCGCACTTGCCGGAAGCGTGGCAGCGAACGCCGGTAATAGGACACGAACAGGTGCAACCCGGCATCGGCAAACACCTGCTGCATCTCGCGACTTTGCCCGGCGTTGAGCGCCATCGGTTTCTCGACGCAGCAATGCTTGCCGGCGGCGGCCACCTGCAAGGCATAGGCGTGATGGCTGTCGGGCGGAGTGGCGATGTATACGGCGTCGACCTCGGGATCGTTGATCAGCGCATGCGCATCGGTATAAACCCGCGCAATGCCGTGGCGCGCGGCGTAGTCGGTGACGGCGTCCAGGCGCCGCCCCATCACCGCCACCAGCGCCGATCCGGGCGCCTTGTAGAAGGCCGGCGCGCTTTTGCGTTCAGCGACACTGCCACAACCGATCATGCCCCAGCGCACCAGGTTCATAGGCTCTCCTTGCCGTTCAGTCGATACGCAATGCGCGCAGGTCCAGTCGACCGTCCTTGAGCGGCGGGCACCAGTAGTAGCCGCCGGTGACCGGACGGCTGATGCGGTACAGGCCGTCGGTGATGCCATCTTCCAGGCCACTCATGCGGCGCAGTTGGGCTTCGAAGGCGTCGAGGGAGAAACCGAAGGCCAGGAACATCAGGCCGGCGCGGTCACCTTCGATCCACGGCATCGAGCGGCGCACCACAAAGGCCTCGGGCGCAAAACTTTCCTGGGCGGTACGTTTGACGTGGGCGGAAACCGGCGCATCGTCGATCTCTTCGTTATCGCTCAGGCGGCGGCCCATGATGTTGTCTTTCTCATCCGCCGACAGCCCATGGAAACCTTTCAGGTCATGCTGCCACTGCTGGATCGCGGCGAAGCTGCCACCCACCGTGCCGTCCGCGCCTTCAGCCACCAGTGCAGCAGCTACTGCGGCTTCGTCGTGGGGGTTTTCGGTGCCATCTTCGTAGCCGGTCAGGTCATGGCCGGTCATGTGGCGGAAGGTTTCGTTCATCTGCACCAGACGCAACGCCGGGGCCAATGCCGCGGTAATGGCGTTGCTGCGGTTGAGCAACTCGCCACGGTCTTCGCCGTGCAGCCAGCACCAGAGCGCGTGTTGGGTCGACGGATTGTCGACGCCGACGCCCGTCAGCGCCGGGAACGGCCGCAGACCTTCGATCTGCCCGTCCAGCGCCTTGACCAGGGACTCGCCGAAGCCGACCACCACCGACTTGCCGTCCACCAGCCCTTGCAGGTTATCCAGCGCGGCCGGCAGTGCAGCGGCGGATTCGAGCGCGAAGAACATATGGCGGGCTTGAGGAGGAACGGGGGTGGCGAGAATGCCCGGCTGGTAATGACTCATATGAACTCCTTGAAAAAGAGCATGGAGTTTAACCGGAGCATGAGGATTTGTGTGGTTTCAGAGGCTATAAACCTGTGGCGAGGGGGCTTGCCCCCGTTGGAGCGCGCAGCGCTCCCATACATTTCCAGCCATACCGAGGCGGCAGGTTTTGGGGCTGCTTCGCAACCCAACGGGGCGATGCGGCGTTCCGACAAGCCCCCTCGCCACAAAAGCCCACTTGCCACAGAAGCCCGCTCACCACAAAAGCCCCTGCCAATAAAGTCCCCTCACCACAGAAGGATCAGACTACGCTGGGGCTTTCGCTGCGGAACGCACTCGGGCTCATGCCGGTCCAGCGCTTGAACGCCCGGCGAAAGCTGCGTACGTCGCTGTAGCCGACTTCCTCGGTGATGCGTTCGATGGACATGTCCGGGTTGGCCAGCAGGCTCATGGTCCGGGCCTGGCGCACTTGTTCCAGCAGTGTTTCGAACGTCAGCGCGTGTTCGGTGAGGCGGCGACGCAAGGTGCGGCTGCTCATGTTCAGGTCGCTGGCGATTTTCTCGATGTGGCTGCCCTCGGTCAGGTCCCGGGCAATCGCCCGTTCCACCGCCTGGATCAGGTCCATTTTCTGGTGCACCTGCGCGGCTTCCAGTTCGAGAAGTTTCACGGCCTGACGCAGGGCCAGGGAATGGTGATTGGGCAATTGGACGTCCAACCAATGCCCATCGATCACCATGCGGTTTTGCAGGCAACCGAAACGCACATCCGGCCCCAGCAGGCGCGAATATTCGCCGAGATAGTCCGGCGCCGCATGGATGAATTCCACGGCCATCGGCTTGAAATCCGCGCCGACCAGGGCCCGGCCGTACACCAGCAGGCTGGCGAAAAACTCCTCGACCGCGAACAACTGCACGTCGGCGAACGGCAAGCGACATTCAACGTCGACAAACACCCGGTCACCCGCCTCCTCCACACTGGACACGACAATGCCGCCCGAGGTGTGTTGATGGCGAATGCCCAATTCAAAGGCATCGCGCAGGGTCTTGCACAGCGACAACACATGCCCCAGCAGCCCCAGCGTGCCGAGCACATTCTGCGCGCCGACCCACAGGCCCAGCCCCTGATTGGGCAAGGCCTTGAGCGCACGCTGAATCATGGCCACGGCCTGGCGATAGGAAATGCGCTGCGCCGGATCCTGAAGGTCTTCAAAGTCAAACCCCAACCCCCGGCACAGGCTCTGGGGGTCGATGCCTTTGTGCTCGGCGACTTCGGCCAGGGTTTGCAGGAGAAACGGCGACACCAGCGCCAATTCGAAGGTGGGATCGATCACTTTCATTTGCATGGGGCCATACATTCCGGGACGAGCATCATTCTTATTTTTGTAACCGGTTATGTCGAAGGAAGTTAGCACAGCGTTTAAAGGCTGTCCGCAGAAGTCCCCCTAAATGGCCGCCAATACCCTGCCTTGCAGGGCGCGGACAGCTTATTTCTATGGGGCGGCCCTCGTAGGGATGCCGGACAGCCCGCCAACAATAATAATGAGTACACCCATGATCGCGACTCGCACGACACTTCCCCTGATGGTCATCAGCCTGGCCGGCGTCTGCGCCCTGCAACCGGCCCTGGCCACCGAGGCTGGCGTGGACAACATCGGCCCCGGCACCGACGGCTTTTTCATGTTGCCGCTGTCGCCCGACAGCCTTCCGGACAACATGGTTGCGTTCAACCTCTACTACAACCACTACAAATCCACGAATCTGAATATCAGCTCCCTCGGCGGCAAGGTGCCGAACGTCGAAATTGAATCCACGGCCGTCATTCCGCGCCTGGATTACCTCAGCCCGGTGCGGGTGTTTGGCGGCCGGCTGGCCGGCTACATCGCGCAGCCTTGGCTCAAGCAGGAAGTCTCGGTGTTCGGCCTGCCGCAGGACACCCGCGAAGGCATGGGCGACACCACCATCGCGCCGATCATTCTCTGGGACATGGGCCCGAACCTGACCCTCGGCGCCGCCATTGAAGTCACGGTGCCGACCGGCGAATACAGCGTCGATCGCCTGGCCAACACCAGCAACAACTTCTACACCTACAAACCACTGTTCTCCTTCACCTGGCTGCCGACGGACAGAACCGAGGTGTCGATGAAGACCACCTACAGTTTCAACGAGAAAAACAAGGACACCGATTACAAGTCGGGGCAGATTTTCCACATCGACTATTCCGCCAGTTTCAAGATCACCGACGACCTGATGTTCGGGCTGAACGGCTACTACCTCAAGCAAACCACCGATGACAAACAGTTCGGCCACACCGTGCAGTTCAACGGCCAGGACGTGAACGACGGGGTGCGCGGCCAGGTGTTTGCGATTGGTCCGGCGCTGCACTGGACCTTTCTCAAGTACGCCAGCGCGGAGATTCGCTGGGCCAAGGAGTTCGATGTGGAAAACCGGCCTGAAGGGGAAATGCTCTGGGCCAAGGTCAGTATCCCCTATGCGTTTTGACTGAACCGACGCCTTCGCGAGCAAGCCCGCTCCCACATTTGGAATGCATTCCCCTGTTGAAATGCATTCCCCCTGTGGGAGCGGGCTTGCCCGCGAAGGCGCCGGAACAGTCAACCAACAAACTTCAGGAATACACCGGCCAGCTATCCACAATCTTCCCACCCCGAACCGCCAGCAGATCCCCAAACTGCAACAACACCGCCTCCGTCTGGGCAGGCCGCAAGAACACCTGGTCCTCAACCCCAAGTCCCACCGCCGCCGAACCATTGACCATTTCCTGATTCGAACTGCGGCCATACACACCATTGCTCTGCAATCCCGGTGGCGATTCGAACTCCGCCATCCAGTTGCCGCCGTAGATAAAAAACGTCTCGCGCTGATTGGCGTCCCACCAGGAAAACAGCCTGGATTTGTCATCCAGCGCCGGAATGTTCACCGCCCCGGTGCTTTTCAGCACCGGCGTGGCGATGTAAGCGGCCGGCACATGCTCCACCAGTGACGGCAAGTCATAGTGAGTGGGCTTGAGCATCGCCGTCCCCACCGACACTTCGCTGCTGAGTTGCTCTTGCTCATGCAGGCGATAGCTCGGGCTGCCGGCCGTATTGAGGGTCAATCCTTCTCGCCATAAACCGGGATATTGCTGACGGGTGAAATCGACGCAGCGCTGGTAGATCACCATCACCTTGGCGAACAGCTCTTCGGGCGAGCCCAGAATTCCCGGCACGCCCATGCCCACGAACGGGTCGTAGCCCATGAATCCGGCGAACTCCAGGTGCTGTGGGTGCTGGCTGATCAGCGTCAACATCTGCCCGAGTACACCCAGGTCGCTGATACCTCCGCGATGCAGCCCGACATCCAGCTCGATATTTACCCGCACTCGCGTGCCCAGCCCCTGAGCCAGGACGAGGTATTGCTGCAAACGCTCTGGCGTATCGAGCAGCCATTGCAATTGCTTCGAAGGGTCGAAAGGCCCCTTGTGCGACTGATAGAACAACTGCGCCGAACGCACCGGCAGCGGCTTGCCCAACAGAATGTCGGCCTCGGGAAACTGCACGGCGTCATGATTGAGAAAGGGTTGGTGAAACGACATCAGGCGTTGCGTGCCGGCGCGCTGGGCGATGTAGGCCAGAAGCCCCGGTGCCGGCAGCGATTTTTCCACCAGCCGCAGGTGTTTGCCGCCACGCTTGACCGATTGCATCACCACGTCGATGTTGTGATCCAGCCGATCAAGGTCGATCAGCATCACCGGCCGCATCGGCCCGCGGTCCTTGAGCTCGCGGTTGAGCAGGCGGAAATAGTCGCTGTAGGGCGCACCTCGGTCACCCGGCCGCAGCCACGCCCCGACTCCCGCCAACAAGGCGCCGACGCCTGCGGCACCCAGCATGAAATTACGGCGATTGACGGCCATCAGCTCACCCCCAGGATCGATGACAAATGCGCATTGAGGAATTTGCCGCTGGGGTCGAGTGCCTGCCGCACCTGAATGAACTCCTGCCAGCGCGGGTACAGCGGCTGCAGGTTTTTCGCGTTCAGCGTGTGCAACTTGCCCCAATGCGGCCGGCCGTTGTACTTCCAGAAAATCGGCTCGATGGCGGCGAAGAAGTTGTGATGATCCATCTGGTAGTGCTGGTGGACCGAAATCGAACAGCTGTCGCGGCCTTCGAACATGCTCAAGGGAATGTCATCGGCCTTGACGTAACGGTATTCGATCGGAAACCAGGTGCGCAGGTCTTTGTCCTGGATCAGCTTGAGGATCTCGCGCAAACAGGCCGGGCCGTATTCGGCCGGCACGGAATACTCCATCTCGTTGAAGCGCACCGTGCGCACGTTGGCGTAGATGTCGAACGAGTCGCCCACCCGGTCATCGAAGCTGGCCAGGTGGCGCAGATTATTGAGCATCGTGCGGCGCAGGTCCGGGAAGTCGCTGGCGTATTTGTCGATCTTCTCGATCAAGGTGACAAACTCGTTGCCGCCCTCTTCATCCGCCGGAACCGGCGGTGTGGCCGGGTCGGTGGTTTCGTTCAGGGCGATCGACAAGGCGTAGTCGGAATGGGTCACCACGAGCATTTCCCAGTGCTGGTTTTCCCGGGTGTTCTTGTCCAGGTCTTCGAGCAGCTCTTCGGTTTTGGCGATCCACTGCCGCTCCCGCAAGCGATACGCCGGGCGGTTTTGCAGTCGCACCCGGGTCGCCACGCCTAACGCCCCCAGGGACACCCGGGCGGCGCTGAACACCTCAGGATGGCGATTGGCATCGCAATCCAGCACCTCGCCGCCGGCGGTCACCAATTGCAAGCCGCAGACATGCGCCGAATAGGATTGAAACTGCTTGCCGGTGCCGTGGGTCGAGGTCGAGATCGCGCCGGCGAGGGTCTGGTAATCGATGTCGGCCATGTTTTGCAGGGCCTGGCCGATGTCCTTGAGCGGCGTGCCCATGCGCGACATCGGCGTGCCCGCGGCGAACTCGGCTTGCAGGGTTTTCGGATCGTGATCGAGCAACCCCGAGAAATAGCTCAGCGACAGCAAGGTGCCGTCGGTGGGCACCAGCGCGCTGAAGGAATGCGCCGAACCCACCGGACGGATCTTGCCGGGGGCCTGACGCACCACTTGGGTCAACTCATCCAGGTTCTTGGGCGCCAGCCGCGCCGCCGGCAGGCAATTCTGGCCGCCCGACCAGTTGCGCCAGGGAATCAACCGTGGCGCGCGCAGCAGCTCGGCCAGCGCCGGGGCTGAACCGAGCGCGGTAAAGGCGCCGATGACGCTCGCCCGTTGCAACAACTGACGCCGTGTCAGGTCCATCGTCATGAATCGCACCCTGCCGTTCTTGTTATTGGATTTGCTGGCCGGACATGAAGGCAATCAGCGCCAGGAACTGTTCCTGCGAACACTGCATGCACATGCCCATCGGCGGCATGCCGTTGTAGCCGTTGATCGCGTGATCGAGCAGCGTGTCGGCGCCCTGCAGCACCCGTGGCGCCCAGGCCTTGATGTCGCCGGTCAGCGGTGCCCCGGCCGCCGGATTGGCGTGGCAAAGCTTGCAGCTGTTGTCGTAGACCTGCGCCAGCTCGGCGTCGGCGGGCCTCGCGGCGCCGGCTTCGCTGCGGGTCGGCGGGTTTTTCGGCTCTTCGCACCCTGCAAGCAACGCAAAGGCACACCCCGCCAAGGCCAAACAAAGGCTAGGCTTTTCAGTTAATCGGCTTGCCCGCATGGCTGTCCTCTCATGGGCTGCCCGGTTGGCCGGGTGCAGCTTTTTTGTTGTGCTCAAGGAGAGCTCAACACTAAGGCACTCCACGTGGGCGGGTTGAGGGCATTGGGGGCCAACAAGGGGCGCTTCTGAGGCCATGACGGAGGGCGCCGATAAACCCGCGAACGGCAAAAACGCTGAGATGAGTCATGACAAGGGTTGCTGAGGTCTGCTAAAACGATTCATCAGTGCATCACCCAATCCAGAGGGGTAACGACATGACCACAGCCGATATTCTCCAGAACCTGTTCCCGAACCCCGCCGACATCCCGGAAAAGTACCGCCTCGACGGCCAGACCGAACAGCGTGAGTACCTGGTCGATGGCGTACTGAGAACCTGGAACGGGCCACTGGCCCAAGTCCGCAGCCCGGTGTACCTGACCGGTGCCAATGGCGACGAACAAGTGATACTCGGCAGCACGCCGCTGCTCGATGCCGACACCGCATTGACCGCCCTCGACGCTGCCGTGCGCGCCTACGACCGTGGCCAGGGATTGTGGCCGACCATGCGCGTCGCCGAGCGCATCCAGCACGTCGAAACCTTCCTCGGGCGCATGCGCGAGCAGCGCGACGCCGTGGTCAAGCTGCTGATGTGGGAAATCGGCAAGAACCTCAAGGACTCGGAAAAGGAGTTCGACCGCACCTGCGACTACATCGTCGACACCATCAACGCGCTGAAAGAGCTCGATCGCCGCTCCAGCCGTTTCGAACTGGAACAGGACACCCTCGGCCAGATCCGCCGTGTGCCGCTGGGCGTCGCCCTATGCATGGGGCCTTACAACTATCCGTTGAACGAAACCTTCACCACGCTGATCCCGGCGCTGATCATGGGCAACACCGTGGTGTTCAAACCGGCGAAACTCGGCGTGCTGCTGATTCGCCCGCTGCTGGAAGCCTTCCGCGACAGCTTCCCGGCCGGGGTGATCAACGTCATCTATGGCAGCGGCCGCGAGACGGTCAGTGCGCTGATGGCCAGCGGCAAGATCGACATCTTTGCCTTCATCGGCACCAACAAGGCCGCCAGCGACCTGAAAAAACTCCATCCCAAGCCCCACCGCTTGCGCGCGGCGCTGGGCCTGGATGCGAAAAACCCGGGTATCGTCCTGCCGGAAGTGGATCTGGACAATGCGGTCAGTGAAGCGGTGACCGGCTCGCTGTCGTTCAATGGCCAACGCTGTACGGCCCTGAAAATCCTGTTTGTCCACGAAGACGTGGTCGAGTCCTTCATCGACAAATTCAATGCCAGGCTCGCCAACCTCAAACCCGGCATGCCCTGGGAAAGTGGCGTAGCCCTGACGCCCCTGCCGGAATCGGGCAAGGTCGACTATCTGCATGCACTGGTGGCGGATGCCGAGAGCAAAGGCGCCAGGGTGGTCAACCCCAACGGTGGCGAGGCCCGGGCGTCGTTCTTCTACCCGGCGGTGCTGTACCCGGTCACACCGCAGATGCGGGTTTACCAGGAAGAACAGTTCGGCCCGGTCATCCCCATCGTGCCGTACCGTCATCTGGACACCGTGATCGACTACGTACTGGAGTCGGACTTCGGCCAGCAGTTGAGCATCTTCGGCACCAATCCGGTGGCGGTCGGCCGGCTGGTGGACACTTTTGCCAACCAGGTCGGGCGCATCAACCTCAATGCCCAATGCCAGCGTGGCCCGGACACCTACCCCTTCAATGGTCGCAAGAACTCGGCCGAAGGCACCTTGTCGGTACATGATGCGCTGCGGGTGTTTTCAATCCGCACGCTGGTGGCCACCAAGTTCCAGGAGACCAACAAGGACCTGATCAGCGAGATCATCAGTGGCCGCAGTTCGAGCTTCCTGACCACCGACTACATCTTCTGAGGAGAGCCAGCCTGAGTACATCCAGAGCCGATCGACTGCCACCGCTGCTGCGCCGATTGCTGCGTCCGTTGCTGGACCCGTACCGGCGCTACCGCCATGCCCGGGTGATTCATGCGGTGCGGGTGTCGCTCGGCTTGCTGGCGACGATCCTGCTGACCACCGGGATCAAACTGCCCCACGGTGAATGGGCGTCGGTGACCATGCTGGTGGTGATCGGCGGCTTGCAGCACCACGGCAACATCGGCAAGAAAGCCGCCGAGCGTGCCATCGGCACCTTGATCGGCGCCGGTGTCGGCCTGGCGTTGGTGGCACAACAGGCCTGGCTCGGAATGCCCTGGCTGACCTATTTCGCGATGTCGGTGGTCTGCGGGTTTTTCTCGTATCACGCCATCGGCAAGGGCGGCTACACCGCGCTGCTATCGGCGATTACCGTGTTCATCGTCGCCGGGCATGGCGACAACCCGGTCACCGATGGCTTGTGGCGCGGGGTGGATATCCTGATCGGCATTGCCCTGGCCCTGGCGTTTTCCTTCGCCCTGCCGCTGTACGCGGTGTATTCCTGGCGCTACAACCTGGCCGATGCCCTGCGTGATTGCGCGAAAGTCTATGGGCGCATCATTGACGGCCAGGCCATCACCGCCGACGAACACCTCAAGCTCATGACGCGCCTGAATGCGGCGATGGTGCAACTGCGCTCACTGATGCCGTCGGTGTCCAAGGAAGTGAAGATTTCCATGACCGAGCTCGATGCCATCCAGCGCAACCTGCGCATGTGCGTCAGCACCCTGGAAATCCTTGGCAATACCCGACCGGATGCCAATGACCCCGAGGCCATGACGCTCCTGCAAACGGCATTGAAAGCCGAACATCGACAGATCCGCGTGCAATTGATCGGCATGGCCCGGGCGTTGAAATCAGGTGCCGCCCAGCGCCTGGATCGGCCCATGGAGGTGCCGCTGGTCAGCCTCGATGCACCGGTCTACAACAGGCTGGACGGCTATCGCCTGCTGACCCGACAACTGGCTGCCAACATCGGCGAGATGCGCCAGCGCCTGGCCATGAACGCGCCGCACTGGAACATCTGACGCCGGCGAAGCGGGTTACGACGTCACCGTGCGCCGAAACTTCAGCGACCAGCCTTGCTGCATACCGGCGGCGGCCAGCAGAATCGCCGCGACGCCGATCCACTGCAGCGGCTCCAGACGATGGCCGAAGGCAAACCAGTCGACGAAAATCGCCGCAATCGGATAGATGAAGGACAGCGCCCCCGTCAGCGCAGTCGGCAGTTTTTGAATGGCGCCGTACAGCAACACATACATCACACCAGTGTGCACCATACCCAATGTCACCAGGCTGGCCCATGCGCTCGGCGCCTGCGGCAGCACCGAAAGATTCGCGAATGGCGCGAGCAACAACACGCCGGTGCTGACCTGGATCAGCGCAATCAGGTGCGGTGGCGTACCCGTCAAACGCTTGATGATCAGCGCGGCAATCGCATAGAGAAACGCCGCGCCCAATGCCAGGGCAATGCCCGTCAGGTAATCGCTGCCGCTCTCGCCCTGGCTGCCATGGGCACTGACGATGGCCAGCATTCCGAGAAACGACACGCCCAGCCAGAGCATTTTCTGTGCGGTGATCTTTTCGTTGAGAAACAGCGCCGCCAGCCCGACCAGCATGAACGGCTGAACGTTATAGACGGCGGTACCGATGGCAATCGACGCCCGGGAATAGGACGCGAACAACAACACCCAGTTGCCGACAATCGCCACCCCGCTGAGCACGGCGAGCAAAAACGTGGTGCGGGTCAGAATACCGGGGCGCAGAAAGCCGAAGGCGGCGCAAATCAGCAGCAAGGTGCCGGCACCGAACAGGCAGCGCCAGAACACCACATCCAGCACCGGTTGCCCGGACACCAGCACGAACCAACCGATGGTGCCGGAGATCAGCATGGCGGCCGTCATTTCAAACGAACCGCGGCGTAGGGATTTGTCCATCATCAGACTCCTGTGTTTGTGGCCAAAGTATGCCAATGCACCACAGCGCCACTCCATAGCAAAAAGCAGGCTAAACTCTGATTCAGCCTTTTTTATGAAGGCAGTTTCGAAAAAATGCCTAACGGAGGGTTTCGCCATGACCGATGACATCGACCAAGTGCTGATCACGGCCCTGATGGAAGACTCGCGACGCTCGCTCAAGGCCCTGGCGCAAATCAGCGGCCTGTCCTCCCCCAGTGTTGCCGAACGCCTGCGCCGCCTGGAAGAACGTGGCGTGCTCAAGGGCTACACCGTTGAAATCGACCCGAAAAGCTTCGGTTATCAACTCCAGGCCATCGTGCGTATTCGCCCGTTGCCGGGCCAATTGCAAGAAGTGGAGCGGCAAATCATGGCCATTCCCGAATTCACCGAGTGCGACAAGGTGACCGGCGACGACTGTTTCATCGCACGCCTGCACGTGCGCTCGATGGAACAACTGGACACCCTGCTCGACCGCCTCAACACCCACGCCGAAACCAACACGGCCATCGTCAAGAAAACCCCGGTCAAGCGCCGGTTACCGCCCATGGCGTGAGTGATATTTGTTTCAGGCTGAAGTAGATTGATGGTTTCCGGCGAAGGATTGACGGCATGAAAACCCAGGCAATGCTACTGATCGCAATGATGCTTGCGGGTTGTGGCACGATTCAGACGGTTGTGCGCAGTGACGAAGTGGCCTCGAAAAGTCTCACGAAACAAAAGAGCTACTGCGGTGCGGTACCGCGAATCTACAGCGGCGTGACCTACGATTTCTGCTACCTCAACGCGCCCCTCGAAAACGGTCGGGATGCGCAGGTACATGGCCCCGCCCCCGCCATCGTGCTGCTCGACGCGGTCGTGTCCGGGGCGATGGATACCTTGTTGCTGCCCTACACCATCTACCGCCAGCAAGCCGACGGCAGCATTGTCATTACCGAGTAACCCTGTATTCCAGGCAATAAAAAACCCGCCTGAGCGGGTTTTTTTACTTCAAGACCGACGATCAATCATCACGGCCCATGATGCCGAACAGCTGCAACAGGCTGACGAACAGGTTGTAGATCGATACATACAGGCTGATGGTGGCCATGATGTAGTTGCGCTCGCCGCCGTGAATGATGGCGCTGGTCTGGAACAGAATGCAGACCGAAGAGAACAGCACGAAACCTGCGCTGATCGCCAGTTGCAGACCGCTGATCTGGAAGAAGAAGCTCGCCAGCGTCGCACCCAGCAGCACAAAGAAGCCTGCCGTGATGAAACCGCCGAGGAAGCTCATGTCCTTGCGGGTGATCAGCACATAGGCCGACAGGCCGCCGAACACCAGCGCGGTCATCGCGAAGGCCGAACTGACCACTTCAGCGCCGCCCTGCATACCCAGGTAACGGTTGAGGATCGGACCGAGCAGGAAACCCATGAAACCGGTCAGGGCAAATGCAGACACCAGGCCCCAGGCCGAATCACGGAGTTTGTTGGTGAGGAAGAAAAGGCCGTAGAAGCCGATCAGCACCACGAAGATATTCGGGTAGCCAACACGCATCTGCTGGGCAACGTAGGCCGTCACACCGCTGAATGCGAGGGTCAGGGCGAGCAAGCCGTATGTGTTGCGCAGGACGCGGCTAACCTCTAGCTGCTCAGCCTGCACGCTGTTATTAACTGCGTAATCCTGTTCGCGCATGGCGACACTCCTGTTGGTTTGAAACGTTCAGTCGCAAAGATCATAACAGACGCTCTGTAACTAGCTATGCAGAGAGTTTGACAGTGTGTTTCATTCAGGTATTATGGCGCCCGCAACGCAAACGGAGGTGTGGCCGAGTGGTTTAAGGCAACGGTCTTGAAAACCGTCGACTGTAACAGGTCCATGAGTTCGAATCCCATCGCCTCCGCCATCTTTATACGACAAAGCCCTGATTTTTCGGGGCTTTGTCGTTTCTGGGGTTTGGGAATCGGTGCAGCCTCTGGAGGTCGTTACAAAACTATTTGGTAACCGTTACAAAACTTTCCTGATTTTCCCTCTCCCCGGCGTCCTGCCAACGATTAAAAATCCTTCATGAAACGCAGTGCTACGCTGACCTCATAACCGAGGATTCTCGATGCCAAACTCAGACCTGCTCCCTTCCCTGCTATTCAAGATCAACGAAAACCAGCTTGCCTTGGAGGCCGCCATCCTGGAGCTGTCGAACTGGGTCGAGCAGCGTGGATCGGCCGATGTTGCCGACAACGTTCGTTGCGCCCTAGAAGCCATCGATAAGAACGAGGAATTCATCAAAATAAGCCTCGCAGTACTCATGGCGCCGGAGTGAGCACGCAAGGGCAGCAATCGGTCAGAAGCGACTCTTCACTGCGCTTTGTCAGAGCAAAAGGTAAAACCTACCGTTGATCATGCAACAATCTATTCAAATGTTATGCTCATCAGGTTTCGCGTTAATCAGCTAGACGTCCCCCGTTTCTCTGTAAGGTGCAAAATGGCAAAAGCAATACTTACTGTTGGTTTCGAATTAGCATCGGATGACACTCACTACGAGGGATTTCGCTCAAAAGTATCTCTCTTGGATTGGGACATCGTACTATTTCGACCGTTAATTGATGAGTTTTGGGGGTCTTACGTTGACCATTATCTAGGTAAACCTAGCCTGGATGACTCTGCATCTTTTCGGCTAAAAGAGTGCTGCGAGCACTGGCGCAGGGAGATCAAACAAGCAACTGAAGCAGGCAAGACCGTCATTGTTTTCCTTCCACAAGTGCAAAGTGTCTACATCGCCACGGGAGACCGAGAGTATTCGGGAACAGGACGCAACCAGAAGACAACACGGATTGTTACAGAGTACACAAATTATGCGTCCCTACCGATAACCTTGAAGCCAATCAATACAACGGGAAGTGCTATGAAGCTCGCGCCGCTTGGAGCGGAGATCTTAGCGCCCTATTGGGCAGAGTTCGCGGATGTATCTGAATACATGGTGTTATTATCTGCAGATACACCGGGTATTTGCATCACTACCAAAAATGGTGATAAACCTGTAGCGGCGATGGTTCGCAGTAAAACTTCGACGGGCTCGCTAATATTACTACCTGAAATCGACTTTTATCCAGATAATTTCTTCAAGCAAAAAGCAAAGGAGCAAGTCTGGACTGCAGCCGCGGAGCAGTTCGCCGGACGATTTATCGGCGCCGTAGTGGCGCTCGACAAGGCTTTACGCACCACCGCAGAGGTCACACCGGAACCCGGATGGGCTTCAAGCGATGTATACGTCCTGTCGGCTGAACGAACGTTGCGGTCAGAACTACTCGAAGCCGAGCGTCGCGTCGAGGAGGCACAACAAATTAAGGAATCAGTACAAGAGAAACTTTCCAGCGCCGGCAATCTGCGCTCACTACTTTTTGAAAAGGGCAAACCCCTTGAATACGCAATAGTCGATGCACTTAACACTCTTGGATTCGAAGCCGCCCAGTATAAGGATACGGAATCTGAATTCGACGTTGTTTTTCAGTGCCCCGAAGGCCGACTGTTAGGAGAGGCTGAAGGCAAAGACAGCAAAGCTATCAACGTCGATAAACTACGCCAACTTGCCATGAACGTTCATGAGGATCTTCAACATGAGGATGTAACTCAGCCGGCTAAAGGTGTCCTATTCGGAAATGGCTTTCGGCTAACAGTGCCAGCAGAACGAGAAACACAGTTCACCGAAAAGTGCATCTCGGCGGCTCAATCGTCGTCTACTGCATTGATTCCGACCACCGAGCTTTTCAAAGCTGTGCAATATTTAGCAGAACAGTCAGATAAAGACTACTCCGCACAGTGCCGACAAGCAATATTGGTCGGTGTTGGTGTCGTTACCCTTCCCGAGCCTCCGATCCAGATGTTAGTCACCCCCAAACTCGAGTCAGAACCTGAGGTGCAATGATTCACTATCAGCTGTGAATTTTTTTGTCGACCGGATAATTATTTTTTGTTGAAGCTAGCTGAGCAAGAGCAAAGGCTAGCAATCCCCCCCTTAAGTCTCTTGCCTACGCTCACAACGTGACGTAGGTCAGCCCGCTTTTTGCGACAGTAGCTGCCGATACACATCGGCAGCTACTTTACTTTTATGACAAGCCTACCAATATATTTTCGGGACGTTAAAAAAAGCCGACATCCCTTTCCTTATCTCGATTTTTTTCCTCCTCAATCTTTCGATCCGAATAAGAAATATAGCCTCTCGTCCAACTCCTAATATTACCAGATGGATGCTGAAGCAAAGGGCTTAATGCTTCCTTGTCGGATTCCAAATAAGGCACGAGCGATCCTGACCAGGACCGAGTCCTCATATTTGAGGCTAGTGTGTCCCCTACGTCTGGGTTATCGCCAAACTGCTCTAGCAGCGCCAAAAACAACTCTGTAGGTCGTGTTTTCCCGTCTACAGACTCAAGGACATTTAAACATCTCGCAACAAAAATAGGGCCAATGTCTTGCTGCAATGAGCACCAATCTATAACGCTATTTACAGGGAGCACAGTGAGGACACAAGGCAAAATAGTTGATCCATTTTCACGATCCAATAGTTGCTGAAGCCAGTAAAGCTCCATACCTTCTGCACGAACGATTGCCTCTCCAAAAATCGGCCACAGTACATCCCCATAATCCTGCATCAGGCCGATTAATAAGGGCTTTATATAACTCCAAATATCTCCGTGATTGAAGCCCACCTTGCATGCGGTTATTAGCTGGTTGGCCAACGAAACAGCAAACGACTCATCAGATTCTTTCAATATCTTTGCTGCCAAATCATTCCAATGATGTGCATCCATTGAAATGTTTTTATGCCCCTTATCAAGTGGAACAGCGACAAGAATCTGCTTAATCGGATCTCGCAGTATTTGAATAACACTTTCACTGCCAAAGCAATACATATAAATTACGTTTAGCGCCGCCCAACTTGATGCCTCACCAAGTGACGAAAGCCGAATACAAAAATCAGCCATATCGTCTGGTGGAATATCAGCAGTAACACTACCATAGCTTAGTGAATTCACACCGTCTGGTGGTATAACATCATTGCTGACCAGTTCGTACAGCTTATCGAGATGATACTTTTTAATACTACCTGTTCGTATAATTTGCGGATAAAGATGAACCAGTTTTTCATCCACCACAAGCAGATCAATTTTGCTTTGCCATTGTTCTGGAGAAAGTTCAAATACCCCTCGAAACATCCCCAAAATTAGTGAAGGGTTAGGTCGACTAGCGGCAAGCAGTAAATTAAATGCCGCATTTAGAATCACATCAATATCGGCTAACTCATGAGCCAACTGATAGCCAAATGTGTAAGCTTGTTTCTGCACACCTTCCAAAAGGCAACTCAAATGAGGCAAGAGATCATCGACTCTTAAAGCAACCTCTCTCGCTAACTCCCTTGCTTTTTCAGATGCCACATCAACATAACGGCCATCCTCCCCAGGCTTATGTTCCCAAGGGGGGTTAACGACTAATATTTGTAATTTCTCAGGAAGTTCAGAGTTTTGGGGGTTTAGTAGATCCAGCCAGCTATGCAGTGCCACTTCCGACTCTTTACTTAAACTTTCGGAATCAAACGAAAAAATACTGTTAATACTTTCCAGTGCGGCAGGCCAGTATCGACCATTGCGCAAAATCACATATTTAATGGCGTTATCCAACATTTCAATTCGTTTACGCGCCACAAAACCTCGAATTGAGTGCCCGATAATCGAAAGTGCTTTTTCTTTTTGCTCCCCACCCCGATCAATCATTAATAACAATAAATTGAACGCCTCTTGCCAAAAGTCAAATATCTCTTGCCATACTTTGGGCCTCCACTCTTCAAGTGGAGCTTTTGTTCCCTGATACTCAGCCCCTATAGTTCTCGTTGCTCCATAGGTACTTACTGCTTGATCGAGAGCCTGAAGTACTACCATGTCAATCTCTGCAAGGTTGCACGCGATAGCTCTTCTTAACACATCAAATCGAACACCTGGGCTCGCTTGAGTCCCAGATAAGTCGACTCTAAATAGTTGAGCAAACATGCCCGTCGCATTATTGCTCCACGTTTCATTTTCCGCAGAGGCAAGCAGCAGCATACACCAGGAGGACCTTTCAAAAAATTCAGAATGAAAGCATAACTTCTCCAAGGCCCAAACAAAGTTTCTGCGTATATCGCCTCGAATTGCTAGTAGCTCGCTCAAGCTCATTCCAAGTAATACATTATATAATGCATAGCTAGTTGATTCGGGATTCACCTCAACAAATGCGCGGAAGAGTTTCGAACCCCTCTCTGTAAGCAACACTTCCGCTTGGAGAAAAGGGCTATCCCCTCCGAACAACTTATCTGAAAATCTCTGAACGCTCGGCTGACTATCTAAATATGCAGCTTGAGTACAGAAGCTGTGCATTAATGAGTCAGGTAGATTATCAATTAACTGCTTTTGCCGTTCATAGGACGTCTCCTCCCACCATTCAGCCGCCAGTGTTAGCGCAAGCGGTTTCGGCACTACTCTTGCGTACCTGCCAGCCCTGTTAATAATCTGCCTTCTCGTAAAAGTCATCAAAGTGCGATCAAACACTTTCATATTTGATCCCGCGACATCTTCGGCTATAAATCTTGCTTCTTCACCAGCCACTCCCTCAGCAGTGCCAAAAACATCGAACAAGGAGCACGCAGACAGTAGTTCTTTGTCAGCATCTGAAACCCCTCCATCACCATCGATTAGTTTCTTAATAACCGAGTTACTTTCGATGGAGCCTAATAGCCTGCCCTGCTTCTGATATTGCTCGGCGATAAGAGTAGCCATCAACGGATAACCCTGAGCAAACTTTGCGACACGTTCTACATCAGAGTCACTCATGCCAACCAATATTGGCATCAGAACTTTTTTTATCGCCTCATCGGACAAAGCAGACAATTGAATATGGATGGAGCCATCAACTTGATCACTTAAATAACCCACCGTAATCAGTTTTAACTGACACTCCCTCTTATTAACCTCCTTACATAATTGAGCATGTAAATCTCCACTACAATTTTCCACGACTACAAGGCCATAGGTATTATCCTCGACCATCCGCCGAACACTTTCTTTAATGGATATCTCGTACCCCGGCGCATCAAACACCAGTACACATGAATCATCTAAACCACAGGAACTCTCTATCGCCTCCAATATTAGACGTGTCTTGCCAAGCCCAGAAGCACCTGTAAGCCTGATCACTACACGTACCAACTCCAGCCCAGCGTTCAATGCCGAGAGATCACCTGATCTCTTTTCATCGCTTACATAATGATATGCGTGATTGCGCTCAATACTTTTCCAATCATTTAAATCCCGCGAAGCAGCATTTTTATACTGCGCCACCGTACTTCTTTCTAAAATGAATTTTTTAAAAACTATGTATGATGTGGAATTTACACTACTAGGTTTTACAATCGAACGGTGATCGACATCGTTAATCGTTTCAATCTTGCCGCCTCTGAATATACTTTTGGAACTCAAGGAGCTCACAATGTCGTCATTAGCCGCAATAATACTCATAACGTCTATAGAATCACTTAAACCACTATTAACCCACTGATCGTTCAAATCATCGAGCTCACTAGAGTCTCGACATAAACTTTTCAAGTGGCGATTCCTGAACGACAAATATTTCCCCACATTGGCGTACGCCGAACCATCATGAGGCACATCAAAGAAACAGATTTTTCTTATTTTATGAACAACCTGCTTATCCCTCATTATGAGGAGCAACTTCTTTACAACCAACCCACCCAAACTATGGCCAACTAATATTATTTCATCCTTATCCAAATCACATCTGGCTGTAATATCAGTTAATAGACCATTGGCTATATTTGCAAGGCTTGGGGCACGCTGCCAAAACCCAAAAAATAAGTGAGGAGATTGATAGCCATATAATACGATCCCAAACTCTAAATCTGCATCCTGCTCAAGAAACATGGGAAAATTACCCCAGGTTTCATTAGCTGTACCTCCCAAGCCGTGTACAAGTATAATTTTTTTAGCCATTAATTTGCCCCAGCCAGTCGCATTGCCGATCCATTGAAGTTTGGAAAGTAGCAGGTTTATCAATTCCGAACCAAGAACGCGACATAAAAATATTGCGCTTGTCGGGTCTAGGGCCTCTAAATTCAGTAGCCGAATCCCACCCCCTCCCGCCTCGTTCCGTCACTCCTCGAAAAATGGCCCAGAAATTGGCCCAACCATCTCCGGCGCTCTGCCGATAAACCCCAGATAAGTTTCCGCCTGGTCGCCTCATGCTCGCGAAAATCTCACGCCTCGATCACTGTATATTCAAACAGTTCTTGGTAGGCACCACCGTGGCCTCATACGAAATTGAAGACACCAGCGATTGGCTTGGCTGTCCAACCCGGCTCGAAACCGTTAAGCATTACGCAAGCATGCTCGAAGAGGACATCCAGATACTTAGGTTCCAGCTGCGTACGGCAAAAGAAAACATCTCCTGCCTGGTCGAAATAAACGCCCAGTTGACTGCCGAGCTCAAAAAAAATCGGGTATGGATGGCAAACCTTGAAACGGAAACCTCCAATCAACTGTCACAGATCCAGAGCCTGACAATGGTTTTAGACCGCAAGACTCGAATCATTTTTGAGCTACAGGCAGCTAATGGATGCCGCTCTTCAAAAAAGACCACCTAACGCCGCCGGCTCCCAGTTCATGATCACCAGTTCACCACTGACCTCAGCCTTGCCCTGCCGTTGGTTGGTCGTGGTGTAGCGGATATCCAGCGTCTCGAAGTGAAAGCCTTCGAACACTCGGCGGATGTCCGGGTGGTCGTTAATGCTGACCATCACCCTGCCCTTGCAGCGGCGCATAAAGTCGGCCATGCGTTCATAGTTTTCGAATGGAAAATCCACCCCGTAACCTGCGGTCTGCCAGTACGGCGGGTCCATGTAGTGGAAGGTGTGGGCGCGGTCGTAACGTTCGGCGCATTCCAGCCAGGGCAGGTTCTCCACGTAGGTGCCAGAGAGACGCTGCCACGCGGCTGAGAGGTTTTCCTCGATGCGCAGCAGGTTGATCGACGGGGTGGTGGTCGCGGTACCGAACGTCTGCCCGGACACCTTGCCAGCGAAGGCATGGTGCTGCAGATAGAAAAATCGCGCGGCGCGCTGGATGTCGGTCAGGGTTTCGACGCGGGTCATCTTCTGCCACTCGAACACCTGGCGCGAGCTCAGCGCCCATTTGAATTGGCGCACAAACTCTTCAAGGTGGTTCTGCACCACGCGGTACAGCGTCACCAGGTCGCCGTTGATGTCGTTGAGGACTTCCACGGGTGCTGCCTGAGGCCGCATGAAGTACAGCGCGGCGCCGCCGGCAAAGACTTCGACGTAGCATTCATGCGGTGGAAACAGCGGAATGAGGCGATCGGCCAGACGGCGTTTGCCGCCCATCCAAGGGATGATGGGTGAAGACATGGATAGCAAGACCTTTACTGTATAAATAAACAGGTGCTAGGCTCGCTCTGCTTTGTGCACAGAGCAGGAGCCTTGGCGGGACTTGCAGGGACAATCTGCGGGGACGGTGGTCAGGCTGGATGTTGACGCATCCAGCTTGGCCGCTCCTTTCAAACTACTTTGCCCGGGCACGAGACTCACGCCCGGACGATCAATCGGCCACTTCAAGCACGACTTTCTGCGGCTTGCCTGAAGCCTTGGCCTTGCCCTCCTTGCCGCCATTGCACTCCATCGACACCGTCCAACCGGACGGGGTGAAGGTGTGATCCACCGACTCCACCAGGTATTCACCATCGAGGCCGCGCTTGAAGCCTTGCGCCTCAATCATGATTTCGGCAAACAGGTCGGTACGCCCCGGCAGGTCGAGACGCACCGAGGCGGTCGAACGGTTGAACGCGGCCAGACGGGCCTTGGCCGCTTCATCGGCCGCCGTGCGGTCCGGATAGATATGGCGATCGGTGTGCACCGGTGGCAGGCCTTCGGGCACGTTGGGGTTGTCCAGGTGCGAGATCAGCAGCTCGCCGCTGGCCGGGTCCTGGTACTGGGTGCTGACGCCCTGATGCGCGCTGCGATCGCTCAAGAGAAACCGCCAGCGGGTGACATCGCTGCGCTGCAGGGTGATGACCGCCAAGGCCTTCCCACTGGCGCTCTGCCCGCCCTGTCGCGGCAAGACCAGCAGCTTGCCGTCGGCCACCTTGGCCGTGCAGTCGTGCTTCTTGGCCACCCGGGTGATGAAGTTGAAGTCGGATTCATTGAGCTGGTCCATGCGCGGCACCCGGGTGTCGACTGGGCATGACGGCTGCCAGCCATTGCGGGCCGCCACGTCACCGACGATCTGCGCCAGGCTGACATCCTCCCAACTGCCGCTGCGCGTGGTTTTGCCGCTGCCACGCATGTCGCTGGCCTTGCCGCTGATCACCAGCGTGTCCGGTGGGCCAGAGACGGCGACATCGTCCACGGTGTAGCGGCCCATGCGGGTCAGGTCGGCGCCGGCATAACCCAGGTAGACTTCGATGCTCGCGCCACGGACAGGCAGCGACACCGCGCCGTCACGGTCGTCGATGCGCAACTCAAACGAATCCGACGCCATGCCGGGGCGGTCGGAAAGCTGCAGCGAAACCAACCGATCATCGATCAGCGCGGTAATGTCGGCGCCGTCGGCGACGATACGAAACAGCGGTTGCATCGTGGTACTCCAGGCAAGAAAAAGCCCGCACGCGGCGGGCTGGATGACGGGATCAATCCCACAGTGAAATCACGCTGTCAGTCTCGACCACCAACTCCGGCAGCGTGATCAGTACGCCCGCCCGGAACGGTTGTGGTTCATCGGCCAAACCTTGGTTGGCAGCCAGCACCGCCTCGACGCAGCGGTTCAGGTGGCCGTAATAGTGGTGGCACAGGGTATCGAGCACATCCCCGTCAGCCGTTCTGCAGGTCATCGCCATAACGGACAAACTCCAATGAAAAACCCTGCTTGCGCGGGATGGCCCCGGGCAGCAAGGCGCTTTGTTCCTCGTCGATATTGGTCAGACACCAGTTGCCCAGCACCTCGCCGTAACCGGTGGTCAGGTTCAGAGGAAGCAACTTGGCGCCGATACTGCGCAGCGTATCCAGCTGCTTCAGCCCCCCCTTGAAGCTCGGGTAGATCGCGCCCTTGATGGTTATTTTCTCCTCGCCCAGCCCCACGGCCTGTTGCGCTGGCCGCCGGGTCAGGCGCTCCTGCGCGGCCCAGCGAAACGACGTCTGCCGGCGTAGCTCGTCAAACGCCGCTGTGTCCAGGTTGAAGTAATACGGCCGCTCATTGGCCTTGAGCGGGTAGATGATCAACAGGTGCGGGAATGGCTTCACCGCATCAGGAATCGGCGTCATGTCGCCGGCAAACCATTCCGTGGGGAAAATATTGCCCAACGCGGCATTGGCCTTACCGGCCACCTTGTTGAACGCCGCGCCAAACCGGCCGATCTGTTCGGTCAGGGCGGAAAAGTGCTCTTCAAACTGCGCCAAGGCTCGCTGGGTCTGGTTGTAGTAGCTGGCGACCTTGCCGATCTTGGCCTGCGCCGAGTTGATCGCATCCTGCAGGCGTCGGGTCTTGTCGCTCAGGTCCTCGCTGATAAAGGGCAGACCTTCCAGCGCATCGGCCGCCCCGCTGATTTCATTCAACGCCCCATTCATGGGTCCGGTCATGGACTCCAGGTCAGTGCGCCCGGCCTCCCCCGCGTCGACCATGTACTTCAGCCCGCCCTGCAGGTGCTCCAGGTAGTTTTTTTCATCCGCCATAACACTTCCTTAGCCCACATGGGGCGCATCAAACAACTGGCGGTCACGCGCCTCCCGGGCGAAGTCTTCAAACTGACGGCGCAGATACGGCATCAGTTCCTGAACCAACTGTGCTGGGTCTTTCACATCGCCTTGCACCTGAAAAACCGGGGCTGGGGCGAAGGTGAATTGCTGATCGACCTTCGGCCATTCGGGTGTCTTCGCTGCGGTGCTCGACATCAATGCCGCCGCCGTGACCGGCGCGGCGGGGGCGCTGTCCATTGCACGCACGACCGCGCCCACCCCTTGACCGGCGGCCATGGGAAAGATGCCGAGCGGTGCTTTCAGTATGTCCGGCCCGCCAAACAAGGCCTTGCCCATGGTCGCGCCGACGTCGCCGCCGCCCCACGCCCCGAGCCAGGCACCGATCACCCCACCCACTGCGGTACCGAGCAGCGGGATGACCGAACCAATGGCTGCGCCGGCCGCTGCACCCGCCAAGCCACCGGCCAGACTGCCTGCCGCCTCGCCGTAGCCTTCGGCCTTTTCATCACGGGTGGTGGCGTTCTGGTAAGTGTCCACCACCTGAACGCCGGCACCGACCACCGCCAGTGCCCCGCCCACTTTCATGCCACGGGACATCCGACTTGCAGGGCTTTTGCCCTTTCCGCCCTTCCTTTCTTTGCCGTGATCCAGCCCGTCGTCATCGCCGTCATTCGCGTTGGTCACGAACACACGCTGCACGATATTGGACCGGTCGCCGGCCGAACCGCGCGCGATGTTGGCCAGACCCCGGCCGATCTTGAGCATGGCCAACGCCTTGCCCAGCACCAGCGCTCCGGTACTCACTGCCGCTAGGCCCAGCACCACTTGGGGCGCTTGCTCGGACAACGCGGTCAAGCCCCGCGCCGCGCCGCTGATACCGGTGGCCAGCGCATCCGTCGCCGGGCGCAGGGCATCCCCGATTGCGCGCAACGAATCGTTGAACGCCTGACCGGTTTCGGCCCAGCGTTGCGCTGACGTTTCACGCCGTTCATTCAGATTTTTGTCGAGAATGTCCTTGCGTGGGCCGTTGGGGTCCGAGGCGCCTTTTTTCAGGTCCGCGTAGAATTTTTTGTTCTGGGTGTACGCCATCAACGCGGTCTTGACCTGCATGTCGGCAAACAGATCGCCGGTACGCAAGGTGGCAGCCAAGGCATCGGCCATGGCTTGCGCCTTGGCCGGGTCCGTCTCCTGGCTGATTCGGGTCAACCCTTGATCCAGCTGCTTGGCCTTTTTCGGGTCGGTTTTTTCCACGTACCGACGCGCCAGTTCGAAACTGGCCTCAAAGGTCGACAGGCCCTTGCCAATGGCGGCGTTCATTGAGCCCTGATAGTCGATACCGGCATCGGCGTAGCCTTTGACCGTTTCCCCTGAACCGATTTTCGCAATCCAATTTTTCAGGTTGTTCGCCGCCTCATCGGCGCTGCCGGCGCTCTTGATCTGCACCTGCAGCATGGCGCCCAACTGGGTCACCGCATCCTGACCGGTGATACCGCTGCTGGCCATTTGTGCCAGCAGTTCCGGAAACCACTTGGCCATGTCGGCCGCTTCGAAGCTGCCTTGCTGGCCCAGCAACGCGACCGACGCCAGGGCCTGTTCCATTTTCTGAGGGTCGGTGATCTTGGCGTTGTTTTGCATCGCCAGAATCATCTTCGCCGTGTCTGTGCCCGACGCGCCCTGCCCGACTGCAAACTTCGCCGCCACCGGGGCGTACTTCAGCGCTTCAGTCAGATCCATGCCGCCGCCAACCAGTTGGTTCACCAGCTCGGCCACCTGGGTGTTGGCCATGCCGGTGTCTTTTGAGGTCTGGACGATGTCGCGCGCGGTGTTCACTTCCTGCTGGGTGTTGGCGGTACCGGACTTGATCGCGATGTCACGAATGATCGCCTGAAAATCCGCGCTGACCTTGGTCGGCACGGCCGCTAGGGTGGTACCGGCCACCGCCGTACCGAACCCGCTGCGCAGGCTCTCTCGCCCCTCCTCGACCTGCCCCATCCCTTTGGCTTTGAACTCGGCACTGCGCACCACCTTGCCCAGCGCCAGGTACTCCTGACGCAAGCGCCCGACTTCCACCCCCTGCTTGCGCAGGCTATTGGTATTGGTCTCCAGTTTGCGCAGCAAAGCATCGGCGTTGGCCGCCCCACTGTCGTGGGCTTTTTTCCATTCATCGCGCAGACGCATGGTCTCGCCGATGACTTTCTGCAAGCCCTTGGCGCGGGTGGTTTGCGCCTCGAGCTTTTTCATTTCGCCGCTGACGTTCTTGAAGGCGGCGCCGAGGGAGGAATCGACGGCACCGCCAATCACCAGCCCGAGCGAGAGTTTGTTCGCCATGCAGGTTACCTGTGTGCGACGGGATTTGGCTCAGTCCGTGAGCCACCAAACCATCTCGGAAAACGACAACCCCTGAATCTCGGCCGCCGAAAAATTCAGCTCGATGGCCAAGCGTTTGGCCAGAGCCTTTTGCAGCGCGGGGTTAAACCCCGTCATCTGCTCCCAGACGAAAATAGGCGGTCTGCAAACGACGGTAATCGCGCATCAGCAGCCCCTCCAGATCCGCACGGCCGATGCTCGCCAGGCTGCAGAACAAGACCATTTCCTGCTCTTCTTCGTTGCTACCGCCCTGCAGGGTGGCGGCGCGCATCTCGCGCACCGTCGGCTCCCGCAGGGTCAGCTTGTCGACCTGAATGCCGTTAGCCTCGCTCGGTCGGGACAGGGTCACGGTGGCGATGCCGCTGCCCAGTTGCAGCCATTTCGGCAGGACGTTGTCTTTCGCGTTGTTCATGGTGTTGCTCCTTACATGCCCAGGGCGGACCGCACGGCGGCCAGTTGATCGGTACCATCGACGACACGGATCGAGTTGAGGGGATCGATTTCAAACATCACACTGCCGTCGATTTCCAGCTTGTAATAGGTCACCGCAACGGCGTACTTGAACTCGCCCTTTTCACCCGGCTTCCAGTCCCCCGGGTCGACTTCCTTGAGGCTGCCACGCAGGGTGGCGATCACCGCCTTGACCGAACCTTTCTGGCCTTTAAAAGCTCCGCGGAACGAGGCATTGAACCCGGTCAAGTCGGACTGGCCGAAGAACTTCAGCACCTCGCGGCGCACACCATTGGTGAGGAAGCTGGCTTCCAGCTTCTCCATACCCATGTCGAGTTCGACCGCCGCATCCATGCCGCCCGCGCGGTATTCGTCAGTCTTGAGGGTCAACTTGGGCAGGGTCAGGCTCGGCACGTCGCCTTGCAGGCTGATGCCGTCCACGAACAGGTTGGTGTTGTAGAGCACTTCCGGAATCATAAAACGGCCTCCTTAGGCAGCGGTGTCCAGCACTTCAGTGATCCACTGATCGGTCACCTCCACGCGGAAGTTCGGGTTTTCGGCCGGCGGCACATCGGTGAACCGAATGTTCCAGTACACCCTGCCGTCGCTGAGTTCGCTGGAGGTGTTCAGTTCTTCGTCGGCATAGATCTCGAAATTGACGATCGCGCCTTGGTTCTTCAGGTCGCGCATGAAGGCCTTTAAGCCTTCGGTCACATCCTTGACGTAGGTCGCGGTGATCGAGCGGTCGACGGCCCACTTGTGCGCGTAGAGGATGGCGTCCATGACGATGTCCAGCGTGCGCACGCGGGTGACGAACTTCCATTTCGGATCGCTGGACAGCGTGCGGTTGCCCCACAGGCGGTAGCCGTCATCACGGATGATCGTGGTGATGTTCGCGTTGTTCAGCAGGTTGGCCCGGCAGGACGCATCGCCGTCGAGAAACTCGATCGGCCGCGTGGTGCCGGTAACGCCGACAAACTCCTTGTTCGACGGCGAGGCCCAGAAACCGTAGGTGGCATCGGTCCAGGCAAACAGGCCAGCGGTCCAAGCCGAAGCCGGTGCGTTGACGGTGGCACTGGTCCCGGTGTCCCAGAACTGCACGCCCGGATCGACCATGTAGGCGTGTTTGCTGCCGAAATTTTCGGCGTATTCAATGGCGGCTTCGTCGGTGGTGTTCGGCCCGTCAATGATGGCCATGGCCCGCATCTTGTCACCCAGCGCCACCAGTTCGGTGGCCACTGCCAACGTCGCCGAATACCCCGGAGTCACCAGCAAGCGTGGCTGGGCGTTGAACTTGCTTTTACCGTTGAGCAACGCCTGCATGCCGGTACGGCTGCCGTCGGCCCAGACCCCGCCGATGATCGCGGACAGCTGCTCGGCCGGGTCGTCCAGCAGCGGCACACCGACGGCGACAATCACCGCCTTGGACCGCTTGAAAATCGCCTTGCAGTCCTGGGTGATCGCCGCATCCGGCCCCCAGGCGGCGACCGCTTCACTTTCGCGGGTGATCAGCAGCAGTTCGTTGGCTGCAGCCGTGGCCGGCGGCCCCACGGTGAAGGTGTTGCACAGACCGATGATCGACGCGGACGGGGTGGCGATATGCCGGGCGCCGGTGTCCACCAAGGTCACGGTGACGCCGTGAAAAAAACTCATAGAGTGATGCTCCAGAAACGAAAAAGCCCCGCATCAGCGAGGCCGTGAGAATGTGCGGTGACGTGCAGCATGGAAAAGAAAACGCCCCGGCAATGCGGGGCGTCAGGACGCGGTGCTGGTCAGTCCGTCCGGCTTTAACGGCCGTTTATCACTGGCTGGAAAGTCTGGTGAAAGAGGCCAGGCCCGCAGTTCATTGCGGTAGGTGCGCCAGGCGGATTCCGTGCTGAGCGCAGTCGGGTCAGCATCCAGATGCTTGTCGAGCTCTCGGCCCGCCCAGTGCAGTTCATTTTCGATCCACGATCGTTCTCGCCGGCTCTGTAGCGCCAGATCGAGCGCGGCATCCAGCACCCAGTCGAGACCATCCCAGATATAGGCCGAACTCGGTCGCGGCAAGGTCGTCAGCTCGGCCGGTAACTCACCGGGCATCGAGTGCGTCACCTCGGCACCATCAGTGGTGCGGAAAGCCACGCCCCGGAAGTCGGGCACGACACCCCATGCATCCTGCTGCCTAACGGCCACCTGTTGCTCCGGGGCTTCAGGCGGCTCCTCCAGCGTTGCGCCAGCCGGTAGACCGCAGCCGCGACTCACATAGATGTCGTGCTTTCCGAGGTACTCACCCGTGGTTTCACTGAAGGTGTAAACGTCGATCCAGCCACTCTCATCAAAAAAACCATTCACTAAAGTAGTCATCAATACATCCTGCAGATGTAGTTGTAAGCGACGTTGCGCATTCGAGTTTCCGTGCTCACACGAACGACGGCTGAAGGATTGAAAGTTACCGACATGTTGCCCGTTGTACTGACTCGTGGTGCAGCGGGTATATCACTCGTCATGTAACCAGTAGCCGTAAATACGCCGGTCGCGGTATTCACCAGCAACATCGAATCATCGTCCTGTAGCCTGAGTTCACCCGTCATGTTTTGTAGCGTGTCGAGTTGAAGGCTCAACACGGGACGCCCAGAGTCGGGGTCGATTCCGCGCCCGCCATCCAGACCACGAATCGACTCGGCGCGCATGTCTGGCAGGAAGCCGCTGGGATACACGGCTGCCAATGCCGGGTACCACTCGACATTGAACGGCTGCCCCCCCATCAAAACGCATTTGTCGGGTGGCGTAGCGGTTGGCCATGGAAACGGCACGCCGACAGGAAGCGAGAATATGGCAGCAGGATCAAAATTGCTTTCGGTCCAGATCCCCCCGAAATCCTGCGCATCAACCTGTATTTTTATTTTGCCCGAGACGTTTTCATAGCCAATGTAGATTTTATTGGCGTCCTGACCCGCCACCCCGCCTTGCTGCACGGGAGTGAAGCCCAACGCAGGTTGGTACGCAGCAGGGTCAAAGTTACTAGTGTCCCAGCCCGTTACCCACGCACTGAATACGTATCCCTCTGGGGTCTGAACACCGCCACGGGTGTAAGTTGTACCGGTGTTATAGCCGATGATTTGTTGCCAGAGGGTGTCTTGACTGACCGCAACCAGCATGGGGGAGAATTGACATCCTTCTGGAACGTTCGGGCCGGGGTTCACCCGGTAAATGCCCACGGTAGTGATTGTGTCTAGATCGGTGCCTTCAGGTAGGATAATCCCCCCGTGACCGATGCCATAAGCACCCGTGAGCAATACACGGCCTGGCGTGTCATCTTGGGGGTAGATTTGTTTAACCAGATTGGTTGAGTCCCAGATGCTTTCCCATTCGCCCCAGACACCGGCAGTCAAGGCCCGGCGGTGTAGGGTGTGGTCGGCATTCCCATAAATCTCCTGGAAGGCGTATTGACCTGGTGTAATCGCTGAGACGCGAACCCAACCCTCATAGATCCCGCCTCCAGGCCCTCCTATGCCATTGCTGATGAAATAGAGGGCCGTCTCCGCGTTCAAGCCACCGATGTCAACATCACTGACCGCATAGGCGGGCCCGCCCCAGCCGAACGCTCCGACCTTCATCAGCGCATCAGGCGTTGGATCGTGGAGATAGGTTTGAGCATCAGCGGTCGCGGCGGTGCCCAGCCCGAGGTTATTCCGAGCCTCGACCACATCCGCGACATCGGCCAGGTTTTCGCTGGCCGCCAGGGCGTCGGTGATGCCGTAGCCGTCCAGGGTGGTCGGGTTGGTGCCAGCGATCACACGCCCAAGGGCATCGACGGTGACACTGCGAAACGTGCCCACACCGCCCCCACTGCCGCCTGCGATCATTTCAAACTGCAAACCGGTGGTGCCGAGGGTGATCGGCGCGTCGGTGACCAACTGCCAGAGGCTGTCGCCGTTGGTCGTGCCCTGCTCGACGTGGATGAACAACCCCGGGGTCACTTCCGGGCTGTTGTCGGCATCGGCGGCCCGCGTCCAGCCTTCGGCGCTGACGACATACAGGCCGTTGTCCTGGGCTTCTGCCTGGGCAGTCACCAGCACCCGGTCACCGACAACCATGGCCACGTCATCGATGGTCTGCACATTATTCAGGGTGATGGGGACTGTGGCCGCCACCCGCGCTGACTGTTTGTGATCCAGCTTGGCCAGCGCTTCGCTGATCGCGAGGTCCACGTATTCGCGGGTGGCCAGCACCACCGCCGGGTCGATCTTCAGCACGATGTTCGCCGAGCTGCTGACGATGAAATTCATCCGCACGACTTGGGTCTTGCCACTGCCTTGGTCCAGCAACGGTTTGTAGCTCGGCGCGCAGTTGGCCACCGCCACCAGGTCGCCGTCGACATCGTATAGGCCGATCTCGCGAATCCACTCACCGCCCACTTCCGGCGGAATGATCTGCTCGGTGATCACCGTGTTGGGGTTGGCCGGATCGACACGGATCTGGTTGATCGGCGCCCGGCGCCATTCGTTGATCAACTGGGTCTGCAGGCGATCGGGAATCGGGTCGGTGCCGTTGGCATCGCCCAAGCCCATCTCGGTGAACATCCAGTCCAGGCCCATGGCGATGGCATTGGCGTGTTTGGCTTCGCCGACTGCCGTGAGAATGGCAAAAAACTGACTGGTCTTATCAATCATAGGGATAAACGTCCAAAGTATCGGTTTCATCAACGCAGAGCGCCGGGCCAAAAGAGCCGGTCACGTCGATGTCTTGCGGGGCCGGGGGGTACACGTCGATCTCCTCGCCTTCTTGCACGCACACGGCAATGCCCAGCACCCCTTCGGTCTGCAGACTGAGCGCCAGGTTGGTCATATGCCGGCTGACCGGACGAGCGTCGTCGATCAACCACGCCAGTTCCTCGTACAGTTCCTCGGTGATGCCCGAGTCATTCAGGCCGACCTCCAGAGCGAAGGTGCCGGGCACGCCTTCCGGCACAGTGTCGAACCATTCCACGACGTCGATCAGGTAGCCCAAGGGCTCGACCACCCGACGCAGCGCACCGATGGTGCCTTTGCGCGCGTGCACGTCGTACGCCGAACGGATCGCCGTGCGCTTGGCCTCCTGGGTCCAGTTGTTGTTCCAGCGGTCCACCGACCAGGCCGAGGCTAGGTACGGCAACAGGTGTTCGGGGCAGGTGTCGGCGTTGTACAAACTGCGCAGCGGAATCAGCGTGTTTTCGTAGTTGGCCGCTTCCACGGCCAGCTCCAGCGGCGTGCTATTGAGCGGTAGCTGACTGCTCATGTCAGACTGGCTCCCAGCACCACGTTGTAACCCGTGCAGTACGCCGCCTCGGCCTTGCTTGGTCTGATGTCGGTCCAGCCCAGCAGCTCAACCCTGGCGATGCCGGGAATGTGCAACTGCGCATCGATCCCCGAGCGCGCCACTTCCAACCCCAAGCGACGACGCGGGTTGATCCACTCGCTCAGGCGTCTCTGGCTTTCGGCCAGATAGGCTTCGTTTTCCGGCCCCGGTGCCTGCGGGTACAGCACCGCTTCAATGTGGTAATCGATGACCACGGCGCTCTGCACCGTGAGGCGGTCGGCCACCGGCCGCACGTCCTCGTCATTGAGGTGCAGCCGGACCTCTTCCAGCAGTTCCGGTGAGGCCGCGCCGCTGCCTTCCAGGCTGAGCACGGTAACCACCACCACGGCCGGCGATGGGCTTTCCGCCGTAGCATCGGCCACCAGGCCGGAAGCGTTGCGTGCATGCAGGATGTAGCTGTTGCGCGGCCCCGCCGTGGTCAGCCCCTCATACGATAGCTGCACCCGCTCGCGCAGGGCATCGTCCTCTTCGAGCACCTGCGGCGTCGGCGGCATCGTGCTCGGATCTCCGGCCTGAATCACCAGGCGTTGCAGGTTGACGTTCGCCGCTAGGTGATCGAGGTCAGCACGCTCGGCGTGGGCCAACAGCAAGGCCTTGCCCGCATCGTTGACCCGCGCCCGATTCTGCAAGGCGCCATATGCGGCCTGCTCGATCAGCTTGAGCACCGGATCACTCTCCAGCTCCGCGCTCCAGTTATCGCCCATGCTCAGGCGGAAGGCTTCCAGCTTCTCCTGGTAGACCACTTCAAAGTCGAGGTCTTCCAGCACTTGCGGCGGCGGCAGGGCCGCCAGCTCCATGGTCATGCGGACACCTCCAAAGTCACGTCGCTGCCCAGGTACTGCCCAGTCAGCTCAAAGGTGATACGCCCGTCGAGGATGGCCACGGCGCGCACCCGGCCCAGTTTCAGGCGAGGCTCCCAACGCCCGAGCGTGCTGGCCACCTCGGCTTGCACCGCACTCTTCCAGCCGTCATTGACCGGCAGGTCGACAAAGCGCCGCAGCTTGCTGCCGTACTCCGGGCGCATGCGCCGGCTGCCCAAGGGCGTCGACAAGATGTCCTCAATGGACTGGCGCAGGTGATCGAGGCCGGAAATCAGCTGGCCGGTGCGGCGATCCAGTCCGATCATCCCGATCATTGGATCAGCCCTCGACCGCGACAAAATCCTTGCGGCCATGCAAATACTCAATCGCGACCGTATCCTCCGAGGCCACCGCAACCTGGGCCTTTTCCACTTTCAAGGTGCGCCCCGTCTCCAGCAGGACCAGTACCCGCGAGGTATAGAGCGTGTCGCGGAAGGTACAGAGCGCGGCCGGCGTGGCCGGGATCGGCTCATCGCTGGCTACCGATACGTCCTTGGTTTTACTCGTCATGCTTTTTCTCCAGACATGAAAAAACCCGCGCGCGGCGGGCCGAAGATGAATGTTCACTCAATGCGAGTGGTTGCTGCTGTTGCCCCCGGCATCCATGATCGTACCGGCGCCGCTGATGTCGCCGGACACGCTCAGCGCACCGTCGATGCTCACCTCACCCACCAGCGTGATCTGGCTGGCAGTCACCCGGACTTGAGCCGGCGTCACTTCAAACTGCGAGCCACCGACCGTGATGGTCGCGCTGCTGCCGTCGGGTAACGCGATGCTGTAGCTGCCGGCCTGCCAGTCGTAGACCAGCGAGCCGCCATCGTCGAAGTACCAGGCCTCGACGTGATCGCGGTTGTCCGGCGGCGCCCCGGCGTTGCCATACAGCCCCGGGATAAAGGTGCCCATGGCCGGGTCCCCACTGGGGCTGAACAATGCGCCCTGCTCCCCCGGACTCGGCGCCCGCCAGTGACGGGCCTTGCCGGCGGCCAGGCTATGCCAGCGCACCCAGGCACTGACCCAGGTACCGGCCTTGACCCGCACCCGGCCGGCCATTAGATCGATGCCGACCACCACGCAGGGCAGCAGCATCGCGGCAATCATCCGGTCGTGCTCAGCGCTGACGTATCCCATGCCAGATCCTCCGGCTGAAAGTAGTGGTCTTCATTGCCGGTACCGGTGCAGCCGTCGACGTTCAGGTACAGGGAACCCGGTGGCTCGACTGCCCATAACCATTCGGTTTCGCCAATCTGGAACACCTGTTTCCATTCCACGATCCACACCACAAATTGCGCCAGCTCTGGCATCGAGTCGTCCGGGAATGCACGTACCTCCTGCACCTCTTCGACAAAGTCCAACCCCCAATACTGCCCGCGCAAAATCTTGCTGATCTCGGCGGCCAGAATGGCGGCCTGCAAGGCCGCTTTGCTGATGGTCGAATCGACCATGATGCACACCTGAAAGCGGCCGCTCAGGGAGGTTTTGCCGCTGCCATTGTCGGGGGCTTCACCGATTTCCGTCAGGGCAAACAACACCGCCGGCAGACCGACTTCAGCGTCCAGTTCAGGGAACGCCTCGACGCTCACCACCGACGGCAACCCGGCGCGAAACGTCGCCTCGATCGCATTGTGTAGGGTCGTCAGCTCATCCATTGTTCAAACTCAGTATGAAAGTGACCATGCCGGCGCCGTCCGGCTCGCGCTTGCTGACCTTGTAACGACCACCACCCTGCTCCACCGGTAGATCGACGGTAAGAAAGGTATCTTTCTCGATGCCCACCGCCTCCACCACGCGGGCCATGAAAGTCGGCGCCAGTACGTTATCCGTCACGATGGCATTGCCCAAGCGCACGCTCTTCGATTTGCCACCCACATCCGCACCGACAAAGGGCGAGAAGAACGCACCGAACAGCGGCACGCCGTCCGGCTTGATGGCGCGATCGCCGAGGCGATCGACCAGCACCGCATCCATCCGGGCCGTGACGTCACGAAAGCGGCCCAGCGTGGTCACTGGATCAACAACGCTTCGGCAATCCCACCGACCGGGGCACTCAGCAGCTTGCCGAATGGCACCAAATCACCGGTGGCAGTCAGCGGATCAACCAGTACACCGGCTTGTAGGGCCACCCTTTGCCCCTGCAGCAGCGCCGCGTCGGCGGCCAAGCGCCAGACGCCACCGATATGACCGACCAACATGTCACCCTCGATGCCACTGGCAATCGGGATCACCACCAGATCTACCAATACCAGCGGCACACCCGCTGTTGCCCCACCGACCGGGGCAGTGAAGGTCACCGTTTGGCCGGCACCCGAATAATTCTTGGACATACACATTTCTCCTGTACAGAAACAACAAACCCCGCACGCGGCGGGGTGTATAGGGTTATCAACAGCCGTTAGCGGGCTTTAGTTGCTGCCGCACCGATCGACTTGTTCAGGCCTCGATAGTCCAGCGCCGCGACCCCGGCGTCGATTCGAACCTTGCTCGTCACGCCATCAATGGTGAAACCCTGTTGCTGTTCCATGTATGGCTGCTCAACGCCGTCCAGGTAGGCGACTTCGATGGTGTCGGCGCCTTGGCGGGCTGCCTGATACCAGGTGGTTGCTGAATCATCGTCAAGGCGTGGCTCGGCGATCACTGCGGCGAAGTTGCGGATCGGGTTGTCGATGCCGGCATTGGTGTCAACGCCAGGCACCGATGCCGAGCGAATCAGTTGGTTGGTCTTGTCTTCCAGCGCCACCGGTACCAAAACAAACGCCGGGCGAATGTTCAGGGTCCGGGGCTTGCCGCCCTCGACTTGAGTTTTCTGCAAGGCCATGGCGGTCTTGGCCTTACTCAGCGCTTCGATCGACATATTGGCGCTGGCACCAGTAAACAGGTTGTTGCGTTCGGCATCGAACAGCTCTCTGCCGTCGCTCATTACCGGCGAATGGATCAGCGTGTCGTAGACCAGATCGCCAATGGTGCCGCGCGCGGCCAGCCCCATGTTGTAGGGCACCGTACTCAGCTGGTCGAGGTCATCGTTGATGATGGCCTGACGGGTGATGCTGAACATTTCACCGTAGGTAGCCAAGCGGATTTTTTCGCCACGATCACTGGTGGTGATGTATTTGTATTCCGCACCTGGGCGAACTTCACGCAGGCTTGGGAACGCCCCCATACCGACCCGGGATGCCACCTTGAAGTCACTCAAGCGACCCTTTTTGGTCCACAGGTGGTAGGTCTCCGGCGCCTCGTCCCAGCCGAGCAGTACCGACTTGGCGGCGCTGTCCACCAGGATGTTGCCGAAATCGCTGGAGTCATGGGTGAACGCAAGGCCGACCATGGCCATCGGATCAAGAGTAGCCACCAGAATGCCGCGATCATGCAGCGAAGCGCGGGCCAGTTCACGCAGGCTCATGTGGTTATAGGCGTTGTCTTTCTGGTTTTCCGCCTGACCCAAACGGCCCGCCAGAGAGGCGCGCACCGAATCGCCGACCAGATTGCCATTGCTGATGTGGCCATGATGCCCGGGGCCGCTCGTGGGGGTGGTGGTCGCACCCAGCGCGACCAG